>NZ_CP110009.1:3079122-3404527 GCF_025947305.1 Flavobacterium sp. N3904
CAGCCGCCAAAGTAATGGATATCGAAATTACCGCAAAGAAAATCTCATTAGAGCCTTTTATTGCTGCTTCAATTGGAGACATTCCTTCTTCTACTTTTTTGAAAATATTCTCTGTAACCACAATACCGTCATCTACAACTAGTCCGGTAGCAAGAACAATGGCTAGCAGTGTAAGCACATTTATTGAAAACCCAAAAAGCCACATAATAAAGAATGTTGCAATCAAGGAAACCGGAATATCGATTAAAGGTCTGAACGCAATTGCCCAATCCCTAAAAAACAAGAAAATAATTAAAATTACCAATACAATTGATATTCCTAGCGTTTCGGCTACTTCAATCACCGATTTTTTTACAAAAACGGTATTGTCAATGGCTATATTTAATTTAATATCACTTGGTAAATCCTTTTTCAAACGTTCAAACTCTTTGTAAAATGCGCTTGCGATATCCAAATAATTGGCTCCAGGTAGCGGTACAATTGCCACACCAACTAGGGGAGTGCCCGACTGCGTCATTTTAGTCTCTACGTTTTCAGGGCCTAATTCGGCAGTTCCTATATCGCTAAAACGAACTATTTTTTCACCAACAGATCGAATGATAATATTGTTAAACTGTTCAGGTTTTGAAAGATTTCCTACTGTTTTTACAGTCAGTTCTGTATTATCACCTGTAATTTTTCCGGAAGGTAATTCTACATTTTGGCTATTCAAAGCATCACGCACTTCTGCAACGGTACAACCGTAAGAAGCTAACTTTTCTGGATTAATCCACAATCGCATCGCGTATCTTTTTTGTCCCCAAATTTGAACTCCACTAACGCCTGGAATGGTTTCGAGTCTTTGCCCGATTACATTTTCGGCATAATCACTCAGTTCCAGTGCACTTCGAGTATCGCTTTGTACGGTCATCGAAATAATCGCATCTCCATTGGCGTCAGCCTTAGAAACAACTGGTGGTGCATCGATATCTTGGGGTAAATTTCGAATCGCTTGTGAGACTTTGTCACGAACATCATTGGCTGCTTCCTCCAGATTTTTATCCAAATTGAATTCGACGGTAATCGTGCTGCTTCCTTGAGCACTTGAGGAAGTTACATTTCGAATTCCGTCTATGGAATTGATTGCTTTTTCTAGAGGTTCCGTAATTTGAGATTCTATAATATCCGAATTGGCTCCTGTATAATTCGTTCGAATAGAAACTTGCGCAGGATCTATCGACGGGAATTCTCGAACCCCCAGATAAGTATAACCAATAATACCAAATAATATAATCGTTAAGTTCATAACGATGGTCATTACAGGTCTTTTTATGCTTAAAGTGGATAAACTCATTTAAGTAATTTTAGATTTTAAAGTTAGATTTAATAGTGAATACTAAATCTAAATAAACAGTTGTTTTTATTTAATGATTACCTTAACAGGAGTTTCATCTTTTAATGACATTACACCACTAGTCAACAAAGTATCTCCGGCTTTTAAACCAGAAAGTACCAAGATAGAAGCATCGGTTCTAGTGGCAGTTTCTACCATAACTTCTTTGGCAAAACCGTTTTTGGATATATAGACTTTCTTACCGTTTTGAACTGGAATAATCGCTTCTGTAGGTACAACAATTGCATCTTTTATAATACTCAAAGGCAATGCAACATTTGCAAAAGTACCCGGCAATAGTTTTCCCTGACTATTTTCTGTAATTGCCCTTACTTGAAGCGTTCTGGTAGCTACGGCTACTTCTGGTTCAATAGCATAAACTTTAGCCGTAAATTTTTCGTCAGAACCTTCAACGGTAAAACTCAAAGGGGTATTTGTTTTTACCTGAGAAGCATATTTTTCAGGTATAGAAAAAGTAATTTTCAATTTACTGCTGTTTACCAATTTGGCAACCAAAATAGTAGGAGTGATGTAAGTTCCGGGCGAAATAGTGCGAAGTCCAATTTTTCCTGAAAAAGGAGCGCGTACCGATGTTTTTGCAATTTGGGCTTTAATTAACTGACTTTGCGCTTGAGCTGATTTGTAATCTGCCCTTGCAATGTCATATTCTTCTTGGCTAATGGCTTCTTTTTGCAACAACAGTTTGGCCCTTCTTTCATTTTCGGAAGCCAAACCTTCTTTTGTATTTGCCTGAGCCAATTGTGCCCTTAATTCGATATCATTAACTTTGAACAAAAGTTGTCCTTTTGAAACATTACTTCCTTCTTGAAAATAAATCCCTTCAACAATCCCTGATACTTCCGAGTGAATTTCAATTTGTTCATTGGCCTCAATAGAACCCGAAAGGGATAAGTTATTATCAAAAGTCTTAGGATTGACTATTATGCCTGTTACGGTCATTGGTTTGTCTTTATTCTCTTTGTCTTTTGAACCATTATTTTTGGCATTATTCGAAGTAATTCTATAGGCGATAAATCCACCAAACCCTATTATCAATAAGGCATAAACAAGATTTTTTATTTTCATTGGTTTAATATAAAAGAAGTTTAACATATCCTTCGATAAGGAATCTACAAATTTAGGTTTTAGAATTGTGAAAAGTGGAATTGTTAATTTTTATTTAACGTTTGTACATACAAATATTAAAATTTAGCCAAAAACTCTTTTTCTAGTTAAAAGATAAGACGGTAAAAAAATGGAAAGGTTTAATGGTTTAGAAAAGATTCTAAGGTTCTAAGTAACTAAGACTGTGAGTCTTTTTTTTAAACAACCTAGAATCTCAGAAACTTAGCAACCTCAAAAACTAACTTATATAATTCCAAATATTTTTCTTTTTGGTCAATTCTATAAAAACGGCTTTAAGGATAGCGTTTTCTGGTTTTTGCAAAGGGGCATCTTCCTTTAGAATTTTTATCGCATAATTTCGTGCCAAAAGTAAAATATCCCGATCCCGAACAATGTCGGCAATCTGAAGGTTGAGTACGCCACTTTGTTGTGTTCCCATTAAATCTCCTGGACCGCGAAGTTTCAAATCGACTTCGGCAATTTCGAAACCGTCATTGGTACTCACCATTGTTTCCATTCGGGTTTTACTGTCACTTGATAATTTGAAAGAAGTCATCAAAATACAATAACTTTGATCGGCACCGCGACCCACACGCCCTCGCAATTGATGGAGTTGTGACAGTCCAAAACGCTCGGCACTTTCAATAATCATTACGCTCGCATTGGGAACATTGACACCGACTTCTATGACCGTTGTTGCTACCATAATATTGGTTTTCCCTTCGGAGAAACGTTTCATTTCGGCATCTTTATCGGCAGGTTTCATTTTTCCGTGAAGGATTGAAATAGAGTATTGAGGCAATGGAAAATCTCTGGAAATACTCTCGTAACCGTCCATTAAATCCTTGAAATCCATTTTTTCCGATTCCTGAATTAACGGATAAACAATATAAATTTGGCGCCCCAATGCAATTTCATCCCGAATGAATTTCCACACTTTCAATCGATTCGAATCAAAACGATGTACGGTTTGAATAGGTTTTCTCCCCGGAGGCAATTCATCTATCACCGAAATATCCAAATCTCCGTATAAACTCATCGCCAAAGTTCTAGGAATAGGAGTGGCGGTCATCACCAAAATATGAGGTGGAATTGCATTTTTCTTCCATAATTTGGATCGTTGTTCTACTCCAAAGCGGTGTTGCTCGTCGATAACAGCCAATCCTAAATTTTGAAATTTCACTTTATCTTCCAATAGAGCGTGTGTGCCGATAAGGATTTGCAAAGTACCGTTTTCCAATTCTTCGTGTATAATTCTACGAGCCGCAATTTTGGTTGATCCCGTCAGTATTTTGATGTTTATATTTAAAGATGTAGCCAATTCTGATAATCCTATAAAATGCTGATTGGCCAAAATCTCTGTTGGCGCCATCAAACAAGCTTGAAAACCATTATCAAGAGCCAAAAGCATACTCATAAAAGCAACAATAGTTTTCCCGGAACCTACATCACCTTGTAGCAATCGGTTCATTTGGGCATTGCTCCCCATATCGGTTCGAATTTCCTTGATTACCCTTTTTTGTGCGTTTGTCAATTCAAAAGGCAAGTGATTTTGATAAAAATCATTGAAAAATTGGCCTACTGTTGTGAAAGGATGTCCTTTTATTTTATGCTTCCGAATCAAATTTTTCGTTATCAATTGCAACTGAATATAGAACAGTTCCTCAAATTTGAGCCGGAATTGAGCTTTCGCCAAAATTTCGGCACTTTTGGGAAAATGTATGTTGAATAAAGCTGCATTCTTTGGAATCAATTTGAGTTCGTTTATCAAATATGAAGGCAAAGTTTCACTGAATAATGCCTGTGTTTCGAGAAACAATTGATGCATCATTTTGTTCACGACTCGATTCGATATACCGCGATTTGCCAATGTTTCGGTTGAAGGATACACAGGTTGCATTGCAGAACGTAAGCTTTTTTCGTGTTCGCTCAACAACTCAATTTCGGGATGTGCCATACTGTATTGGTTTCCGTATTGAGCACATTTTCCAAAAATAACAATGACTTCATTGAGCTTCAAGCTTTCTTTAATCCATTTGTGACCTTGAAACCAGTTGAGATCCATTTGCCCCGTATCATCTACAAATGTGGCGACCAATCTTTTTTGGTTGCGACCAAATTCGACTGTTTTTATATTAATTATTTTACCTATAATCTGGATTTCGGCAACATTATTTTGCAACTCATTTATCTTATAATAGCGAGTGCGATCGATATAGCGGTTTGGAAAAAAATTGACTAAATCTCCGTATTTAAAAATTCCCAATTCCTTACGCAACAACGCGCCCCGATTGGGACCAACGCCTTTGAGGAATTCTATGGGAGTTTCTAGGAGGTTGTTGGACATTTTTTTGATTGCAGATTTTAGATTGTAGATTTTAGAATATAGAATATAGAATTTCGACTCTACTCTTTTCTCTTTTTTAAGAAAGCGAAGATAGTTTTTTGTTTGGAAATTTGGAAATGGGAATGTTTAGGAAATTGATTTATAAAATTATAGATTTGGAAAATAAATTTTAAATCCTATAACATTAAACAATGAGTGTACAAGAATCTGAATTCTTAATTAGAAGAGGCTTAACAGATAATTATCCAAGGAAATTAAAAATTAGCAAAGAGTTTATACAATTTGAGGATAGTAATTTATATACAATCCCATCTACTCTTTTTAAAAAAGAAGATATAATCGAATACAAATTTGGCATACATTGGATGCAATATAAATTTGTTTTTGGAAGAGAATATTTAATTTTCCTTCGCAATAAAGAAAATAAAATTCTTAAAATAAATTTTAAAACCTATTTTGGAAATAAAAAGAAAGAATATCATATCCAATTTAATGAAATTTTGGATTTGTTGTGGGATTTTCATTTTAAGGATATCACAAATAAGTTCATTGAAAAACATAAAAATGGCCAAGATTTTAGCATCGGAGATGTTGGTTTTACAAAAGATTTTATAACAATCAATGTAAGTAGTGTTTTAAATGAAATTGAGAAATCAATTCCATGGGACAAAGTTAGAACAAGAAATTATCATACTTATTTTGCAATATATTCTGAGGATGATGCAAGAAATATTAATAGAGGTTTTAGTTATTTAAAAGATTGGAATACTAGTGTTTTGTATAGTGTTTTGAGAACTTTATTAAGGGACAAGGGAATTGAGATTTATAATTAAAAACAAAAAAGTACAAAATGGTTATTGACAAAATTGAAAATTACAGGCTATACAGCCAACTTACCAAAAGAATGGCAAAAGGATTTGAATTCATTACAAATACTGATTTAGTTGCTTTAGAACCTGGAAAATATGAAATTGAGAACGATGCTATTTTTGCTATTATTCAGGAATATGACACCAAAGATGAGAAAGATTGTGTTTTAGAAGGGCATCATAAATATATCGATATTCAATATGTTATTCAAGGAGTTGAATTTATGGGATTTGTTCCGCTTACCAATCAAGAGATTGTTGAAGAAAATTTAGAAAAAGATTATACGTTCTATAAAGGCGAAACATCAATGCTTAGGGTAGAAGAAGAAATGTTTACATTGTTTTTTCCCGAGGATCTTCACAGACAAAGTGTAAAAGCAGGTCAAATTTCGAAAGTAAAAAAAGTAGTTGTAAAGGTGAAAATTTAATAAATACTCCTTATAATACCAATAAACACAATACTTTTGCAATTCAAAATAACAATAAAATGACAACTCATCTCGCACTCCTTCGTGGCATCAATGTTTCGGGTCACAATATGATAAAAATGGACGCTTTGAAAGCTACTTTAGAAGCTATTGGTTTCAAAAATGTGCAAACATATATACAATCGGGAAATGTTTTTGTGGATTGCGAGGAGGAAAATGCGGCTTCAGTTGGTTTTAAAATAAAACAGGAAATTTTCAAGGCTTTTGGGCATGAAGTTCCTATCGTTGTCATTGGAAAAACCGATTTAGAAAAAAGTCTCCAAAACAACCCTTTTTTGAAAGAGAAAGAAGCTGATTTAAAAAAATTATATGTCGCTTTTATTTCGACAACGTTGCGAAGCGACAGTATCAACGATTTGAAAATTAGTCAATTCAAACCAGATGAAGCCAGCATTGACGAAAGCAGAATTTTTATAAAGTACGCTGTAGGAGCTGGCAAAACCAGATTTGACCAAAAATATATTGAAAAAAAACTGAATGTAACGGCAACAATTCGCAATTGGAATACCGTGACGCAGCTTTTGAAAATGTATGAGGAAAGATAAATGTATCTTTTTGAAAAAAAAATTCTATCCTCACGCAACCTTTTAGAATAAATGCAATCTATATTAATGATGTTACTGAACATTTTTGAAATTGAATACAAAAAAGTAATCAAATTAAGGATTGTTTAGGGCGTTTTGTTAATAGTTTGATGTTTTGGTTAATTTCAATTTATGACAAAATCTTAAAAGAGAACTCTAAGGCGTACGCTATTATTGTTCTCTTTTTTAATTGGTAACAGTCCTGTGAAGAAAAAAAATACATGCCAACACCAAAAAATATTTATATTTACTTTCGATTTATCAAAAATCTATCGGTATTAAATTCTAAAATTGAAATAAATATGAAATTCAAATTTTCTTTTATTCTCACAGTGGTGTTTGTTTTTGCAGCAATAGCTCAAAATGGAAATCCAACGGATTATTTGTCGGCTGAATTTCACAAGGAGCGAAGAGAGGCTTTACGCCAAAAAATGCCAAAGAATAGTGTGGCAGTATTTTTTGGAAATGCTGTTCGAAACCGAGCCAATGATGTCGATTTTGTATATCATCAGGATCCAAATTTCTATTATTTAACTGGGTATAAAGAGCCCAATTGTGTTTTGGTCATTTTTTCGGAAAATCAAACCAATAAAGAAGGTAAAACATATAATGAACTACTTTACGTTCAGGAAAAAAATCCCAAAGCAGAGCAATGGACAGGCGTTCGTCTTGGAGTTGACGGAGCCAAAAAAAATCTAGGTTTTGATAATGCCCTTAACGGAAAAGAATTTCTGAACTCAGGAATTGACTTTTATAGTTTTAGCAATGTGTTTTTTACAGATTTCAAAGATGATTACCGCGATTCCAAGAAAGAAGAAGCCGATTTATATAAATTAATTGGTTCGTTTAAAAGCCAAATTGGATACAATGTAAAGTCGGACGTAAAAACAGATTCGAATTTGCAAAATGAGATTAGTGCAACCAAAACTATTGCAGCAAAAAAAACAAATATAGATACTAAAGCTATTATCACTTATATGGCAAGTTTACGGGAAGTTAAGTCTAAAGAAGAGATGACATTATTGACCAAAGCTGTTCGTATTTCGGCAATGGGACAGCGCGAAACGATGAAAGCCATGCATCCCGGTATGTCTGAAACCGAAATTCAGGGCATTCATGAATTTGTCTATAAAAAATACGGCAGTGAGTACGAAGGCTATCCTTCGATAGTTGGCGCCGGCAACAACGGTTGTGTTTTACATTATATAGAAAACACCAAAATGAAAGTAGATAATGATTTGGTCTTAATGGATTTAGGAGCCGAATATCACGGTTATACCGCCGATGTGACCCGAACTATTCCTGCCAACGGTAAGTTTTCTCCTGAGCAAAAAATAATTTATGATTTGGTTTACGAAGCCCAAGAAGCAGGAATTGCAACAGTCAAAATTGGAAATAGCTTCACAGCTCCAGATAAAGCAGCCCGTGATATTATTACCAATGGTTTAATGAAATTGGGAATCATCAAAACAGCCGAGGAATCCAGAAAATATTTCCCTCACGGAACTTCTCATCATATCGGGCTGGATGTGCACGATCCCGGTATGTACAACACCTTCGAGAAAGATATGGTGCTTACAGTTGAGCCCGGAATTTATATTCCAAAGGGTAGTGATTGTGACAAAAAATGGTGGGGAATTGCGGTACGAATCGAAGATGACATCTTGGTAACAGATAATGCTCCAGTCAATTTATCTGCCGAAGCTCCAAGAAAATCTAGTGAAATAGAAGCGCTTATGACCGAAAAAAGCGCATTGGATACTTTTAGTTTGCCAAAGCTGGACTAGAACATCATTCTTGTTTTTATTTATTTGGGCGTGACCCTCCGTAAAAACTACGGGTCGGGTCTTTCGTTTCCGCTTTTTTTTATCCCTTAAAAAAACGGGATAAAAAAAGAGCTTCACTACAACCCCTCACGCGAGTAACTGCTAAAAAACAAATTAAGTTATTTCAATTTACAAAAAACAAAAAAGCACTGTAATTACAAGACTACAGTACTTTTTCATTTTTATTTTGCTACCAAATCACAATACCAAAATCCATAATCAAAAGCATCCGGAGCCGAAGTGTCGCAAGCGGTATCTGAAGTATCTTCTTTTTCAGGTTTTTCATATTTACGATAAACCACTTCGCCAATTTCAAATTCAATCGGTTTACTGAAAATTGGTCCATCAAAAGTAAACGTATGAAATTCTCCGTTTTCGCCACAAACATCTACATTTTTGGGTAAATCATTAATAAATTTTTGGTCAATTACCCGACCCACAAAACTTTTGTCCAAAAAACGTTGGTTGACACAAACTACAATCGTTTTGAATCCCAAGGCAATAAATTCCTGAATCAACTCTTGCGTTGGAACTTTCCAAAGCGGAAAAACGCCTTCAAAACCCATTTCAGCTAATTTATCTTCTCTGTATTTTCGTAAATCTTCGAGAAAAATATCGCCAAAAATTGAATGTTTAACTCCTTGTTCCTTTAATTTGGAGAGTGTTGTTTGCATAACCGCTTCGTACACTTCCATAGTTGGCATTTCGGGAATTTGCATAATCTCTAGAGGTAAACCAATACTTTTGGCTTGTTGTTCCAATAATTCGACCCGAACACCATGCATCGAAATACGCTGAAACTGCTGATTTACACTAGTTAGCAAACAGCAAATTTCATATTCTTCTTCTCGTAAGGTTTTGTATAATGCTAAAGCAGAATCTTTTCCGCTGCTCCAATTAAATAAGGCTTTCTTTTTCAATGATACATGTTTATTTTTTCGAAAGTAAACTTACAATTTTAGTTCGATTTGTTGGTTAAACCTTTGTAACTTTGGATAAATTAAGCTTCAAATACAGTTTTAATGAAATATCTTTTTTTGTTTCTATCCACATTTGCATTCGCACAACAATCGAAATTCGTAGATTTTAAATTTGTCAATGGTCAAATTACGATTAACCCTATTGACAAAAGTATCAATGGGGCAGTTACTTATTGCTTTCAAGTACTAAAACCTATTGACACCATTAAAATTGATGCACAAAATATGACTTTTTCAGAAGTGGAACTAAATGAAAAAAAGATTTCGTTTTCCACCAACGGAAAAGAATTGCTTTTGATTTATCCATTCCGCAAAGGAAAAAATTTCATTCAGTTTTTATACGAAGCCAAACCCAAACAAACGATTTATTTTGTAGGTTCGGAGGCGACCAACAATTTACAGATTTGGACACAGGGACAAGGAAAATACACCAGTAATTGGTTTCCGAGTTTTGATGATGTCAATGAGAAAGTGATTTTTAATATGGATATCGTTTTTGATTCTAAATATCAAGCAGTATCAAATGGACTTTTAAAAAATAAAGTCGAAAACAATGGTGTTACCTATTGGAGTTACAAAATGAAAAAACCAATGAGTTCTTATTTGTTGATGCTAGCCATCGGAAATTTTGACAAAAGCACATTGAAAGCCAAATCTGGAATTCCATTAGAAATGTATATTGATCCTAAAGATATTGCCAAACAAGAACCAACGTATCGTTATTCCAAAGAAATGTTTGATTTTTTGGAAAAGGAAATAGGAGTGAAGTATCCTTGGGAAGTCTATCGTCAGGCTCCGGTTTGTGAGTTTTTGTATGCCGGAATGGAAAATACTACCACAACATTATTTTCTACCCGTTATGTTGTAGACACTATTGGTTTTGAGGATCGAAGTTATACGAATGTCAATGCTCATGAATTGGCACATCAATGGTTTGGAGATTTGATTACAGCCCAAAGCGGAAAAGACCATTGGCTGCAGGAAGGATTTGCAACCTATTATGCCTTATTGGCTGAAAGGGCAATTTATGGCGACGATTATTTTTATTCCAAATTATATGAATCGGCTATGCAACTCAAACAAGCCTCCAAAACCGATACGATTCCGGTGCTGAATGCCAAAGCGAGTTCGTTAACTTTTTACCAAAAAGGGGCCTGGGCATTACACGTTTTACGCGAAGGAACTGGAGAGAAAGCGTTCAAAAAAGCAGTAAAAAATTATTTGCAGAAATATGCCTATCAAAACGTAACCACCCAAAATTTCTTTGACGAAATAAAGAAAGTATCGAATTATGATTTGGATAATTTCAGTAAAGTATGGCTGGAAACTTCTGGTTTTAATAGTGAAATTGCTAATGCTTTATTGGCCAAAAATAAAGCGATGCAAGTTCAACTCGAAGTGGGTAAACTCAGAAATAAACCTCTTTCAGAAAAGTATGTTTTTTTCGAAAAAACACTTCAATCGGATGTGTATTTCACTGTGAAAGAAGCTATTGTTGGGCAACTGACAAAAGAAAAATTCGAAGACAAAAAACAGCTGTTACTATTAGCGCTGAAAACCCAAAATGTTCAGGTTCGCCAAGCGGTTGCAAGTACTCTTCAAAAAATCCCCGAAGAATTTAGATCCGATTATGAGACTTTGCTCGATGACAAATCATATCAAACCCAAGAATTTGCATTGTATTATTTGTGGAATAGTTTTGAAAATAAAAGAGTAGAGTATCTTGAAAAATCAAAATATTGGGTAGGATTTAACGATTTTAATCTTAGAATTCTGTGGCTATCATTGGCTATTTCAACACCCGAATATGCAACGAATAAAGAAATATATATTCAGGAATTGATCAATTATTCTTCGCCAAATTATGAAGCCACAACCCGACAAAATGCTTTGGAATATTTGATAAATTTCAACATAATCAACGAGGCGGTTTTTAAGAATCTGGTCAATGCCACCACGCATCACATGTGGCAATTTTCTAAATTTGGAAGAGAAAACATTCGGGTATTATTAAAAAATTCCGAAATTAAAGCTTCTTTCCAAGAAATACTTCCCAGTTTGACCGAAAAAGAACAATTTCAATTGGAACGTTTGTTGAAAGAGTAGATGTTATAATTTAAAAAAAAGCTAAGTTTCTAAGATTTTTGTCTTAGAAACTTAGCCTCTCAGAGTTTTAGAAACTCAAAAAATTACCACATTTGGCTCACTTCTTTTTTGATATATCCCAAAGCCGCATTACTTGGTGTTTGTCTATCCAATAAATCATTTAATAAAGCTTCTCGCAATTGATCGGCATTATTAACTATTGGACTCATCGCCGCTTTTCGAATCATTTGGATTGTAGCATTTTTGGCGGTAGTGATAATTGTCCAACACTCGTCGGTCATGTAGATTTGTTGTGCCAAATTGTGTTCAAATTCTTGATCGATTTGAGCGATAACAAAATTTGCATAATCATTTTTATCGGTAGAAATAGGAGAAATTCGAGTCAGTAAATTCGAAAGACTAATGCGTTCCAAGAACAAAGTCATGCGCTCGTAGGCTTGTAAACGCAAAGGCATAGAGTTTTTTTGTCCGTCTTTCATCAATAAATAGCGGCGTCTTCCTTCCTCGTTTTTGGTATGTAAATTAAAAAAGTAATAGGCAACCATTCCCGTGATAATTGCGGGTAAAGTATAACTCAGTAATTCTAAGATTTTTGAAATGTCCATTTTGTTTTCGTTTTAAAAAAGCAAAAATAATCTTTTTGAAACTAAAACAATAGCTAATTTATCGCAATAATTTAAAGCGGAATAGTATTTTTGCCCATCACAATCTCGACTTCCTTCGACCAGACAAATTATTCCCGAATCGAAATTTAACTATATGGAAACCTACATTATCGTATTACTTTGTTTAGCAGCCTTTTTTGCAGGATTTATAGATGCCATTGTCGGCGGCGGCGGACTGATACAGACGCCTGTAGGACTGATATTATTGCCCAGTCTTCCCGTATCTACAGTAATAGGATCATTGAAAATTCCGGCATTTAGTGGTACTTCATTTGCGGCGTATCAATATATGAAAAAAGTAGATGTCAATTGGAAAATTCTTGGTACTATGATGCTGTTGGCTTGCCCAGCAGCTTTTTTGGGATCGACAGTATTGACTTATGTAAGTAATGATTTTATGAAACCTTTATTACTAGTAGTACTTTCATTATTAGTGATTTATACCTATGCCAAGAAAAATTTTGGACAGCACCAAGCCAGAGATATCTCTGCCAGAACCCAAATCCTGAATGCGGTTGGAATCAGTTTTGTAGTAGGTTTTTACGACGGATTTATTGGTCCTGGCACGGGAAGCTTTCTTGTTGTTGCTTTCATCGCTATAATGGGATTTGACTTCTTGCACGCCTCTGCCAATGCCAAGATGGTCAATCTGGCAACTAATTTTGGTTCTATTTGCTTGTTCATGCTTAAAGGTAAAATCATTTGGGCCATCGCCTTACCTATGGCTGCAAGCAACGCAACAGGAGGATGGATAGGTGCCAAACTCGCCATCAACCGTGGCAATAAGTTTATCCGAATTTTCTTTTTGGTTGTAGTGATTGGTACTTTAATTCGTTTTGCTTATGATGTTTTTTTTAAATAGTAATGATGATGAACAATTAGAATTTAAGTAAACTCAGAAGTATATTCAATTTGACTACTATTTTTCTACACAATCTACAGTTGTAAATTTATATTTAACACGATCAAAATCGATGGGTGTGCCTTTGGCAAAATAAGATCTCCCCAAATAGGTTTCAATTTTTCCACTGCCTAGAATGAGTTCATTCCCTTTTTTTAGCATTGCCATTGGATTTTTGAATGTTGTTTTAGTATTTGTTCCTTGAATAAATGAGTAATCAACAAATAATGTGTCACCATGAAATTCTCCAGCAATTTCCCCAGTCTTTTCGGGCATACCATCAATTTTCATTACCATATTTCCGGTTATTTTTCCAGTTTTTAAAGTATTGATTTTTAAATCAATTGTGTCATTTTCATACAACGCTTTGTAGCATGCTGCACTTACAGGTTTTTCGATTTCGACTTTGGTAGTTTCAACATCTTTTGGAATTTCACTCTTTTTACAGCTTTGGATTGCAACACTAGCCAATAACAAACAAAATAGGCCTAAGTTTTTCATAATAGTAAATTATTTAGTTAATAATTGTGGCTATAGCCATTGCTAATTTACGAATAAAATTGCGTGAATCAATACAGATTGGCTTATAATTATATAGCGATTATTAGAATAAAACATTACTATTAAAACTTATTTATTTACAGTCCTGAATTCAATATTTCTTTTAAATACAGAGTTTATACGAAAAAGATGTCCCAGTTTGACAGTGATAAACATTCATGAGTTCACAAAGTTTTTTTATCTTTAAAATGTTTAATTATAAATTGAAAAAAATATACTAATGAAAAAAAATAAAACAATTGAAACCGAAAATAGTGTTGTCGACTTTTTAGCCAGGATAAGTGAGAAAAAAAGACGTGAAGACTGTGCCTCATTAATCGCTTTGTTAAGCAAACTATCTGGATTTGAACCTAAAATGTGGGGAACAGCTATTGTTGGTTTTGGTATTTATAATTACAAATACGAAAGCGGATTTGAGGGTAATGCACCTCTTGTCGGGCTTGCCTCTAGAAAAAATGCTATTACGGTATATATCGCTTCTACTTTTGACGAGAAAGAAACGCTACTTTCTCAGCTAGGAAAGCATAAAACCAGTAAAGCATGCTTGTATATTCAAAAACTGGAAGATATTGATATTAGTATATTGAGTCAATTGGTACAAAGATCAATCGAGCGTATTAAGGAATTATATCCAAGTTGATGTTTTTTAAAGCTGTATTGCAATAGTTGATTTATTAAAAAGAAACTGTATTCTGAAAACTAAAATCTGAATTTCACTAAGGCTCGTTTATTCATTCTTAAATTCTTATTTTTGCATGAAACAGAACTTATTTCATGCAAAAGTATATAGAACAACTTAACGAGGCACAACGCGAACCGGTATTGCAAAAAGATGGTCCTATGATTATTATTGCAGGTGCGGGTTCGGGAAAAACTCGTGTGCTTACCATCAGAATTGCTTATTTGATGCACCAAGGTGTAGATGCATTTAGTATTTTATCACTTACGTTTACCAATAAGGCGGCGAGAGAGATGAAGAAACGTATTTCGGATATTGTAGGCGCCAGTGAAGCAAAAAATTTATGGATGGGGACTTTTCACTCGGTTTTTGCTCGAATTTTGCGCTCCGAAGCCGATAAGTTGGGTTATCCTTCAAATTTCACGATTTATGATTCTCAAGATTCTTTGCGCGCCATTTCTGGAATTATCAAGGAAATGCAATTGGATCGTGATGTTTACAAACCCAAGCAAGTGTTGAGTCGGATTTCGAATTTTAAGAACAGTTTGATTACCGTAAAAGCCTATTTTAATGATCCCGATTTGCAAGAGGCCGATGCGATGAGCAAAAAACCTAGAATGGGCGAAATTTATCAAAATTATGTAGACCGCTGTTTTAAATCGGGTGCAATGGATTTTGATGATTTATTATTAAAAACCAACGAATTACTGACTCGTTTTCCGGAAGTTTTGGCCAAATATCAAAACCGTTTTCGATATATTTTGGTAGATGAGTACCAGGATACAAACCATTCGCAGTATTTGATTGTTCGCGCTTTGTCTGATAAATTTCAAAATATTTGTGTGGTAGGCGACGATGCACAGAGTATTTATGCGTTTCGTGGTGCTAATATCAACAATATCTTGAATTTTCAGAAAGATTATGAAGGGGTAAAAACTTTTAGACTAGAACAAAATTACCGTTCGACCAAGAACATAGTCGAAGCAGCCAACACCATAATTGATAAAAATAAAGTAAAACTGGATAAAATTGTTTGGACGGCCAATGATTTTGGTCCAAAAATAAAAGTACACCGCAGTTTGACCGATAATGAAGAAGGGCGTTTTGTAGCAAGTACTATTTGGGAGCAAAAAATGAATCATCAATTGCACAATGGTGCTTTTGCGATTTTATACCGTACCAATGCACAATCTCGAGCTATGGAGGATGCGCTTCGAAAAAGAGATATTCCGTATCGAATTTATGGAGGATTGTCTTTTTACCAACGAAAAGAGGTAAAAGATGTTTTGTGTTATTTGCGATTGGTAATTAACCCAAAAGATGAGGAAGCTTTAGTACGCGTGATCAATTATCCGGCACGTGGAATTGGGAATACCACCATCGAAAAATTGACTATTGCGGCCAATCATTACAAACGTTCAATTTTTGAAGTGATGCAAAACATTGAGCGAATCGATTTGAAACTGAATTCAGGAACCAAGCATAAATTACTAGATTTTGTGACTATGATTCAGAGTTTTCAGGTGATTAATGAGAATCAAGATGCTTTTTACTTGACAGATCATGTAGCAAAAAAAACTGGTTTGATTCAGGAACTGAAGAAAGACGCTACTCCCGAGGGAATGGCTCGAATTCAGAATATAGAAGAGTTATTAAACGGGATAAAGGATTTTACAGAAGGCCAAAAAGAGATTGATGGTGCCCGTGGCGCATTGTCTGAATTTATGGAAGATGTCGCATTGGCAACTGATTTAGACAAGGATACTAGTGATGAAGATCGTGTGGCTTTGATGACAATTCACTTGGCCAAAGGACTAGAGTTTCCGCATGTATTTGTGGTGGGAATGGAAGAAGATTTGTTTCCTAGCGCTATGAGTATGAGTACCCGAAGCGAATTGGAAGAGGAACGTCGATTATTTTACGTAGCTTTAACACGTGCGGAGCATCAGGCCTATTTGACATATGCACAATCGCGATACCGTTGGGGAAAATTGACGGATAGTGAGCCCTCACGTTTTATTGAAGAAATTGACGGACAATACCTAGAATACCTAACACCAGCCGAAAATAATTACCGTTATAAGCCTACTATAGATAGTGATATTTTTGGAGATGTTGACAAATCAAAATTGCGATTGGCAAAACCAGTAGGAGGAAGCCCTCCAATTCCAGGAGGGGAAGTAAAACCCGATATAAATATTAGAAAACTAAAACCAGTTTCAGGAAGCAACCCATCATCTGTAGGAAGTGCTAATTTATTTGACAACAAACTGGTTGCAGGAAATGTAGTTATGCACGAACGTTTTGGCAAAGGTCAAGTTGTAAACCTAGAAGGTGTAGGCGCCGATAAAAAAGCAGAAATCAAGTTTGAAGTAGGTGGAATAAAAAAATTATTATTGCGTTTTGCTAAATTGGATATTATAGGGTAAATAAATGTTTAGAGTTTCAAGTTTTTAAAAAATGCAACTTTAAACTTTTTCAAACGTTAAACAAAAAATAAAAATGGCTCAAATTATAAAAATATATCCCGATAATCCTAATGAAGCGGCGATAGCCAAAGTAGTTAAGGTTTTGAGAGACGGTGGTTTGGTTATTTATCCAACGGATACCGTTTATGGACTGGGTTGCGATATCACCAATTCCCGTGCCCTTGAAAAAATTGCCAAAATAAAAGGAGTGAAGTTGGAGAAAGCCAATTTCTCATTTATTTGCCATGATTTGAGTAACTTATCCGATTATGTAAAGCAAATTGATACTTCTATATTTAAATTACTCAAAAGAGCACTCCCAGGCCCTTATACCTTTATTCTCCCAGGAAATAATAATTTACCAAAAGAATTTAAAAAGAAAACCACTGTAGGGATAAGGATTCCCGATAATTCTATAGCTTTAGAAATTGTTCGTCAATTGGGTAATCCTATTGTTTCAACTTCCATTCGAGATGAGGATGAAGTGATAGAATATACTACTGATCCAGAGCTTATTTTTGAGAAATGGCAAAATCTTGTGGACTTAGTTATCGATGGTGGTTATGGTGACAACATTGGGTCAACTATTATAGATTTGTCTGGTGACGATCCAATTGTTGTAAGAGAAGGTAAAGGAAGTTTGGATATTTTATAAAAAAGTATTAATTTTTTTATAAATTAATTGGAATACTGATAATAATGTACTTATTTAGTGAAATATTTAAAGTATGTAATTTATTTTTCAATAGCATTTAAAAGATGCCATTCTTAATTTATATTTAATTGGTTGTTAAAGAAGAAATTAGGGATGCATAAAGCAGGACTTCGGTTCTGCTTTTTTTTGTGCATATTTTTTTAAGATTAGATTTTTAATATTAAAAAAAAACGCCTCGAAATTCGAAGCGTTTTTTTGTAAAATTGAAAAAATATTATTTTGTTTGTTTTTTCATTTCTTTTTCAACCATTTCATAAAATTGGTCAATTTTTGGTAACACAACAATACGAGTTCTTCTGTTTTTTGCTTTGTTTTCTGGAGAGTCATTTGGAACTAATGGTACATACGAACTTCTTCCTGCAGCAATAAGTTGGGATGGATTTACTCCTAAATCACCAGATAAAACACGAATGATTGAAGTAGAACGTTTAACACTTAAATCCCAATTGTCAAGTAAATATTTATTTGGGATGTAAGGAACATCATCAGTATTTCCTTCGACCATACATTCAAAATCTGGTTTATCCTTAACAACTTTTGCAACTTTAGCTAATACTGCTTTTGCTTGGTCTGTTACTTCATAGCTGCCGCTTTTGAACAACAATTTATCTGCAATTTGTATAAACACAACTCCTTTTTCAACATTAATTTCTATATCAGGGTCAGAAATACCTACAGCACCTTTCAAGCTTGTTACAACTGCAAGTGTTACACTGTCTTTTTTGGTTAATGCATCTTGCATTCTGCTGATTTTTAAATCTTTTTCTTTGATTGACTCTAATGCTTTTTCGATATTTTCTGCTCCTTTAGTAGTAAGAACAGTCATATCTTTTGAAGTGTTTATTAGGTGCTGATTGGTTTCTTTTAAACCTGCAACAGTTGCAGTAAGACCTGCTTTTTCTTCTAAGCAAGAATTTAATTTTACCGTACAAGTATTTAATAAATCTTGAGTTTCTTTGTTTTTAGCTTCTAAAGCGGCGTACTCTTTTTTGGATACGCAGGATGTTAGCAAAGCTAAAGCCGATAGGGTAATCATTATTTTTTTCATAGAATGCAAAATTTAATTAAACGAGTGAATTACAAAGTTAGTTTTTAAATGTTAATTTTAAATGTAAATTATTGTTAAATTAAGTTACCAAAAATTGTGCCATTTTTAACATAATATCCATAAACGATGCTTTTTGTTTTAAAGTATATTTCAACTTGTTTTTTTTCTCTTTTTTTATAATTTTTTAAAAATAGCCTGTAAAAAGAAAAATGTGCCCGTATAATAGCCCAACAATGAATAAATTGACCTTCTATTATGAATTTTATTCCCGCGATTCCATCCAGCAGCATTCGGATTATAAGCACTTGAAAAAGAGTGTCTTGTGGTAAATTTTTGGTTAACATTAGCAATGAATTTCTAAAATTCAGATACGTTTTTTGAGGATTAGCTTGTTTCAAAGTGGCGCCTCCTACGTGATAAACTATTGATTCTGAGTTGTATTTTATTTTGTATCCTTTATTGATTGCTCTCCAACATAGATCAATTTCTTCCTGATGTGCAAAAAAATTTTCATCAAAACCGTTGAGTTCTTTATATACAGTACTTCTAATAAAAAAACAGGCTCCTGAAGCCCAAAATATTTCTGTTTTATCGTTATACTGACCGTTGTCTTTTTCTAAAGTGTCAAAAATGCGTCCGCGACAAAAAGGATATCCAAATTGATCTATGAATCCACCCGCTGCACCGGCGTATTCAAAATAGTCTTTTCGTTTAAAGTCTAATATCTTGGGTTGGATAATTGCCGTTTCGGGTTCAGATTCAAACGTTTCCAAAATGGGTTTCAGCCAATTCTCGGTAACTTCAATATCTGAATTTACCAATGCATAAATCTCGGCATCAATATGTTGTAAGGCATCATTGTAGCCGCCTGCAAAACCTTGATTGGTTTTGTTTCGAACGATTTTGATTGTTGGATAATTGTTCTTTACAAATGCTATCGATTCATCGGTTGATGCATTATCAGCAACATATATAGTTGCCTCGGGCGAATATTGAATTATGGAAGGCAAAAACTGTTCTAAAAGTTTTACTCCATTCCAATTCAGTATGACTACAGCTATTTTCATTTAGATTTTTAGATTGTTGGATTGTTGGATTGTTGGATTATTGTAATCGGGTAGTTCTTTCAAAAATTCATATTTTTCATTTTCGAAATCCATTAGGCAGAAATAATGATTTAGTCCATTGGTTACCATCAAAAATTCGGCTTCGAGAGTCATATTATATCTCGCAATTTGATCAAATGTGGCTTGAGCAATTTTTACTTCAGGCGCTTTGCATTCAATTAATATAAAAATTGTTCCATTTGGATTAAAAACCACAACGTCATAGCGTTTTCGCAAACCGTTGACCATTAAAACTTTTTCGACATTAATCAGGGACTTTGGGTATTTTTTTTCTTCCAATAAAAACTGAACAACATGTTGGCGAACCCATTCTTCTGGTGTGAGAATGATGAATTTTTTCCTGATTGCATCAAAAATAGATACTTTATTTTCGCTATTTTTGAAACGAAAAGGATAAGAAGGAAAATTGAGTTTTTGCATGTGGCAAAATTAGTTAATTTAGTTTAAAGTTTAAAGTTTCAGGTTTTCCTTAGAACTTTAAACTTTAAACCTGAAACATAAAATATGGACGAAGTTGTAAAAATTGTTAATGATATAAAAGCCGGAAACATTAAACCCATTTATTTTTTGATGGGAGAAGAGCCTTATTACATTGATAAATTATCAGAATATATAGAAAAAAATATCTTGTCAGAAGAAGAGAAAGGTTTCAATCAAACCGTTCTCTACGGTAGAGATGTGAGCATAGAAGATATTGTGTCTACAGCCAAACGGTATCCTATGATGGCTGATCGCCAAGTAGTTATTGTAAAAGAGGCCCAAGATTTGTCCCGTACGATTGACAAAATAGAAAGCTACGTAGAGAACCCAATGCCTTCAACGGTTTTGGTATTTTGCTACAAATATAAAACGTTGGACAAAAGAAAAAAAGTAACTAAGCTTTTGGCTAAAAACGGAATTGTTTACGAAAGTAAAAAACTGTATGAAAATCAAGTAGGTGATTGGATTAAACGCGTATTGGCAGGAAAAAAGTATACTATTGAACCCAAAGCATCTGCTATGCTGGTTGAATTTCTTGGAACCGATTTGAGTAAAATAAACAATGAACTCGAAAAATTACAAATTATATTGCCTGTCGGAAGTGTGATTTCGGCCAAAGACATCGAAGAGAATATAGGTTTCAGTAAAGATTACAATGTATTTGAATTGCGGAAAGCAATTGGGGAACGCAACCAACTCAAAGCCTATAAAATAGCAGAGAATTTTGCTCAAAATCCAAAAGACAATCCATTGGTAATGACAACGGGTTTGATTTTTGGATTTTTCATTCAATTATTGAAATACCACGGATTGAAGGATAAAAATCCAAAAAATGTGGCTTCAGTTCTGGGTGTAAATCCTTTTTTTCTAAAAGATTATGATGTTGCTGTAAAAAATTACCCGATGCGAAAAGTGAGTCAAATTGTTGCTTCCTTGCGAGAAACTGATGTAAAAAGTAAAGGAGTTGGCGCCAATAGTTTATCTCAAGCCGATTTACTCCGAGAGATGCTTTATAAAATATTCAACTAAAAGAATAGAATTATGTTTAATAAATGTGTAAGAATCAGTAGTGTCCTTTGTTTATTTTTTATTTCAACCCTTTGTATGGCGCAACTTTCAAAAACAAATTCCATTAAGTATCAATCTTTTGATGAATATCCAGTTTATCTAAAAGATGATTTGGGAGTTTTATATACATTAAATCAAACAACAGTAAAGCTTTGGAGCCCGAATGTTGAAGAAGCAAAAATAAATCTGTACAAGCAAGGTAGTGGTGGAGAAGCGTTTGATGTTCAAAATTTATTGTATGATAAAAAAACAGGAGTTTTGGAAATTATATTAAAAGGGAATTATCACAATACCTATTATACTTTACAAGTAAAAAATAATGGAATTTGGTCCAAAGAAATGCCAGATCCCTATGCAAAAGGAGTTGGCGTTAATGGTAATCGGGGTTTGATATTTGATTCGAAATTAACCAATCCATCCAACTGGAACACCGATAAACAACCTGTTTTGAAATCTATTTCGGATATCATTATTTATGAAGCGCATGTTCGTGATTTCTCAATAGACCCATCTTCGGGTATAAAAAATAAAGGAAAATTTCTCGGTCTAACAGAAAAAAACACCAAAAACACTTTTGGAGAAGCAACAGGATTGGATCATTTGAAGGAAATTGGAATTACCCATTTGCATTTGCTTCCGGTTTTTGATTATAAATCTGTTGATGAATCTACATTAGATAAAAATAATTACAATTGGGGATATGACCCTCAGAATTACAATTCTTTAGAAGGATCATATTCAACAAACCCTTTTGATGGATTAGTACGAATGAATGAGTACAAACAAATGGTTTTGGCTTTGCACGAAGCAAAAATTCGTTTGGTAATGGATGTCGTATATAGTCACACGAGTTCTACCGATATTTTTGATCAATTGGTTCCGGGTTATTATTATAGAAGTTGGCCTGACGGAAAACGTTCAGATGCAACAGCCTGCGGAAATGAATTTGCTTCAGACCGAATCATGGCCCGTCAATTTATGATAGAGTCCCTTAAATATTGGGTAAAACAATATCATATTGATGGATTTCGATTTGACTTAATGGCTGTTCATGATATAGAAACAATGAATATAATTTCGAAAGAATTAAGAAAATTAGATCCTACCATTTTTCTATATGGGGAAGGATGGACCGCTGGAGATTCTCCATTAATTATTGAAAAAAGAGCGTTGAAGAACAATGTAAAAAAATTGGATCAAATTGCTGTTTTTTCAGATGATATTCGAGACGGTGTAAAAGGACATTGGTCGAACGTAGAGGAAAAAGGATTCGTAAGCGGAAATCCGAATTATAAAGAAGTAATTCAATTTGGTATTGTAGCTTCTACTAATCATCCGCAAATAGAATATGACTTAAAAAGAAGTTATGCTCAATTCCCGTATGCTGACAGTCCGACAAAAGTGATTGGATATGTTTCCTGTCATGATAACAACACTTTGTACGACAAACTAAAAATTGCAAATCCAACAACTACAGAAGAAGAGTTGGTAAAAATGGATCGATTGGCGAATACTATCGTTTTGACATCACAAAGCATTCCTTTTTTGCAAATGGGAGTAGAGATGAAACGAACCAAATTGGGAGTAGAGAACTCTTATAAATCTCCAGACAGTATCAATAAAATTGATTGGAATTGGAAACACGAGAATAAGGAATTGGTGCAATATTATAAAAACCTGATTGCACTTAGGAATCATCATCCCGCTTTTAAAATGACATCTGAAAAGATGATTCAAGAGCATTTGGAGTTTTTGACATTAGATTCACCTTTATTGATTGGCTATACTTTGAAAAACAACGCAAACGGTGACAAATGGAGGAACATTAGAGTTTATTTTAATGGAGATGACAAAGCGATAACACAACCCATTGAGGGTTCTTGGAAATTAGTTTGTAATGGAGAAAGTATTGATGAAAAAGGAATAGACTCAATTCAGAATAAAACAATAGTAATACCGAGCAGAAGTGCCCTAATTTTGTATCAAGAATAACAAGGTTTTTATTCAAAATTATTCTAAAAAATCACGATATTTGCACTTCTTAAAAATTAAAATACCACAATTATGGGAATGAATAAAAATACTATTTTAGGATGGGCTACCTTTATAATGATACTCATGGGATTATTATTGATAGGATTAGGAGTTTTTAAATACAGAGACGTTTCAGGCTGGGGATTCGCAGCTGTTGGAATTGGTTTTTTTGCCAATGCGTGGGTATTTAGTTCTCTTAAGGGTAGGTTATAATATACATTTCAAACCAATAATTAATCACATATAAATTAAAACATTTAAACATGTCAGACGATAAGAAAGTAATTTTCTCAATGCAAAAATTGAGCAAAACCTATCAGGGAGCCGATAAACCTGTGCTTAAAAACATCTATTTGAGTTTCTTTTACGGAGCTAAAATTGGTATTCTGGGTCTAAATGGCTCTGGAAAATCTTCACTTTTGAAGATTATTGCAGGTGTCGATAAAAATTACCAGGGAGATGTTGTTTTTCAACCGGGTTATACCGTTGGGTATTTAGAACAAGAACCAATTCTTGATGATTCTAAAACCGTTATTGAAATCGTTCGTGAAGGGGTTGCAGAAACGATGGCCGTTTTGGAAGAATACAATAAAATCAACGATTTATTTGGCCTTCCAGAAAACTATGAAGATGCAGATAAAATGGATAAGCTAATGGACCGTCAAGCTGCTTTGCAGGACAAAATTGATGCTCTTGGCGCTTGGGAAATCGATACCAAACTGGAAATCGCCATGGATGCTTTGCGCACACCAGAAGGAGATACGCCTATTAAAAATCTTTCAGGAGGAGAGCGTCGTCGTGTAGCATTGTGTCGATTGTTATTACAACAACCCGATGTTTTACTTTTGGATGAGCCTACGAATCACTTAGATGCCGAAAGTGTACTTTGGTTAGAACAACATTTGGCTCAATATGCCGGAACTGTTATTGCGGTAACTCACGATAGATACTTTTTGGATAATGTTGCAGGTTGGATTTTGGAATTGGATAGAGGAGAAGGTATTCCGTGGAAAGGAAATTATTCTTCTTGGTTGGATCAAAAATCAAGCCGTATGGCATTGGAAGAAAAAGTAGCTTCAAAACGTAGAAAAACTTTAGAGCGTGAGTTAGACTGGGTTCGTCAAGGAGCCAAAGGTCGTCAAACCAAACAAAAAGCACGTTTGCAGAACTACGATAAACTTTTGAATGAAGACCAAAAACAATTGGATGAAAACTTGGAAATCTACATTCCAAATGGTCCACGTTTAGGAACCAATGTTATTGAAGCCAAGAATGTAGCGAAAGCTTTTGGGGATAAATTATTGTATGATAATTTGAATTTTACTTTACCACAAGCGGGAATTGTTGGAATTATCGGACCAAATGGTGCTGGTAAATCAACCATTTTCAAAATGATTATGGGAGAGCAAAAAACAGATAGTGGTGAATTCTTGGTTGGAGAAACCGTGAAAATTGCTTATGTAGATCAAGCACATTCGAATATTAACCCTGATAAATCCATTTGGGAAAATTTTGCCGATGGTCAGGAACTCATCATGATGGGCGGAAAACAAGTAAATTCAAGAGCTTATCTGTCAAGATTTAATTTTGGAGGAGGCGAGCAAAACAAGAAAGTATCCATGCTTTCGGGTGGAGAAAGAAACCGTTTGCACCTTGCGATGACATTGAAAGAAGAAGGAAACGTATTGTTGTTGGATGAGCCTACGAATGATTTGGATGTAAACACGCTTCGAGCACTTGAGGAAGGTCTAGAGAATTTTGCAGGATGCGCCGTAGTGATTTCACACGACAGATGGTTCTTGGACAGAATTTGTACACACATTCTGGCGTTTGAAGGAGATTCTGAAGTGTATTATTTTGAGGGTGGATTCTCTGATTATGAGGAAAACAAGAAAAAACGTTTGGGTGGTGATTTGACTCCAAAACGATTGAAATACAGAAAGTTAATTAGATAATAATTCAATTTTTATAAAAAGTAAAAGAGGATGTCCACAGAAAGGCATCCTCTTTTTTTAGACAAAAAAACTAATCATCTCTTTTTATTTGAATTTACAATCAATCTCACAGTTCCAATTAAACCAATAATTACCAATCCGAAAACAACTACCATTATAAACGCACCGTTTTCCTATGAGAAAGATAGACATCTAATAAAAATTAACTTTTTAGATGAGTCAAATTTATAACAACAATTTAGTTAAAGAAATGACATTTATCATGAAATCAAATTATTCTAAAAATTTTATTTTTAATTCGGGAGTTGGTATCATACAGCTTTCTTTTTTGCCATACCAATTGTATCGATTTTTGGCTATGTAATCGTAAATCCAGTTTCTTATTCCTGTTGGGATGATTTTAAAAATAATTCCCATTGGCAATAATCCGTCCAAATTTTTTGCAATTTGTATTGCTGCATCCGATTTGTAATAATAGGCTATTCCAGGTTCGTATAAAACAATACTGTCTATCTTGGCGAAATCAATTCCGATGTATTTTAAAATATCTAAACCCAAATCTGATTGCAATGGCACAAATCTAAAAACATCTTTTGTATCATGTTTGATGATAAACTGCACTGCCGAATTACATAGATTGCAAACGCCATCAAAGAGAATTATTTTTTTGTGCATTGCAGTCTTTGCGAGGTACGAAGCAATCTCACTATGTGTTTCCATTTTATTATTCAGTCATTATATTTTTAATATCTTCAAACAAATCTTTCCAAGTTGGATTAATTGAACGAATTAAATCATTTTTAGCTTTTCTTGAACCTGCCTTTATTTGTTTCTCTCTTGTTATTACATCTCCAATCAATTGAAATTGTTCATAATAAACTAATATATTTACATTATATCGAGCGGAAAACGAAGCAGGATATTTTTTCTCTTTATGTTCTAAAATTCTTTGTGGTAGATTTGAAGTAACACCAGTATAGTCAACTGTCTGATATTTATTAGTAATAATATAAACAAATCCTGGCTTCATGTTTTTTCAGATATTTTCGTTTGATCTGTTATTGAGTGGAACGAGGCAATCTTAGTTTGTATTTTTATATACAGTATTTGCTTATGCTAGTGTGGTTGCTTCGTTCCTCGCAATGACTTATTGTTGTCTATTAATATATTAAACTGAAATCTGCCAACTGAATACTATTTTTTTCCATGTTCAACAAATTCCAATTCATCCAAACTCACTTTTGACGTAAACACGCCATAATTTACAACAGCTTTATTTTTTTCAATTTTATCAATGCTTCCCACTGATTTTCCATCCAGCATACGCACGCGATCTCCAACTTTTAGAATGACATTGGGTTTTACAATTACAGGTTTTAATTTCTTCTCTTTCTTTTCTTTACGAATTTCCTCAACGACAACAGTAACTTCTTCAATAATTTTTTTTTTCTTCTGGATAATGGCTTTGGCCTCTTTGGGAGTGGCTTTTTTTCGTTTGGAGTTTTCTATTTCGATGATTTTCAAAAACTCGCCAATCAGGTCCTTCTTATTTTTATTGTTGAAATACTTTTCGGCAATATCCTCTATTTTTTGACCAATGTAAATCGTCTTTTGATTACTGTCATACAATTCCTGATAGCTTTCTAGTTTTTGTTTGATTTTGACATTGATATCTTCCATTTTCTTGCCTTCCTGACGCGCTTTGGTTTCTTCTTCTTTGAGCGTTTGAGAGGTTTTCTCCATTTTGGAACGTTCCTTTTGCAAGTTGGCAATTGTTTTATCAAAACGAACCTTTCCAACCTCAATTTTTTTCTTGGCTCGATTGATTAAGCTATAAGGTATTCCGTTTTTTAAGGCGACTTCAAAAGTAAAAGAGCTTCCTGCTTGTCCCAAAGCCAATTTGTACATCGGTTCTAATGACTTTTCGTCAAACAACATGTTGGCATTGGTAGCACAAGGGAGTTCATTAGCAAGAATTTTTAGATTCGAATAATGCGTGGTTATTAATCCAAATGCTTCACGATGATAGAATTCTTCTAGGAAAATTTCGGCCAAAGCACCTCCCAATTCCGGATCCGAACCTGTACCAAATTCATCAATAAGGAACATGGTTTTCTTGTTGCACTTTTTCAAAAAGTAGTTCATGTTCTTAAGGCGGTAACTATAAGTACTTAGATGGTTTTCAATAGATTGGTTGTCTCCAATGTCTGTCAGTATTCTGTCAAACAGAAACGTTTCACTGCGCTCGTGCACAGGAATCAACATACCCGATTGCAACATCAATTGTAACAAACCAACCGTTTTCATCGAGATAGTTTTACCTCCGGCATTAGGTCCCGAAATAACTATTATTCTGTTTTCCTGACTCAATTCGATAGTTTGCGGATGGGTAACTTCCTTTTTCTGTTTATTGTTCAAATACAAAATAGGATGATAAGCATCTCTAAAATAAAGACGGCGTTCCTCGGTAATCGTTGGCAGAATTCCGTTGATTTTATTGGCGTATTTAGCTTTGGCTGCAATCACATCAATATCGCTCAGGAAATCCTGATACTGAATCAACAAAGGCAAAAAAGGACGAACCGCATTTGACAATTGCTTTAGGATTCTGGTAATTTCCTCTTTTTCCTCGTATTCTAAATTACTGAGTTCACGGGAATATTTAAGCGTATTTTCAGGCTCAATGTAAGCAATGCTCCCTGTTTTGGAACTTCCCAGAATAGAACCTTTTACTTTTCGTCTGTACATGGCTAATACAGCCAAAACACGGCGATTTTGTACAAAACTCTCTTTTATATCGTCCAGATATCCCAAACTATTGTATTGTGTCAAAGCCGAGCCAAAACTTTGATTGACTTTTCCTCGAACCAAATTCATTTCACGTCTTATTTCCAGTAGTCTGGGAGAAGCATTATCTTTTATTTCACCATATTTATCAACCACGGCGTCTACGAGCGTGATAATTTCTTTGGTGAGTTGAATTCCGGAACTTTTGGCACAAAGATTCGGATAATAATCATTGAATTTATTTAAAAAGTTCAAAAGAACATTCGTTGTTTCGGATATTGTGGCAATTTTTCTAAATCCACCCACTTCGAGAAAACTGTCTTCGATGGCGAGAAATTTTATTTCGTAAGTGATGGCATCGAAGCCATGATTGGGAATAGCATTGTTGTTTTGGAATGAAGAGACATATTCTGAGGTTTGCAGCAATGAGGCCATCAAAGACTCTTTATCTCTAAAAGGGATTATCTCAAACGCTTTTTGTTTCCCAATATCGGTATTGCAAATTTCGGAAATCGTTTCGAGAACCGTAGGAAATTGTAAATCTTGAAGTGTTTTTTCGGTAATGGAGATCATTATTATGCTTTAATTTTTCAATACAAAAATAAGACTATTTTAAGAAAGAAACATAGGGTTATTTAACGGAGATTCGCAGAGAAAAAACCGTAGAGTTTCACTAAGAAACATAACGTTTTGTTTTGTTAATTTTGCGAATATCTTTCAAATCTTCGTGTATCTTTGTGAAATAACTTTTGATATGCAAATCAACTTAAGTACTTCCTGGCAAACAATTTTAACTGATGAAATAGAGAAACCTTATTTTCATGAATTAATGGAAACTGTTGAACAAGAATATCAAAATTCTATTTGTTTTCCTCCAAAAGAGTTGATTTTTTCGGCTTTTAATACTTGTTCTTTTGAAGATGTAAAAGTGGTTATTATCGGTCAAGATCCTTATCATGGCGATGGGGAAGCCAATGGTTTGTCCTTTTCGGTAAATGATTCGGTTAAAATTCCTCCATCATTGCGCAATATTTTCAGAGAAATAAATACCGATTTCGATTCTATTTTTATGCCGACTTCCGGTAATTTGGAATTTTGGGCAAATCAAGGGGTTTTGCTTTTAAATGCTTCATTAACGGTTCGAAAAGATAACCCGAATAGCCATAAACGTCTCAAGTGGAATTTGTTTACAGATGCTGTTATTCAAAAGATATCCGATGAAAAAGAGAATGTAGTTTTTATGCTTTGGGGAAGTTTTGCACAAAAAAAAGGAGCTAAAATTGATAGACAAAAACATCTGATTTTAGAATCAGGGCATCCTTCGCCCATGAGTGCCAATCAGGGAAAATGGTTTGGCAATAAACATTTCAGTAAAGCTAATATGTATTTAGAAAAAAATAATATAAAACCAATTGATTGGTTGCCAGTATAGTTATAATTTACTCCAATGTCAGCGCACCCAAAATTTCCTCGGAAAGAAATGGCCCTCCCGGATATTTTGCAGTATAATCAAGGTTTAGCCACACTTGGTTGTGTTCGTCAATGTGGTAATTGATTTGTTTGTTTCGGCTTTCCTCGGCAAATAATACATTTTTGATTAGAAAATTTGCTTTTTCAAGGTCTTTCATACTTCCTATTAAAATTTCGGGATAAATATGTCCTTTGGTATGAATCAGTCTCGGAGTGCCGCCAATTGATCGTATAGCGGCGGCCATCAAAATGGAATGATCATCACAGTCGCCCGAAAAATAGAGTAAGGATTCATGGGCTGTGGCGATGTAATCTCCGTTTTTGGGATCGTTTACATAATTCCAACGACTGTTTATTTCTTTGAATACGGCAAAACACTGTATTAGGTTTCGATACTCATAATATCCCTTTATATTTTTAAAATGCTTAGTTGTAGCCATAATGGCAAAATTTCGCACTTTTGGATTCTCGTATTCGATTGCTTTTAAAATTTCATCTTTATTGGGAAATGGTAGTAATTTGGCAATTATAATATCCTGTGGATAAGGATTATTATTCATGGTGTACAACATCGAATTATAATCATCAAAAACCGAATTGAAGCTAAAATTACCAAATAAACTTCCATAAATAAGCACCAATAAATAGAGTGCCAAACAAACAATAATTATGGTTCTTAAGGTATATAAAGCATAATGAACAACTGTCAAAACAATAATAAAAAGCAATATGCGATCCAAATTAAAATACCAATTTGGATTGATTAAATTTTGATGAAGTACTATAAATAATGGAATCGTAATTAGGATACTTAAAAAAAAGATAACAAAACTATCCCAAGGTTTTTTCAACTGAAACTTGGACTTTACGATGTTAAAATTAGTTTTATTAAGTTGTATCATAATACCCAAAAGTAGGGACTTGTATTGCTTTTTGTAAAAGTACTTTTTTTTTAAGAGTTTCTAAGATTCTTAGTGGCTAAGTTTCTTTTTTTTTAGTCTTAGAAACTAAGAATCTTAGTGACTTAGTAAGTTTACTTAAACATTAATATCCTTAAAATCATTCAAAATGGCATAACGTATCATATTGGTAAATGCTTCACTGTCTAATTTTGGAATTTCAAGAATTGAGTTTAGTAAAGTGGTATCGTATTCGTTGGGATTGGTAATAAAATAAGGCTTTAAATGTTTACCAATGCTTTCATAATACAATTTTTCGATGTTGTTTTTATACTTGAAATCAAGAGGATTTTTTATTAAAGTAAAATTAGTATAACCCACTTCTTTCATAATCAATTGCAAGCCTTTTACAATATTGAAGCTTTTGTCGTTTACAATATTCAATTGCTCGATGTCATCTCGTTCGAAAGTATTTACAATCACTCTGGCTACATAATCGACCGGAATAATATTTAGTCCAGTTTCTTCATTAATGATAAAACGAACATTTTCCTGTTCGCCTTTTCGTTGTGAAGTAAAGTGAAAGAATTTGGCCAAAAGATAAAAAACCATGTATTTTGGAATGAAATAAGGGCTTTCGGTTCCCAACATTTTGCCTCCAATAACGCTCGGTCTTAAAATCTGGAATGGCAATCCCAATCTTTTGCATTCTTTGGCTATGAAATTCTCAGAATGGAATTTGGCATCCTCATAAGCGTTACGATGCTCTGGAGTGAAATCTAGATTATGAAAATCATTGTCAATCAATCCACCTCGGATTCCGGATGAAAATTCGGTCCCGATGTAAATGAATTTTTTGATAAAAGGATGAAATGTTTTGAATAGCGATTTGGTTATTTTGGCATTTTCGTCAAAAATTTTCTCTTTTAAGTTTTCATCAGTAGATAAATTAACGTAACCTGCGGAGTGGATAAAGTAAGCTCCTTTAATTTTTTCGGAAAAAGTATCCTTAAGATTCGCCAAATCCGAATCGATGATTTCTATGAATTGATGCAGCTTTTCTAAACCTCTTTTTTGTAAAAGTAAAGGAGTATAATCGCTAGTCAAAAGCTCATTAATACGGTCAAAAGCACTAACTTTCCCTTTGTTTCTCGCAATAATGAAAAGCTTTCCGTTTTTGTTTTCGTTGATAAAAAGCTCCAGAATGTCATACATAATATGCGATCCTAAAACACCAGTAGCTCCTGTAAGTATTATTTTCATTGACAAATTTTTCAAACCGTAAAGATAGTTTTAAAAAAAGGAATGTGGATGTTAAAAAAAAGACTTAAAAAGGAACTTTGTTTTTATTCTATTGAGACAAAAAAACAATACATTGCTCACGAATAGCCCACAATTGGTCGAAAGTACTTGTAGCATTTGAATTGGATAACCATTTTTTGAAAAAATTTTGATGATATTCAATTTTGAATTTTCCCACTTGAAAAGGTTCAATTTCAATTTCTTCCAATAGATCTTTTTCTATTTTTGCAAAATTCGATTTAGGAGTAGTACAGTCAATTCGAATGTTATTAATTTTCAAATAACAATGGGCTTCTGGTATGAAATCAATGTTATTGTCGGTTAAGATTTTGCCAATCTTGGTATTGGTTTCGTTCATTTTATAAATTCCAATAATGAGTTTGACGTTTGGAATTGAATTTTGATTGGCGACTTCTTTTAGAAATGCGTGTTTGGAACTGCAAGTTCCTTTGTTTTCTTTTAAAACCAAAGACAAATCGTTACGATTGGTATTTCGACCGTAGGGAATATTTTTTACATAAATCAATAAATCTTCCCAAGTATCAATTCCTAAATTTTGAATTTGTTGGGTTAATGTATCCGAAGATGTGAAAACTATTTTAGTCATTTATACTGCCTTTAAATCTCAAGCAACAATTCTGAAACCATTGGGGTCTAACTACTCTTAAAAAACATATTTTTTTATTTATAATTTTCCATTAATACTATTGTTAAAATAAAAACAATCACTCCCAAAAAAAGGTTTTTGTTTTGACCAGTAAAGCCATTTTTATCAATTTTATTATTTTGATTGTATATGTAATATTCTAAATCTGCTGAGTATTTTTTAATATATAAAATATTATAAGCTAGAAAAAGTAACCATCTTGTGATAGCTCCAATCCCTAAAAAAAATCTTTTTTGGATTCCAAAAATAAAATGCAGTATTAAATGTATTATCATAATTGGAAACCTATTTACTCAACTTCTCCAAAGTATATTCTATCAATTCATCCACCGCCTTGTAAGGATCGCTGCTGAAAGTTCCATTGGCACGATTGGCAATAATGGCATTTAGTGACAGCGCCTGATGTCCCAAAAGTGCGGAAAGCCCATAAATGGCTGAAGTTTCCATCTCGAGATTGGTAATTCTTGTTCCATTAAAAAGGAAATTATCCATTTTGGAATTTAATATAGGGTCTTGAATATTTAAACGCAAAACACGTCCTTGAGGTCCATAAAAACCACCTGCAGTTGCCGTGATTCCTTTGTGCATTTTTTCGCTTTCTATTCTTTTTTCTAATACCGAAGAACAAGGAATAACAACAGGTCTTCCTTTTCGCAAGTCCCAATTGGTGTGTTCAATAAATGCATCTTCCATTTCAAGATTTGAAACAGCATCAACCAAATAGGAGCGAAGCATATTGTCGAGTCCCAAACCAAATTGAGCCATCACAAAACTATCCACGGGGATATTTGCGTGCAAAGAACCCGAAGTTCCTATTCGGATAATATTTAAGGAAGTCAGTTTTTCTTTTGGTTTTCTGGTTTCCAAATCAATATTGACAAGCGCATCCAGCTCATTGATGACAATATCTATATTATCAGGGCCAATTCCAGTAGACATCACCGTTAGACGCTTGCCTTTATAAATTCCTGTTTGGGTTTTGAATTCTCTTTTTTGGGTAGAAAATTCAATGGAATCAAAATGTTTGGTGATTTTTGCCACTCGATCTTGATCACCCACAAAAATAATATCGTGAGCGATATGTTCGGGTTTCAAATTAAGGTGATACACACTCCCGTCAGGATTGAGTATTAATTCAGATTGTTGAATAGCCATTATTTGTTTAAAGTTTGATTTTTATTTAAAGTTAATTTTTTGTTTAAAGTTTAAAGTTGTTCAACGGTTCAACAACTTTAAACTTTAAACCCTAAACTTTTTCTATCCTCCAACACGTTTTACCTTAAACCCTTTTTCTTTTAAAATGCTCATTATTTTATCACGATAATCACCTTGAATAATAATAGAATCATCTTTGAAAGTCCCGCCAACACTCAGTTTGGTTTTGATTTCTTTGGCCAGGATTTTAAAATCCTCGTCGGTTCCTTCGTACCCCTCAATGATAGTGGTCGCTTTGCCTTTTCTTTTTTCGAATTTGCAAATCATAGGTTCTTTTTGAACGTATAATTCGTGTGGTTCTTTTTCAATTAACTCCTCGGGAGCCATTTCATGGTCTGGAAAAAGATTCTTCAATTGGTCTTGTAAATCCATATTTTTCAAATTATAAAAAACCAAAAGCCAAATTCCAAAAGTGTATCATTGGAATTTGGCTCTTCAGCTTTTTGGAATTTTATTTCTTAATTAAACCTAGATCAACTAGGCGCTCGTATAAATAATCCCCAGCAGTAATATCCTCGAATTTTTTAGGATTTTCGGCATCTATACAGTTTTCTAAACAGTTTAACTTCATGTCACTAACCGGGTGCATAAAAAATGGAATAGAATAACGTGAAGTTCCCCATAATTCTCTAGGCGGATTAACCACTTGATGAATCGTAGATTTCAGTTTGTTATTGGTATGGCGAGATAGCATATCACCTACATTTATTACCAATTCATCTGGTTCTGCTACTGCATCGATCCAATCGCCATTATGGTTTTGAACTTGTAATCCTTTACCTTGCGCACCCATCAATAGAGTAATCAAGTTGATGTCACCATGAGCTGCTGCACGAATCGCATTCTCAGGCTCTGATGTAATAGGAGGATAGTGAATAGGTCTTAGGATTGAATTCCCGTCTTTGGCGTATTCGTCAAAATAAAATTCATCCAATCCAAGATGCAATGCCAAAGCTCTCAATACATAAACACCTGTTTTTTCAAGCATTTGGTAAGCTTCTTTACCAACAACATTAAAACGTGGTAATTCTTTTACCTCAACATTTTCTGGATATTCTGAAGCATATTTGGAATCTTCGTCCACATACTGCCCAAAATGCCAAAATTCTTTCAAATCCCCTTCTTTACGACCTTTGGCATGTTCTTTTCCAAAAGAAACATAACCTCTTTGTCCACCAATTCCAGGAATTTCATAGCTGTGTTTGGTTTCTAATGGCAAGGAAAAGAAATTCCTGATTTCGCCATACAATTCATCAACTAATTGATCGTTTAAAAAATGCCCTTTGAGCGCTACGAAGCCAATATCTTCGAATGCACTTCCGATTTCATTTACAAATTTTTGTTTACGTTTCGGGTCGTCCGAAAGGAAATCACGCAAGTCAACACTAGGAATGTTTTGCATATTAAGTCTGTATTTAATACTTTAGAAGTTTTAAACTTCTAAAGCACAAAGATAAAAAATAAAACAGAGAACTCTTTTCAATAATTATTCATAATTTAAAATATTATAACAATTAGACTAAAAACTGTTATATTTATTTATCTTTGAGTTGTATCAATAAACCCCAAAAAATGAATTTCGATAAAAAAAATCTATCCAACGATACTTTATTAGATCTATATAAAAGAATGCTAAAACCGAGATTGGTAGAGGAAAAAATGCTAATCCTGATCAGACAGGGAAAAGTATCCAAATGGTTTTCTGGTATAGGGCAGGAAGCCATTTCTGTAGGTATTACAGCTGCTTTAGATAAAGATGAATATATTTTACCAATGCACCGCAACTTAGGTGTATTTACAGGAAGAGACATTCCATTACATCGACTATTTTCTCAATGGCAAGGCAAAGCCAATGGATTTACCAAAGGAAGAGACCGAAGTTTTCATTTTGGTACGCAAGAATATAAAATCATTGGAATGATTTCGCATCTGGGACCTCAACTGGGTGTTGCTGATGGAATAGCATTGGCCAATAAATTACAGAAAAACGGAAAAGTAACTGCTGTTTTTACCGGTGAAGGCGCCACTAGCGAAGGCGATTTTCATGAAGCTTTGAATATAGCAGCGGTCTGGGATTTGCCTGTTTTTTTTATAATTGAAAATAACGGATATGGTTTATCTACTCCTACCAATGAACAATACCGTTGCGAAAACCTTGCCGACAAAGGAATAGGTTACGGAATCGAAAGCCACATCGTTGACGGGAATAATATATTGGACGTTTTTAATTTAATTACCGAATTAAAAGCATCGATGACTGAAAATCCACGGCCAATTTTATTGGAATTCAAAACATTCCGAATGCGCGGACATGAAGAGGCGAGTGGCACCAAATATGTTCCTCAGGAATTAATGGATTTATGGGCCGCAAAAGACCCTGTGGATAATTACAGAAGTTATTTATACCAAAATGATATTCTTACCAAAGAACATGATGACGAAATACAACATGAAATCAAAAAAGATATAGATGAAAGTTGGGCTATAGCCAATGCCGAACCAGAAATTGTACCCACTTATGAGGGGGAATTAAATGATGTTTACCAGCCGTATATTCATGAAGAGTTTCATCCGAATTCGGAAACAGAAAATATTCGTTTTATAGACGCTATTTCGAGTAGCTTGCGCCAATCAATGGTTCGACATGAAAAATCGGTTATCATGGGACAAGACATTGCCGAATATGGTGGCGCTTTCAAAATAACGGATGGTTTTGTGGCGCAATTTGGTAAAGACCGTGTTCGAAATACACCCATTTGCGAAAGCGCCGTAGTTTCGACAGCGATGGGATTGTCCATTAATGGTTATAAAGCCATCGTCGAAATGCAATTTGCTGATTTTGTGTCCACCGGATTTAATCCAATTGTGAATTTATTGGCCAAATCTCATTACCGTTGGTTGGAGAAAGCCGATATTGTCGTTCGAATGCCCTGCGGCGGAGGAACACAAGCAGGGCCTTTTCATTCCCAAACCAATGAAGCCTGGTTTACTAAAACTCCAGGTTTAAAGGTTGTTTATCCAGCCTTTCCTTATGATGTCAAAGGTTTGCTGAATGCTTCGATAAATGACCCGAATCCTGTTTTATTCTTCGAACACAAACAATTGTACCGAAGCATGTCACAAAATGTACCCACAAACTATTATACTATTCCATTGGGGAAAGCGGCCTTACTCAAAGAAGGAGACGATGTCACGATTATTTCTTTTGGAGCAGCGGTACATTGGGCTTTGGAAACTTTAGACAAAAATCCAGAAATAGAAGCAGATGTGTTGGACTTAAGAACCCTCCAACCTTTGGATACGGAAGCAATTTACACCTCGGTCAAAAAGACAGGAAAAGTGATTGTTTATCAAGAAGATTCTATGTTTGGCGGAATTGCCAGCGATATTTCAGCATTGATAATGGAAAATTGTTTTGAATATCTGGATGCGCCCGTAAAACGTGTTGCCAGTTTGGATTCCCCAATTCCATTTACAAAAGCATTGGAAGATCAATATTTGCCGAAAGGCCGATTTGAAATAGAATTGAAAGCGCTTTTGGAGTATTAATTAAGAAACTATAAATTGAAAAACAAAAAGGATGTCTAATTGCAGACATCCTTTTTTATAGAAATGAAATAAAAATCAACTCGCAAAGAGCAAAATAAGCAATTGTGCCACCAATATTCTACTGATTGTTACCAACGGATAAACCGTTGCATACGATTGATTAGGAATATCAGAATCCAAATATTTGGTACTAAAAGCCAATGCAGCAGGATCGGTATAAGAGCCGCTCATAATTCCTACCATTTGATAAAAATTAAGTTTAAATACAAATCGACTTATTAATACCAATAGTGTCAAAGGGATAAAAGTAATGTAGCAACCGTAATAAATCCACATCCATCCGTCATTTGCTATAAAATTGTCATAGAAACCATGACCTGCTTTAATTCCGACTGCAGCAAAGAACAAACAAATCCCGAAATCTTTCATGAAATGTATTGCTCCGTTATTGATATATGAGTGAATTACTCCAACACCACCGTATCTACTAATGAATAATGCGGCCAAAAGCGGTCCGGCAGCCAATCCTAATTTTAAAGGAACGGGCAAAGAAGGAATCATAATTGGAATTGAACCAATGATAACCCCAAAAATCAAGCCTCCGAAAAGAGAAAGGAAATCGGGTTCCAAAAGTATTTTTTTTGAATTTCCTATAATGTTTTCAGCTTCTTCGATGGCTTCTTTACTACCTACTACCAATAAAGTATCACCATAATAAAGTTCCAATGTAGGCTGTGCTAAAATTTCTAATCCAGAACGAACTACACGAGTCACTTTTAAACCAAATTGATTGTACAAATCCAATTGTGCGAGCGTTTTGTGCGTAGCGGTTTTTTTAGTTACACTTAGTATTTTTGTTGTAACATCGTCTTCAGATTCGATAAATAAATCGGTGGATACTTTTCCAGCAATATCGATAAATTTATTAATGTCTTTTTGTTTGGCCACCACCATCAAAACGTCTTTGTCTTTTATTATAGAATCTAACGAAGGGGAAAACACCACCTTGGTTCCGCTTTGTTTTTGTCTGGATATAATTACGTCTTCAATGTGGAATTCCTTAAATACCTGTCTAATTGTTTTTCCTACTATATTTGGTTGTGTAACTCTACATTTTTGACGAACTATTTTATTTTCTGAGTCTTTATTTTTTTTATTAAGCAAAATAACTTCATTAGATAAGTCTATTTTCAAAAAGTTTTTGGCTAATATTATAATGAGTATAATTCCAAAAACTCCAATAGGATAAGTGATAGCATAAGCAATGGCAGGATCTGAAAAGTGATCAGCAGGAAGATTCAATTGTTTTTGAATTTCAATCAAAGTCGATTTGGCAGCTCCTAATCCTGGAGTATTTGTAACCGAACCCGACATTAATCCAACAGCATTTTCAACTTTTACATTAGCAAATAAATGGATTAAATAGGCAATAATACCACCTAAGAAAACAGTTCCAACACCTAATGCATTAAAAATAAGCCCTTCTTTTTTGAAAGAAGAAAAGAAAGTAGGACCAACTTGAATACCGATACCGTATACAAAAAGAATTAAACCAAATTCTCGAACGAATTGAATTAATTCCGGTTCCATACTAAAACCTAAGTGACCTAAAAATAGGCCAACAAACATAACTGCGGATACACCGAGTGATACACTGCCTATTTTGAGTTTTCCTGCAAAAAAACCTACGCTAATAGCCAAAAATAATACAATTAATGACTGTGTCATATCCGGCGTTTCTGTCGGAGTAAACAATATTTTAAACCATTCGAACATAATTTTATAATATTTAGTTGTAAATAATAGTGTAAATGAATTAAATAATTTGTTATTTTTATATGATAAAAATCAGTTTTGTATGATTTTGTTTTCTAATAATCAAATTGTTACCACAATAAATAAAGATCTATAAAAAACCTGTAACCCCTTGTAATACACCATGAAAGCGCAAACGTTTGCGTATATTTTTTCTGCAAACATGATAAAAATCAGCTTTTTTCCTTATTTGCTAAAGTACCTTTGATAAAGAAAATAACACATCAAATTATTATAAATAGAAAACCATGAAAAACATCAAAATTATTCAGGAATTACACAATTTAGGAATCACAGGTTACCATGAAGTTGTATACAACCCTTCTTATGAAGAATTGTACAAAGCTGAAGTTTCTAATAAAAGAAAAGGATACGAAAAAGGAGCATTAACTGATACTGGTGCTGTTGCCGTAAAAACAGGAGTTTTTACAGGACGTTCTCCTAAAGATAGATATATTGTTAAAGATGCAACATCAAGAGATACTATATACTGGGATGACAAAGTAAATTTTCCAACTACTCAAGGAATTTACGATGATTTAAAAGGATTAGTTTTAAAACAACTTTCTACATCTCCAAAATTATATGTAGTTGATGCTTATTGCGGAACAAATGTTGACACAAGACTTAAAGTACGTTTCGTAATGGAAGTGGCTTGGCAAGCACACTTTGTAACTAATATGTTTATCAGACCTTCAAATTACGAATTGGAAAACTTTGGACAACCCGATTTTATTGTAATGAATGGTTCAAAAACTGTAAATCCAAATTGGAAAGAACAAGGGTTAAACTCTGAAAACTTTGTAGTATTTAACCTTACTGAAAAAATCCAAATTATTGGAGGAACTTGGTATGGTGGTGAAATGAAAAAAGGTATGTTCTCTATGATGAACTACTACTTACCTCTAAAAGGGATGGCTTCAATGCACTGTTCTGCAAACGTAGGTGAAAAAGGTGATGTTGCTGTATTCTTTGGACTTTCTGGAACTGGAAAAACTACACTTTCTGCAGATCCAAAAAGATACTTAATTGGAGATGATGAACACGGATGGGATAACAATGGAGTATTTAACTACGAAGGTGGTTGCTATGCTAAAGTAATTGACTTATCCGAAGAAAACGAACCAGATATCTGGAGAGCAATCAAAAGAGATGCTTTATTAGAAAATGTGATTGTTGATGAATACGGAGAAATTGATTATTACGATCATTCAATCACAGAAAATTCAAGAGTTTCTTACCCAATTTATCATATCAACAAAATTGTATTGCCATCAAAAGCTGGACATGCAAGCAAAATCATCTATCTTTCTGCTGATGCATTTGGAGTATTGCCTCCAGTATCAATCTTAGACGAAGATCAAGCTCAATACCACTTCTTATGCGGATATACCTCAAAATTAGCAGGAACTGAAAGAGGAATTACTTCTCCAGAACCTTCTTTCTCACCAGCATTTGGTGAAGCTTTCTTAACATTACACCCAACAATGTATTCTAAAACATTAATTGGAAAAATGAAAGAGCATGGAGCTAAAGCATATTTGGTAAACACAGGTTGGAATGGAACTGGAAAAAGAATTTCTCTTAAAAACACAAGAGCAATTATTGATGCCATCATCAACAGTGAAATCGATGCTGCTGAAACAAAAACTATTCCTTTCTTGAACTTGACGATCCCAACTGCATTAACAAATGTTAGTGAAGGAATTCTTGATCCAAGAGATACTTACAAAGATGAAGCTGAGTGGGAAAGCAAAGCAAAAGATTTATCTGCACGATACATTAAAAATTTCGAACAATATACAGATACTGAAGAAGGAAAACGTTTAGTCGCTGCTGGACCTTCTTTGGAAGCTGTTTTAAATTAGTAAGTTACTAATAATTATTTAGGGTTGGTTTTAAAACATCTATTGCTAGTGTTCAAAAAATATTAGTAATAGGTGTTTTATTTTTTATCAAATCGATTCTTTGTGACGATTAAACATTCTATTGCAGTCTTTATTTAACAAATATTTGTTGTTACGTTAAATTAAAAATAGGTTTGTAATTGTTTTATCTCTTATATTTGCAAAAGAAACAAAGAGTTATCTAAATTTATAAAGTTATGTTATCAATTCAATTACATCATCATCATTCTCATAATTGCTCTCAAGCGATGTGTTAATGGTATGCGTGTAAATCACAATAATCTAAACCCGTTTGAGTACATCAAACGGGTTTTTTATTGCCTATTCTTTGTACTCAACCATATTCTAAACAACAAACAAAAAAACTAAAATGAGTACACTTAAAATTGCAATTCAAAAATCTGGACGCCTAAACGAAGAAAGCATCCAAATCCTAAAAGACGCAGGGATCTCAATTGATAATGGAATAGATCAATTAAAAGCAGAAGCTTCCAATTTTCCTTTAGAGGTTTTATATCTGCGAAATTCAGATATTCCCCAATATTTAATCGATGGAGTAGTAGATATTGCTATTGTAGGAGATAATTTATTAGTTGAAAAAGGGAAAAACATTGAGGTAATTCAAAAATTAGGTTTTTCAAAATGTAAAGTTTCGGTAGCAGTTCCCAAAACATTTAATTATAAATCAGTAAAAGATTTAGAAGGGATGCGCATTGCAACTTCTTATCCAAACACAGTAATTGATTTTTTTAATTCTAAAGGAGTAACAGTTGATATTCACCAAATATCAGGTTCGGTAGAAATTGCCCCAAACATTGGTTTAGCAGATGCTATTGTCGATATTGTATCCAGCGGAAGCACTTTATTTAAAAACAATTTGAAAGAAGTTGAAGTTATTTTTAAAAGTGAGGCGGTATTAGCTGTTTCTCCAAAAGTAAGTCCTGAATCTCAAAAAATAATTGACACATTAAAATTTAGAATCGAATCGGTTTTAAGAGCAAGAAAATCAAAATATATTTTGATGAATATTCCAAATGACAAAATTGAAGCTGTTGGCAAGATTCTTCCCGTATTACGTAGTTTAACCGTTTTGCCATTGGCAGAAGAAGGTTGGAGTAGTGTACACTCGGTAATTGACAAAGACACTTTTTGGGAAGTAATTGACCAATTGAAAGAAGTTGGTGCCGAGGGAATTTTAGTTTGTCCAATCGAAAAAATGGTACTTTAATTTAAGCGTAAATATAAGATTAAAATAGTGATTTTTAAATCTATAAATTCTTCAATCTTTAAATTAAAATTATAATGAATAAAATATACAATCCAAAACCAGAAACTTGGTCAGCAATTTTAGAAAGACCAACTAAAACAGTTGACGATATTGAAGCAACTGTAAAAGGGATTTTCAAGGAAGTACAGTCAAAAGGGGATTTTGCTATTGCAAAGTATACATCACTTTTTGATGGGGTTTCAGTTCCTGATTTAGAAGTTTCCCAAACCGAAATAGCCACTGCAATCGCAACTATTTCTAAAGAATTAAAAGAAGCCATTCAGTTGGCAAAATCAAATATTGAAAAATTCCACGCTGCACAAAAAACAAATCGTGTTGTAGTGGAAACCACTGAAGGTGTAAACTGTTGGCAAGAGAAAAGACCAATACAAAAAATTGGTTTATACATTCCAGGAGGAACCGCTCCTTTATTTTCAACGGTATTGATGCTTGCGGTACCCGCTAATCTTGCAGGCTGCAGCGAAATCGTCTTATGTTCTCCTCCTGATAAAAATGGAAATATCAATCCAGCCATTTTGTATGCCGCTTATCTATGTGGCGTGACCAAAATTCTGAAAGTTGGCGGAATTCAAGCCATTGCAGGAATGACTTTTGGAACTGTTACTATTCCAAAAGTGTATAAAATATTTGGTCCCGGAAACCAATTTGTAACTGTTGCCAAACAATTGGCTACACAATTTGGTGTTGCCATCGATATGCCTGCAGGTCCATCGGAATTATTGATTGTTGCTGATGACACTGCAGTTCCTGCTTTCGTAGCTTCCGATTTATTGTCTCAAGCCGAACACGGAACAGATAGCCAAGTGATTTTAGTTTCTACTTCAAAAAAATTGATTGATGCTGTTGAAATTGAAATCCAATCTCAAATGGAGGTTTTACTAAGAAAAGCAATTGCAGAAAAAGCGATTGCCAATTCAAAATTGATTTTTGTCGAAAATGATACAGTAGCTTTAGAATTAATCAATGAATATGGGCCTGAACATTTTATTATTTGCACCAAAGACGAAGCTTTTTACATCGATAATATAGCCAATGCAGGTTCTGTTTTCATTGGAAATTACACTCCAGAAAGTGCCGGTGATTACGCTTCGGGAACCAATCATACCTTGCCCACGAATGGTTATGCCAAAAATTATAGCGGAGTTAATTTAGATAGTTTTCTTAAATCGATGACTTTTCAGAAAATTTCTGAAAAAGGAATACAAAATATTGGTTCGGCAATTGAAATTATGGCTGAAGCCGAGGGATTACAAGCCCACAAAAATGCAGTTACTTTACGATTAAATGCCCTTGAAAATGATAAATAGTTTTAATTTAGATAGTTTAGTTCGTGACAACGTCAAGGTTTTAAAGCCTTATTCGTCTGCCAGAGATGAATTTGAGGATTTTGACACCGCCGATATGGTTTTTTTGGATGCCAATGAAAATCCTTTTAATAGTGGTGTAAATCGGTATCCCGATCCGCAACAAGCTTCGGTAAAAAGTATTCTCGCAAAGCAACACAAAGTAAATCCAAACCAAATGTTATTAGGAAACGGTAGTGATGAGGTTCTGGATTTGATTTTTAGAGCTTTTTGTGAGCCAAAAGTGGATAATGTGATTACATTGCCACCTACTTACGGAATGTATGGTGTACTGGCAAATATCAATGCAGTAGAAAATAGAGAAGTATTGCTTTCAACTGATTTTCAGCCTCAAATTGAGAAAATCTTCAAAGCAATTGATGATAATACCAAAATGATCTTCTTGTGTTCCCCGAATAATCCAACTGGAAATTCGTTTTCAGAAGAAAGTGTGACGACTTTATTGGAGCATTTTAATGGTATAATTGTGATTGACGAAGCGTATATTGATTTTTCAGAAAAAGAAAGTTGGTTACAAAAATTAGAACAATATCCTAACTTAATCATCACACAAACACTTTCAAAAGCGTATGGTTTGGCGGGAATTCGATTGGGAATTTGTTATGCCTCAGCAGAAATAATTTCGGTTTTAAACAAAATAAAACCGCCATATAATGTAAACGAATTAACTCAGAAAAGAGCTTTAGAAAGATTGGATAACACCAATACTGTAGAATCTGAAATCAAATCTATAATAAGACATAGAGAAGATCTACTTAAAGTATTACTTGATATAAAATACGTTGAAAAAATTTATCCAACAGAAGCCAATTTTATATTGATTAAAGTGGATGATGCCAATAAAAGATACGATGATTTGATAGCCAAAGGGATCGTAATTCGAAATAGAACGACACAGCCTTTATGTGAAAATTGTTTGCGTTTGACTATTGGAACAGAGGAAGAAAATAAAAAATTAATTGAGGCATTAAAAGCTTAATAAAATGAAAAAAGTACTTTTTATAGATCGTGACGGAACCATTGTTTTAGAACCAGAAGGATATCAATTAGACAGTTTAGACAAACTTGAATTTTACCCAAAAGCGTTTCAGTATTTGGCAAAAATAGCCAAGGAAATGGATTACGAATTGGTTATGGTGACCAATCAAGACGGATTGGGAACCGACAGTTTCCCCGAAGATACTTTTTGGCCAACCCAAAACTTCATTTTGAGAGCTTTTGAAAACGAAGGTGTTCTTTTTGATGATATTTTTGTAGATCGTTCTTTTCCTGAGGATAATGCACCAACACGCAAGCCTCGCACGGGAATGTTGACTAAATACATTGACAACCCTGAATATGATTTGGCCAACTCATTTGTTTTGGGAGATCGTTTGACGGATGTGGAATTGGCCAAAAACTTGGGCGCTAAAGCCATTTTCATGAATACCACCGAAGGAGCAGGAAGTTCGGAAATTGCTGCAAAAAGAGAGGAATTAGATGAAGTGATTATCTTGCAATCTACCGATTGGAAAGTGATTTATGAGTTTTTGAAACTTGAAGCGCGTTCTGCATCGATTACAAGAAAAACCAATGAAACCGATATTTGCATCAATTTGAACTTGGACGGAACCGGAAAAAGCAAAATTGAAACCGGAATTGCTTTTTTTGACCATATGCTTGACCAGATTTCACGCCACGGACAAATGGATTTAGAGATAACCGTAAAAGGTGATTTAGAAGTTGATGAACACCACACGATTGAAGATACAGCCATTGCGCTTGGTGAAGTTTTTGCCAAAGCATTAGGAAATAAATTAGGCATTGAGCGTTATGGTTTCTGTTTGCCAATGGACGACTGCTTATCCCAAGTAGCGATTGATTTTGGAGGCAGAAACTGGCTGGTTTGGGAAACCGAATTCAAACGGGAGATGGTAGGTAAAATGCCAACAGAGATGTTTTATCATTTCTTCAAATCTTTCTCGGATGGTGCCAAAGCCAATATCAACATCAAAGCCGAAGGAACCAACGAACATCACAAAATTGAAGCCATCTTTAAAGCTTTTGCAAAAGCAATAAAAGTAGCGGTAAAACGCGATACAGAAAAAATGATTTTGCCATCAACAAAAGGAATGCTTTAATACTACCAATTATGGATGCTCAAAAATTTGCCGAACAATGGATTGAATCATGGAATTCTCATGATTTGGAAAACATAATGCAACATTATTCTGAAGACATTGAAATAACTACACCAATGATAAAATTGGCTGGAGGAATAGAAAGCGGTTCACTTGTTGGAAAAAAATCAGTCAAAGACTATTGGAATAAAGCCCTAACTAAGTTTCCTGATTTACATTTTGAGCTTTTAGAAGTTACATCTAGTGTTAATTCAGTGGCTTTATATTACAAATCCATCATGAACAAAATGGCTATTGAAGTTATGTTTTTTAATGATAAAGGATTGGTAAATAAAATGATAGCACATTATACTAATTAAGAAAATGAAAATAGTAATCATAAATTACGGATCCGGAAATATTCAAAGCATCATGTTTGCCATCGAAAGATTGGGGTTCAAAGCAGTTTTGAGCAACGATCCGGAAGAAATAAAGTCTGCTGACAAAATAATTTTTCCTGGAGTAGGAGAGGCTAGTTATGCGATGAAAATGCTTAAAAAAAGTGGTTTGGACACTTTGATTCCAACTCTTAAGCAGCCCGTTTTTGGGATTTGTTTGGGTATGCAATTGATGTGTAATAAATCGGAGGAAGGAAGTACAGAAGGATTGGGGATTTTTGATGTGGATGTCATTAAATTTTCTCCAAAAGTAAAAGTTCCCCAAATGGGTTGGAATAACATTTATAATTTAAAATCAGATTTATTTAAAGGAATTACAGAAAATGAATACATGTATTTGGTGCATAGTTTTTATGCGCCTATTTGCAAAGAAACCATTGCAACTACTGATTATGAAGTGGAATATTCTTCAGCTTTAGAGAATGATAATTTCTACGGAACACAATTTCACCCAGAGAAAAGCGGTGATGTTGGTGAGCGCATTTTAAACAACTTTTTAAACATTAAACTTTAAACAAATTATGCGAATAATCCCCGCAATAGATATTATAGAAGGAAAATGTGTTCGCTTGTCCAAAGGCGATTACAATACCAAAATCATATACAATGAAAATCCGCTTGAAGTAGCCAAATCATTCGAAGCACACGGAATCGAATACTTGCATTTGGTAGATTTGGATGGCGCTAAATCGAGCAAAATTGTAAATTATAAAATATTGGAACAAATAGCTACGCAAACCAAACTGAAAATTGATTTTGGTGGCGGATTGAAAGCTGATTCTGATTTGAAAATAGCTTTCGAAAGTGGTGCCAACCAAATCACAGGAGGCAGTATCGCAGTAAAAAACAGAGCTATTTTTGAAAAATGGATTGCCGAATATGGTTCGGATAAAATTATTTTAGGAGCTGACGCTAATAATGAAAAAGTAGCCGTCTCAGGTTGGTTGGAAGATTCTGATGAGGATTTAGTTCCGTTTATCCAAGATTATCAAAGCAAAGGAATTCAGTATGTGATTTGTACCGATATTGCCAAAGACGGAATGCTGGAAGGACCAAGTTTTGATTTGTATGCTAAAATTTTAATGGAAGCCAATGGTATAAAATTAATTGCATCAGGTGGAATTTCTACTTTTGATGAATTGCCTAAATTAGCAAAATTAGGTTGTGAAGGGACTATAATCGGGAAAGCGATTTATGAAGGTCGAATTTCATTGAAACAATTGGAAAATTATATAATAAAATAGATTATTCCGCAAAGAAGCACAAAGTAGACGCAAAGATTCACCAAGATTTTTGTGTATCTCTGCGAAACCTTTGCGAATCTCTGTGTAACAATTATAAAAAATGTTAACAAAAAGAATAATACCTTGTCTCGACATCAAAAACGGAAGAACCGTAAAAGGCGTTAATTTCGTAGATTTGCGTGATGCGGGCGATCCTGTGGAATTGGCCAAAATCTACTCGGATGAAGGTGCTGACGAATTGGTTTTTCTTGACATTTCTGCAACTGAAGAACGCAGAAAAACTTTGGTGGATTTGGTTCGAAAAGTGGCTGCAACTATCAATATTCCATTTACAGTAGGCGGTGGAATTTCAACCGTAGAAGATGTTGAAGTTTTATTGCAAAATGGTGCGGATAAAGTTTCTATCAATTCTTCGGCAGTAAAAAATCCGCAGTTGATTAATGATTTGGCACAAAAATTCGGGAGCCAATGTGTGGTGGTGGCGATAGATGCCAAGCAAATTGAAGACGAATGGATGGTGCATTTGGTAGGAGGGAAGGTTCCTACGGAAATTCGATTATTCGATTGGGCACAAGATGTAGAACAAAGAGGAGCAGGAGAAATCCTTTTTACCTCTATGAATCATGACGGAACCAAAAACGGATTTGCAAATGAAGCTTTGGCAAAACTGTCACAATTAGTCAATATTCCGATAATTGCTTCGGGAGGAGCAGGGAATATGCAACATTTTGTAGATACCTTTATTGATGGAAAAGCGGATGCAGCATTGGCGGCAAGCGTGTTCCATTTCAAGGAAATCGAAATTAAAGCTTTAAAAAAAGAATTAAAAAACAACAATATAGAAGTTCGGATCTAGTTTTACTTTAAAAACATTCAACTTTACAACTATAGACTATAATTATGAACATAGATTTTTCAAAAAGCGCACACGGGTTAATTCCTGCAATAATCCAAGATAGTGAAACCAAGAATGTTTTGATGTTGGGTTACATGAATGCCGAAGCTTACCAAAAAACAATAGATACCCAAAAAGTAACTTTCTACAGCCGTTCCAAACAAAGACTTTGGACAAAAGGGGAAGAAAGTGGTAACTTCCTGAATCTGATTGATATCAAAAACGACTGCGACAATGATACATTATTGATTCAAGTGCAACCCGTGGGACCAACCTGTCACAAAGGAACGGACACCTGCTGGGCAACCGAAAATAAACAGGATTATGGCTTTATCTCTAATTTGGAGGAAACTATCAAAACCCGAAGACAAAATGCCGATTCTGACAAAAGTTATGTTGCTTCCTTATTCAAATTGGGAATCAACAAAATTGCTCAAAAAGTGGGAGAAGAAGCAGTAGAAGTGGTCATTGAAGCCAAAGATGATAATGATGATTTGTTCTTGAGCGAAGGCGCCGATTTACTTTTTCATTACTTAATCTTGTTGCAAGCCAAAGGTTTTCAATTAAACGACGTGGTTGAAGTTTTGAAAAGCCGTCAGAAGTAATATAAGTTTTCCAAATAATCAATCAAAATTAAGAACTTATATTTTCTAAACCTCAATGGTAAATTAATTGCTATTGGGGTTTTATTAGTTATAAAAAACTCAAAAAAAGTACGTAGTTTTGGTGGAAAATTATCTAATTCATGAAAAAACATCTTAACCTATTATTAATCACGTTTTTAATTTCCACTGGAATCCAAGCTCAAGGTTTGCTTACCAAATCGGATATTGTTTTTACCAGACAAGATTCTTTAAGAGGCAGTATTACTAAAGAAAGAGTATGGTGGGATGTAAAACACTATAATTTGGATGTAAAAGTAAATCCTGCAGACAGTACAATTACAGGATCTAATACTATTCAATATAAAGTGTTACAACCTTATAATGTAATGCAAATTGACTTGCAAAATCCAATGGAAATTACCAAAGTTACCCAAGATGGTGTAGCATTACAATACAAAAGAGATGGTAATGTTTTCTTTATAACATTGGCATCAACTCAAAATGTAGGGGCTATTAAAGAGGTAAAAGTATTTTATCACGGTAAACCAAAAGTAGCCGTTAGACCACCATGGGATGGTGGGTTAACTTGGAAAAAAGATAAAAACGGAAATGATTTTATTGCTTCTTCTTGTCAAGGATTGGGCGCCAGTGTTTGGTGGCCAAACAAAGACCATATGTATGATGAAGTCGAAGGAATGAAAATCAGTGTGAATGTTCCTGACAATTTAATGGATGTTTCGAATGGGCGTTTGCAAAATGTAAAAAAGTTAAAAGACGGTACCAAAACATATACATGGGTTGTAAAAAATCCAATCAATAATTATGGTGTAAATATCAATGTTGGTGATTATGTTACTTTTTCGGAGAAATACAAGGGAGAAAAAGGTGATTTAGATTGCACTTATTATGTTTTGAAAGATAATCTGGCAAAAGCCAAAGAGCAATTCAAAGATGTACCTCGAATGTTGAAAGCTTTTGAACATTGGTTTGGTCCTTATCCTTTTTATGAAGACAGCTACAAACTGGTGGAAGCTCCTTATTTAGGAATGGAACACCAAAGTTGTGTAACCTACGGAAATGGCTTTAAAAATGGATATTTGGGACGCGATTTGAGCGGGACGGGTTGGGGACTGAAGTTTGATTTTATTATCATCCATGAATCGGGACACGAATGGTTTGCCAATAATATTACTTATAAAGATATTGCCGACATGTGGATTCATGAAAGCTTTACTTGTTATTCAGAAAGCCTTTTTCTAGAATACTATTATGGAAAAGAAGCTGGCTATGAATATGTGAGAGGTATTCGAAAAAATATTGAAAATGAAAAACCAATCATTGGGTATTATGACGTAAACAATGAAGGTTCGGGAGATATGTATTATAAAGGAGCCAATATGTTGAATACTCTGCGTCAGCTCGTAAATAACGATGAGAAATGGAGAAGTATTTTGAGAGGCTTGAACAGTACTTTTTACCATCAAACGGTAACAACCAAACAAATTGAAGATTATTTGAGTCAACAAGTTGGTGTGGATTTAAATCCGTTTTTCAATCAATATTTGAGAGACATCCGAATTCCTACTTTTGAATATACAATACAGGACAACATTTTGAAATACCATTGGACAAATATTGTTACTGGTTTTGATATGCCTGTAAAAGTTGCTCTAAATGGGACTGAAGTTACTTTGAATCCAAAAGCAGAATGGACTGAATTTACCAACTCTTCAAAAATTGAAAATGTTGCATTGGATCCTAATTTCTATGTTTTCAGTAAAGAAGGTCAAAAATAAGAATTTGATTCTTCTTGGTCTACTGGTAGATGTGAATAAAAATTTTTAATCTGGAAGGGCTCAAACTTAACACAAGTTTGAGCCTTTTTTATAATTATATTTTAATCTTTAGGGGTTTTATGCGCTACAAGGTTTTTAATTATGAACAAAATTTAAAAAAAATAAAGGTAAAGGTTAAGTGCTTGATAATCATTTTGTTTTCGTTTGCTGTTTTTTTATTAACATTTATCAAAACTACATCGATAGAGTTGTGATAACTTTAAAATATGAAGTAACAAATAAAATATAGTGTAATTAAAATGCAAATAAATTATTAATTTCATAAATTATTAACCAAAATAAACCTTATGAAATTAAAAAATTATTTTTCGTTACTCTTTATTATTCTTTTACATTCTATTGTTTTTGCTCAATCAAAAGCTACTGGAAAAGAAGTTATGATTCAGGGATTTCACTGGACTACTGATGTATCTGCCACCAAATGGTATGAAGTCATAAAAAGTAATTCAGCAACATTGCAAACAGCCGGCTTTGATGCCATTTGGCTTCCGCCTCCCAGTAAATCTACTGGAGGAATGGGTTATATACCAACAGTTTGGTATGATTTGAATAATGCTCAAGGCACCCAAGCTCAATTGGTATCTTTAATAACCGATCTGCATTCTAAAAATATTAAAGTAATTGCAGATATTGTTATTAATCACAGAGGAGGAACCTTAGGATGGTATGATTTTTCAACACCTTCTTGGAATACACCAACGGAAACTTGGTCTATTTGTAACAACTCCAACATCAGTGCTTCGGGGCAAAAAGGCACGGGTGCTGCAGATTATGATCCAGTAGCGGCGGGTTTAAAATCACCTGGTGAATCAGGATCATTCTCGGCAGCAAGAGATTTGGATCACTCTAATGTTGAAGTTAGAAACGGGATAAAAACTTGGATGAATTGGTTGAAAAATGACATTGGTTTTGATGGATGGCGTTATGATTTTGTACATGGCTATGACGGAAAATACCTAAAGGAATACAATGATGCTACCAATCCATATTTCTCTGTTGGAGAATTATTGGAAGGGGATAGAAATAGAATTGTAAAATGGTTGGATTACACTAAAGGTAGTGGAACTACGGCCTCTTCAACAGCTTTTGATTTCGCAACAAAAAAAACGTTGCAGGATGCTTTCAATCAAAATAATTTAAGCTACCTAAAAGATGGCTCTGGAAAAGCTTCAGGTTTGATTGGTGTTTGGCCATCAAATGCAGTTACTTTTTTAGATAATCACGATACAGGTCCAAAACCTTATGGTCAAGATCTGTGGATTTTTCCTGGTGATCAAGTCTTAAAAGGATATGCTTATATTCTAACTCATCCAGGTACGCCAATGGTTTGGTGGCCACATTATTTTAATTGGGGAATCAAGAATGAGATTGATGCTATGATTAAAATCAGAAAAGATAATGGACTTAGCAGTACATCGAATTTAAATATTGTAGCTGCAACAAACAATTTATATGCTGCCATTATTGATGATAAAGTAGCTATGAAATTAGGATCCGATAGTTGGTCGCCATCTGGAACTGGTTGGATTCTAAAATTATCTGGAACTGGTTTTGCAATTTGGGATAAGGGAACCGTTATAGATGTACCAAGCTTAACCAATTCTCAAGTTGGAGGCACATTTACTACAGGAACTACTGTAAATGTTGTACTAACAGCGAATAACACTTCTTCTACAATATATTATACTTTAGATGGCTCAGTTCCAACAACTGCATCGGCTTCTGCTGTTGGTACAAAGACTTTGGCAATTACAGCAAATACTACACTAAAGGCTTTTGTAAAAAATACAGCAAATGTCAGCTCTTCGGTTTATACAGAAACCTATACTTTTGGAGTTGCTCCAACTTTTACGGTCTATTTTAAAAAACCATCAACTTGGAATGCAGCTGTTAAAGTATATTATTGGACTCCAACTGGCACAGCTCCAGTAGTTGCATGGCCTGGAGTTGCTATGACGCAAGATTGTGGCGATTGGTATAAATATACATTTCCTTCTACTGTGAGTGCTACAAACTTATTATTTGATGACGGGACGTTAAAAACTGCAGATTTGACTGCAACCGCTGGAATCAAATATTATGATGCAGCATGGCTTATTTCAGAGCCTGCAAACAGATGTCCTAGTATTGCACCAGATTTTACAATCTCTCAAGCTGGTGGTACTTTTACAACAGGAACTACGATTACGACGGTTTTGACTGCAAATGAAACAACTTCCACAATTTATTATACATTAGACGGTACAGTTCCAACAACGGCTTCAGCTTCATCAGTTGGTACAAAAAGCTTAGCTATTACAAGTAATACTACTTTAAAAGCATTTGTAAAAAATACTGCCGGAGTATCCTCAACAATAAAAACAGAAGTTTATAATTTTGCGACTCCAACCACTTTTACCGTTTATTTCAAGAAACCATCAACTTGGAATTCTGCAGTGAAAGTATATTATTGGGCAACTACTGGCACAGCTCCTGTAGTAGCATGGCCTGGAGTTGCGATGACACAAGATTGCGGCGAGTGGTATAAGTTTACTTTTCCTTCTACTGTGAGTGCAACAAGCTTATTATTTAATGATGGGACGCTAAAAACTGCAGATTTGACTACTACAGCCGGAATCAAATATTATGATGCCGCATGGTTAGGTGCTGAACCTGCAAACAGATGTCCTGTAATTGCGCCAGATTTGACAATTTTGCCAGCAGGAGGAAATTACACAACTGGAAATACAGTAAATGTAGTATTGACAGCAAATGTGAATACTTCTACGATTTATTATACATTGGATGGTACAACCCCAAGTACTTCTTCAGCTTCTGCTATTGGCACAAAAACGATTGCTATAACTGCCAACACAACTTTGAAAACTTTTGTGAAAAATACAGTAGGAACTGCTTCTGCAGTAAAAACGGAAGTTTACAATTTCTCAACAGTAACTACCTTGACAGTTTATTTCAAACCACCAACTACATGGACTGGCGTGCCAAAAGTGCATTATTGGAATGCCATTCCAGCAGGCAGCGTTGCAAATACGACTTGGCCGGGAGTTGCAATGGTAGCAGATGTTAATGGCTTTTATAAATATACCATTACAGGTCCAACATCTATTAATTTGATTTTTAATAATGGATCTAGCGGAACCGCAAATCAAACAGCTGACTTGTTAAATAAAACAAATGGTTATTCATATACTTGGGGTGCTAGCACAGCTAAATTGGGGTTAAAAGGGACAGTTGAAACAGAAAATACAACCGTTTCAATATTTCCAAATCCGGTAAGCAGTTTGTTGCAAGTGAGTTCTAGTTCAGCTGTTTCGGATTATCAAATAACATCTTTTAATGGTACTCTTGTTCAAACAGGAAAAGCGATTAGTAATACTATTGATGTAAGTAATTTAAGTGATGGTCTTTACATAATCAGAATTCGTTTTGAGAATGGGCAAGAACTTCAACAAAAAATTATTAAAAAATAAAATAATAATTATATAAAAGTAAAGGCTCAAAACATCAGTTTTGAGCCTTTTTATTTGGATTAAAGATTTAGGTTTAATCCTTTTGAAACATTGTGAAGCAATATATTTTTAATATGGTAAAACTCTTTTGTTTTTTACTTCTTCCAATAATTCGGCCATAGCCAAATAAAAGGCACTACTGCCACAAATCACGCCAATTATACCTGCTATAAAAGTGATATTTTCATTTCCTGTGAATTTAGAAATTGCCAAAAGAAAAAATAAAACCGTAAGCGACAAGAAAACAAATTGTTGCACTTTACTGCCTCCCCAAGTTCCCCACCACATAAAAGCAGTAAATAAACCCCAGATTACTAAGTAGCATCCAAAAAATGGAGCGGGAGTTGTACCAGCCATTTCAAAACCAGTATTTGGAAACAACCAAATACCCACTAGGGAAATCCAGAAAAAACCATAAGATATAAAAGCAGTCCCAGCAAAAGTCTTTCCGTTTTTGAACGAAAAGATACCAGCAATTATTTGTGCCAATCCACCATAAAAAATCCCCATCGAAATAATAACAGCACTAACGGGGAAAAATCCCATATTATGTAAGTTTAAAAGAATTGTGGTCATTCCAAAGCCCAAAAGGCCAAGAGGTGCAGGATTTGCAAGTTTGTTTTCCATTTTAATTGGTTTTTAGTTAAAAAATTATGGTTTTAAAAATAAGAAAGCAATATATGTAAAAATGGTACAATAATGACATTTTTCAATACAATTGTATCATCATCAGATTATTTAAATGTCTATGTCTAAACCAAAAGTTGTTCGCAACAATTCAATATTTGGATTTATTTCTAACAGTCTGTTGTAGCGATCCTGATCATTAAAACTTCTTTTTATGTCAATACTTTCATTGACAATGACAGTAATTGTAATATTGTGATTGTGCAAATGACTTCGCATGTGACTTAGAAGACCATGCATTTCGCTTTCAAAATCCAGTTTAGAACCCTCGTTTGGCAATTCAAAAGATATTTTGGTGCCTGATAATTTTGGATCATTAATCAATAATAAGGATTCCATTATCTTATAACCTTTGTCGCCTAGGCGTTGCGCATATTTGGTCCATTGCAGCAGCATTTCTGTTTCGGTAAAAGATTCTGTAGGTAATTGTGTTGTCTCTTTTACAAAACCTTTTAAATTTTCCTCTAATGCTTTTTTTGCCCTAATACTCGAAAGAGATAAAGCCGAAAATTTAGGTTCATTACTTGCTGAAGAAACAGCAGTAACTTTTGTAATCGGAGTTTCCACTTCTGCAGGAACTACTGGTTTCGAAATTGTCTCTACTTCTTTTGGCAATGAGATTTCATCAGCTTCTTTAGCAACTGGTGTCTGTATTTTGGGATTTTCAACAATTGAATAATCCGCTGCCTTTCTAAAATAAGTGGGTGGAATTATAAATTGATTAACTTTTTTTTTTCTCCATCATAAGTGATGGAGGCCAATTGCATCAAACAAAGTTCTACAAGCAGTCGTTGGTTTTGACTGACTTTGTATTTCAAATCACAATCATTGGCAATTTCGATTCCTTTTAATAAAAATTCCTGACTGCATTTTTGAGCTTGAACGCCGTACATTTTTTGAGCTAGTTCGCCTACTTCCAGTAAAACAAGGGTAGAAGGTGTTTTGCTAACCAATAGATCTCTAAAATGAGTAGCCAAACCTGAAACAAAATGATGACTGTCAAATCCTTTTGACAAAATATCATTAAAAGCCATCAATAGATTTGGAATCTTATTTTCGAGTATTAAATCGGTAACTGTAATGTAAGTTTCGTAATCCAAAACATTTAAGTTTTCGGTTACGGCTTGGCGTGTTAAGTTGTTTCCGCAAAAAGAAACGACCCTGTCAAAAATAGACAAAGCATCGCGCATGGCACCATCCGCTTTTTGAGCTATAATATGCAAGGCATCATCCTCAAAAACAACTCCTTGACTAGTAGCTACATCGGCAAGATGTTCTTTAGCATCTTTTACTGTGATTCTTTTGAAATCAAATATCTGACAACGCGATAAAATAGTCGGAATAATTTTATGCTTTTCGGTCGTAGCCAATATAAAAATAGCATGTTTAGGCGGTTCTTCCAGCGTTTTTAAGAAAGCATTGAAAGCAGCCGAAGACAACATGTGTACCTCATCAATAATATAGACTTTGTATTGTCCTGTTTGCGGCGGAATACGAACCTGGTCAATTAAATTCCGAATATCATCAACGGAATTATTGGAAGCAGCATCCAGTTCGAATACATTAAAAGCAAAATCTTCGTTGGGATCATCATAACCTGGCTGATTTATTTTACGAGCCAATATTCGGGCGCAGGTAGTTTTGCCAACTCCACGCGGACCTGTAAACAATAAAGCCGAAGCCAAGTGATTGCTTTCTATGGCATTAAGTAATGTATTGGTAATGGCTTTTTGTCCCACCACATCTTTAAATGTTTGTGGACGGTATTTTCGAGCCGATACTACAAATTGTTCCATAGGTTTATTATTCGAAAGCAAATATAGGACTTGAAAAATCAAAAAGCAAACGCTAAAATTTAATTTCAAAAAAGTAAAAACGAAATTTCGAATTATATTTTTTTTGTTATTTTATAAATGATTTTAGCTATTACTTTTTAGAAAATCTATTAAAATATCCGTAAATTGGACATTTACAAAATATGTGAATTTTAAAAATAATATTTTTTTTATGTAACTGTGTTTCATAAATTATGCTTTTTCTTTGGAATAGAAACAATCATCTAAGTTTTTCATGAATAAAAATGATGCAATACTAATTATTGGGGGTGGTTTGGCTGGACTTACGGCAGCAATTCATTTATCTAAAAAGGATTTAAAAGTCATCTTGATTGAAAAAAATGAATATCCTAAGCATAAGGTATGTGGAGAATACATTTCAAATGAAATTTTACCGTACTTAAATTGGCTTTCACTGGATATTTCCGAATTAAATCCTACCCATATAACAAAATTAGCCTTTTCAATTGCAGATGGGAAGATGATAGAATGCAATTTGCCACTTGGAGGATTCGGAATCAGTAGGTATGCATTGGACGAATTTTTATATAAAAAAGCCTTGGAAAACGGTTGCGAAATTCTGCAAGATAGTGTTGAAAATATCGTTTATGAAAACGACATTTTTACGGTTTCAACATTAAACAATAGGGTTTTACAGTCAAAAATTTTGATAGGTGCGTTTGGAAAAAGATCAAATATGGATCAAAGATTACAACGATCATTTATTCTGAAAAAATCGTATTGGTTGGCTGTAAAAGCGCATTATTCTGGAGAATATCCTAATGACTTGGTTGGTTTGCATAATTTTGAAGGTGGATATTGTGGCGTATCGAAAGTGGAAAACAATACTATTAATATTTGTTATCTGGCAAGTTATGAAACATTCAAAAAATGCAAAAATATCGAAGAATATCAAAATCAGGTAGTGAAACAGAATCCGCATTTGGAATTAATTTTTAAAAATTGCACACTGCTTTTTGATAAACCAATATCAATTAGTCAGATTTCGTTTGACGAAAAAGCAAACGTAGAAAATCATATTTTAATGATTGGAGATACTGCGGGACTTATTCATCCTTTGTGCGGAAACGGAATGGCAATGGCAATTCATAGCGCTAAAATCCTCTCGGAATTGATTGAAAAACGGTATTCAAATGAAATAAAAACACGTGAAGAATTAGAACAAAAGTATATTCAAGAATGGAATTTTAATTTTAAAAATAGACTAAGAATTGGACGTTTTTTGAGTTATTTATTGCAAAAACAAAAGTTATCAGCAATATTGATGAAAATATTGATTAATTTTCCTTTTCTAATGCCAATTATTATAAAAAGTACCCATGGAAAACCAATTGCAGTAGCGTATGAGCATTAACAATGGTAATCTCAAGAAATTTCTTTCTGAATTTAATATACTAAAAAAATGTTTTTGAAAACCCAATATAGAACGGACAAACCCGAAATAATGGATGATTTTGCTTTGGAAGGTGTTGCATTAAAAGAGGCTTTGGATAAAATTGCGAGGATTAATCAATTATTGGGAGGCAACCAATTAACTCTAAATGGAATTAAAAAAATACTTAAAAAAGCAAATAGATTAGACACAATACGAATTGTTGATGTTGGTTGTGGAAATGGTGATATGTTACGAAAAGTGGCTGATTTTGGAGTTCAGAATAACTTAAATTTTGAATTAACAGGAATCGATGCCAATTCATATACTATAAATTATGCACAACAGTTATCAATAAATTATCCAAATATACAGTATCGTTGTGAAGATATTTTTGATAAATCTTTGAATGATATAAAATATGATATAGTGCTAATTACATTGACATTACATCATTTTAAAGACAGTGAAATTGAAGAAATATTGCAGTTATTTAATAAAAATTCTAAGCTAGGAATTGTAATAAACGATTTGCAAAGAAGTATAATTGCTTATAGATTATTTCAATGTTTATGTATAGTTTTTCAATTAAAAAATATGTCGCGAGAAGATGGTTTGACTTCCATATTAAGGGGGTTCAAAAAAAAGGAACTGATTCAGTTCTCTAAAAAGCTGAACTTAAAAAAGTATAGTATTCAGTGGAAATGGGCATTTCGATATGAATGGATAATCGAAAAATAAAAGTATTAAAAAAAGGGCTTTTTTTTATTAATTAGAATTTGACACAAAAAACAATAATGAGTGTAAAAATAAAATGTGTTGCCAAGCAACTGCCCAAATATTATAGAACAACCGAAGAAATTATTCCTTTTTTAGATGCCTGGTTAGTGGATCAAGATGAACGATTTATCCGCAAGGTGAAAAAAATATTTGAAGGAGCAGCTGTTGATAAACGATATTCTATTATGGATCCGATTGAGGTTTTTACCAAAACGTCTTTTGAAGAAAGAAATGATATTTATGTTCGGGAAGCAATAGTTTTGGGAGAAAAAGTGTTGGAAAAAGCTTTAAAAAAAGCAAATTGGGAGCCTAAAGAATTGGATTATATCATCACAGTGAGTTGTACCGGAATTATGATTCCTTCATTAGATGCATACTTAATTAATGGTTTGCAATTGCGTCAGGATATAATACGATTGCCGGTTACAGAAATGGGTTGTGCGGCAGGAATTTCGGGTATGATTTATGCAAAAAACTTTCTTCAGGCTAATCCAGGCAAGAAAGCGGCTATAATTGCGGTAGAAAGTCCCACAGCAACCTTTCAATTGGATGATTTTTCGATGGCAAATATAGTGAGCGCAGCCATTTTTGGAGATGGTGCAGCTTGTGTATTGCTTTCATCTTGTGAAGGAGAAACAGGACCCGAAATTATTGATGAGCAGATGTATCATTTTTACGACAATATTCACATGATGGGTTTCAAACTTACCAATTCTGGGTTGCAAATGGTTTTGGATATAGAAGTTCCTGAAACTATTGCATCTCATTTTCCAGATATAATTCATCCATTTTTAAAAAAAAATAATTTAAAAATGGAAGATATTGATCATTTAATTTTTCATCCTGGCGGAAAAAAAATTGTGCAAACAGTTGAAGATTTGTTTTCGGAACTGGGAAAAAATATAGACAACACAAAAGAAGTGTTAAAACAATATGGTAATATGTCCAGCGCAACCGTATTGTACGTCTTGGAGCGTTTTATGGAAGATTATCCCGAAAAAGGATCTAAGGGATTAATGTTGAGTTTTGGTCCCGGATTTTCGGCTCAAAGAATATTATTGAAGTTTTAAAACATTCAGATTAAATGATGAAAAAACAAGATATTATTTCAAAATTGCCTTATTCTAAACCTTTTTTGTTTGTTGATGAAATTTTAAATATTGACGATAATAGGGTAGAAGGAGTTTTTACATTTGATGAAAATTTAGATTTTTACAAAGGTCATTTTAAAGATAATCCGGTAACACCTGGCGTTATTTTGACTGAAGTTATGGCTCAAATTGGTTTGGTTTGTTTGGGTATTTTTTTATTAAATGAAAAATACAATATAAATACCGCAATTGCCATGACATCAACAAATATGGAATTTTTAAAACCGGTTTTTCCAAATGAAAAAGTGACTGTCATTTCGGAAAAAATGTATTTTAGATTTGGAAAATTAAAATGTAAAGTACAAATGTTAAATAAAAATGGAGTTGTTGTTTGTACAGGAATTATTTCTGGAATGCTTATTTAATTTGACTGATTTTAATTTTAAAATTTGAAGTGAAAATGAATAGAAGAGTTGTAATAACAGGACTTGGTGTAGTTGCTCCAAATGGAGTAGGGCTAGATGCGTTTACTTTTGCAATTAAGAATGGAATTTCGGGAATTAAACATTTTGAAGAGTTGGAGAGATTAAAATTTTCATGTCAAATAGCTGGAAAACCTGATGTTTCAGAAGAATTGGCATTGCACTATTTTACAGATTTAGAATTGAAAAATTTTAATTCATCAGGCATTTTATATGGAGTTATTGCAGGCTTGGAGGCATGGAAAGATGCGGGTTTATCTGCAGCAACGCATGAAGAACCAGATTGGGATAGCGGTACAATTTTTGGATCTGGAACATCTGGAATTGATAAGTTTAGAGAAAGTGTTTATAAAATTGATGATTTTAAAGTCAGAAATTTGGGTAGTACGGCAGTAGCTCAAACAATGAATAGCGGAATTAGCGCTTATTTGTCTGGAAAATTGGGTTTAGGTAACCAGGTTACAACCAATTCATCAGCATGTACCACTGGAACAGAAAGTATTTTAATGGCTTACGACCGCATTATATCTGGACAAGCAAAACGAATATTAGCAGGGAGTACCAGTGATTCTGGACCTTATATTTGGGGTGGTTTTGATGCAATGCGTGTATGCACTTTCAAACATAACAATTCACCCGAACAAGGATCAAGACCTATGTCAGCTTCAGCTTCAGGGTTTGTACCAGCAAGTGGAGCTGGGGCATTAGTTGTAGAAGATTTGGAAACTGCTCTTGAACGTGGAGCTACTATATATGCAGAAATTTTGGGAGGCAATCTAAACTCTGGCGGTCAAAGAGGACTCGGTACAATGACTGCTCCAAATCCGATGGCAGTTCAAAAATGTATTCAAAGTGCTGTTGCAAATGCTGGAATTACTGCCCGAGACATCGATGCAATAAATGGACATCTAACAGCAACATCAAAAGATAGTCTTGAAATTTTGAATTGGAGTACAGCTTTGAATAGATCAGGAAGCGATTTTCCTTATATCAATTCTTTAAAATCGATGGTGGGTCACTGTTTGTCTGCTGCAGGAAGTATTGAAAATGTTGCAACTGTATTGCAAATAAAGCATGGATTTATTTTTCCAAATATAAATTGCGAGGATTTGCATCCAGAAATAACATCCATAACTGATGAATCCAGAATTCCTAGGCAGTTAATTGAAAAAGATATAAATATCGTTGCCAAAGCTAGTTTCGGATTTGGAGATGTAAATGGGTGTATTATTTTTAAAAAATTTAATACATAAAAAGATAGTATCTTAGTAATCTTAAATTTAGAAACTTTAAACAAAAAAGATGAGTAGACCAGAAACAATTGAAGAGTTAAAAAATATTGTTAAGCCCTACATTCAAGACCAAGATGCTTTTGAAGCACTTACTGAAGACACTGATTTTATAAATGATTTAAAAATAAATTCGGCCAATTTAGTAGATGTTATTTTGGATATTGAAGAGAAATATGATATTATAATTGATAATGAATCCATGGAAAAAATGGTCAATGTAAAAGCGGCTATGCAGATTATAGAGACTGAATTATCAAAAAAATGATTGGAAATGACATTGTAGATTTAGATTTGGCTAAAAGAGCAAGCAATTGGAAACGAAAAGGATTTTTGGATAAGATTTTCACTTCAAATGAGCAAGAATTGATTTTGAGTTCAACTATTCCAGATACTTTGGTTTGGAATTTATGGACAAGAAAAGAAGCAGCTTATAAAATTTACAATCGTCAAATGGGAATAAGAGGCTTTTTCCCATTACGAATGGAATGTCATTATACTGATCAAAATTACGGAACAGTTTCTATCAATGATTTTATTTTTTATACAAAAACCGAAATTACAAATGATTATTTATATACGGTTGCAATAAATGAAAAAGGAAACTTTGATGATGTTAAAACTTTAGAGTTAACTAATCAAATAAAAAAAGAAAATGGTATTCCATTTAGAATTGATTTGGGTACGAAACATATTATTCCAGTTTCAATAACACATCACGGAAAGTTTAAACGAATTATTTCTTTATAGGCAAGAACGATTTTACTTAATACCAAGCCTTGATTTGAGTTTCAAAAATAACAAAGCTATTGTATATGCATCTTCAGAAGGTGTATTTCTGAATGTTTTAGGTAATTTAAAAATATCGGATAATTCATCTAGTGAAAATTGCTTATCATTAATATCCATCAATTTTCGATACATTACATCAATATCTAACGCTTCATTTTTTAATTTGCCACAATCCAATCTTTCTAGTGTAGCATTAATTATATCGACATCAAAATCTACATGATGTCCAATTAATACAGCATTGCCAATATAATCTATAAAGGCATGAATGGCTTCAAGTTCGCTTAGTTTTTTCATTTTACTTTCTAAAATGAATTCATTGGAAAGACCATTATCATGAAAATATTTATATTGCAAAAGGACGGCTTCAAAATTATCACCAATTAAAATACTGTTATCAACTATTGCAAATGATCCAATTGATAAAATGACATCCTTATTCGAGTTCAAACCCGAAGTTTCTGTGGTAAAAACGACAAATCTTTTCGATTTTTTATCAAATTTTGAAAGATACGTTTTCCAAAATTCCGGATATTCTTTATTTATATTTTTTAACCAATCAAGCATAATTATGAAAATTGTGTAAGTTTAAAATGACTTTTTATTAATTCTTCTAAATCTTTCATTGGTGTAAAAGCATTTTTTAATTTTTCTTTATCCAATTTTGACAATTCATCCAAATTAATATATTGCCCAGAATTATCATTTTTTAGACCTTCTAAAACTCTAAATTTTGATAGTGTCAAAAAGGCTTCAGCACAATTTAAATAAATATCAGAATTATTTGGATCTACAATTGCCAATTGCTTAAATCGTAGATAAGTATTGTTTTGTTCTTTGATATTAAATTGCAAGGCAAATAATCTTGCACCATCAATTAAAGGCATCAGTGCTCTTGTTTTTATATCAAATTTATCTTTATTAGGGCCTTCTTCCTCCAATACAAATTTTCTAAAAAAGGTAAGCGGAGAACTTTTTTTCAATGCATCGTTACCAAGAAAATCAAAAAACAAAGAGTTATTTTCCAAATTTTTAAAAATTAGATTCTCTAAAGCTTCGTAGATCTTCTTTTCGCCAAAAACTAGTTCCAAATCAAAGAAAATACTACTCAAATCATTACTGTTTTCGCCAGGAGTATTCATCCAACTGTCATATTGTTTTGTCCAGTCTGTAAAAGATTTGCACCACAGCATATTACTCCCCATATGGCCATTTGGGCATAATTCGTATCCAGTTTTCTCTAGTGTTTGGGTTGTCTTTTTTCCCAATTTCAAAAAATAATCCCTTACATCTCTGTATTTATCAGGTAGAACATCCTCAAAAACTAAAATGCTATCTTGATCGGTAAGCAATAATTGTTCTTTTCTTCCTTGGCTACCAATACTTAGCCAGGCAAAACGAGCAGGAGGTGAACCTAAATCTAAAATTGCCAATTCAACGGCCCGTTTTAAAATGGCTGAGTTGATTTCGCTAGCAATAGTATTGATATTAGAAAGCGGAATATTTTTATGAATGGAGTTTTGTATTAATTCAGATAGTCGTTCGCGTATTTGTTTTAAGTCTTTCGCAGATGATGCTCTTTTTATTTCTTTTATTAAAACGCCAGGATTACTTGCTTGAGCAATAATTAAGTCGTGTTCTGAAATGACTCCTTTAACAACTGTTTTATCAGTTCCATCAAGGGTTACACATAAGTGAGTTACATTATTCTTGAGCATCAATAATTGTGCTTCTGCCAATGAAACGTTTTCTACAACCGTAACTACTGGCGAAGACATAATGACATCCATTGTAATTGTTAACGGAAATTGACCAGTGGCAATTTTGGAACACAAATCGGTATGAGTTACTATTCCAATAGGCAAATGGTTTTGACAAATAATAATGCTTGTCGAAAGATTCTCTGTCATTCGATAAGCAACATCTTTTGCAATGTCGGTGATAGTAGCTATAAGAGGAGATCTGTTGTATGTTAGCGACTGAAAATACTGCATTTCAGATTTTTGATCAGAATAATAAACATTATCTGAGGCTAGTTTTCTACTTAAATTTTCTTTGTCTTTTGGATTCCAAGTATTAGTAGCAAAACTTTCTAAAAGAAAATTTAAGACATCTGGGTTATTGGCAACAAAAGGTCTAAAAGTTGCTATTGGAATTGCATAAACGATACTTTCTTCACGTGCCTTGGCCGTCATCATGTAGTTGTTTTTGGCAAAAAATGGACGCAATCCAAAAACATCTCCAACGTGACATTTATTTAACAAAGTTTCTTCAGCATCTGCGATAACAGATAAATTAACCATACCAGAAGCTACTACATAAAAGCTGTCGTGCAACTTGTCATTTATTTGAAATAAGATTTTGTTTTTTTCTAGATTTACAACACGAATACTAGTGGCTATTTCTGATAATTCTTGAAAAGTTAAATTATCAAAAGGAGCGTATTCTTTTAAAAAGGCAGCAATTTGTTCCGCTATCGTATTCATATTTGAATTATTCTAATGTATTACTGGTAAAAATAATAAAATAACTCCTCAAAAAGAAGCCTATAGTAAAGGAAAGCATTTTATTTGTGAAATTGTTAATTATTTCACAATTTACATACGATTTAAAATAAATTAGAAGGAGTTATTCTAACTTTATTCATTAATAAATAAGACAAAAACTATGAAACTATTCAAGAAAACATTTTTATTGCTTGTCGCAGTTTTCGCAACGATTGCTGTAACCGCTCAAGATAAGCCAAAAAGTCCACCAGAAAAAGTTACCGGAACAATAAATGGTGCAACCATCGAAATTGATTACGGAAGCCCATCGGTAAGAGGTAGAAAAATTTGGGGAGAGTTAGTTCCTTTTAATGAAGTATGGCGTGCCGGTGCAAACGAAGCCACAACTTTTGAAACCAATAAAGACTTGATAATTGAAGGTAAAACGTTGCCAGCAGGAAAATATTCGTTCTTTATAATTCCGAGTAAAACAGATTGTATTGTCATTTTTAATAAAGAAGCCAAACAATGGGGAGCCTATAAATATAAAGAAAAAGAAGATCAACTTCGTGTTACGGTAAAACAACAAAGTACAGACCAAACAGTAGAAAAGTTGGTATATAAGATTAATGCCAACGATATTGTTTTAAGTTGGGACAATTGGAATATTGGATTTATTGTAAAATAAGGAGATATCAATTTTGATATAAAAAAGCATTGTCATTTTACGGCAATGCTTTTTTATGTTTTTATTTTATAGAAAAAAGAATATAATTTTCTTTGGTATTGTAAAAATACTATTATATTTGAAAAAAACCTTTTATGAAATACTCCAGATTGATTTCTTTTTCTTTACTGTTTATCCCGTTAATGACAACTCTTGCTCAAGATATTTCTTCAGTAGAGAAAAATTTATTTAAAATTAATTTACTTTTACCTGGCGTGGTTTATGAGCATGGTTTCAGTTCTAAAAATACGCTTTATTCAGAGTTCAGTTTTGGACTTGGTTATGGCTTTAGTGATTTTGAAGGTTCTACATTTGCATTTTATCCAAGAATCAACGAACAATTCCGTCATTATTATAATTTAGAAAAAAGAGCGGGCAAGGGAAAGAGAACAGGTGGAAATTCTGGTAATTTTTATGCTCTGAATGCGATTTATAATTTTAAATCAATTAACACAAATTCCGATTTTTCATCTTCGAATACATCATTTACAATCGCGCCAGTCTGGGGATTCCAAAGAACTTACAAACACAATTTCAATCTGAGTTTGAATGGAGGCGTAGGCTATAATTTTGAAAAAGATAATAATCAATTCGCTCCAGTTATAAACTTTACTTTGGGTTGGGTAATTGGAAAATAGGATATTATGAAAAAAATATTTGTTATTCTATTATTCACCATGTCATTAGGTATTAATGCACAATTGATTAGACCCTTTATTGGAGGTTCTTTATACCTTCAATGGGATTTTGAAAAATCTAAATACGCTGGAGTCAATGCTGGAGCTGAATTTAAAATAGCCCCATATTTTATGCCCGAGGCAGAATGCAGTTATTATTTTGGAAGTATTGAAGATGCTTCCAGATATAATAGCGAATTGGTTGAAACTTCATTATATATCAGATCTGTTTCGGCGTTGAATTTTAGTTTTTGTCCCAAAATTTGCCTTGGAAATAAGAATGATGGAACAAACTATGTTGTTATTTTACCAAGATATACATTATCTAAAATCAGTGCTGAAGGAAGTTTTAGCAAATACAACGAAAGCGATAATACAGTTGTAACCGATGAATCTCAAACCGATATACAACATTCTCTGGGTTTGGGTATTGGGATTAATGTTTTCTTGTCTAGTGAAACTTCAAGTTCATTATGTCTTATTTTGTATTATAATGGTGTGAATATGGGGAAAGTAATCAATGAATTGGGGCACAGCAGCGGTTATGAATTTAATTCAAATGGAGTTCTTGGAGCTGGATTTAACTATTACTTTGGTAAAAGGACAATAAAAAAACCAAAAGCTTTGAAAAAACCAGAACCTTTATAATGTAAGATTCTGGTTTTTTTTTATGTTGTTCAACAAGCTAATCTTCGTCGTCTTCGGTAGTTCTTGTATTGGTTTTATCATCTATTTCATCCTCATTTCCTTCCAATTCGAAGAAACTAAAAATAGAACCACCATAACTTTTCTGGAAAGAGAAATGAATCATGTGATCGAGTTTGGTGTATTTGGAATGTTCAATCACCATCATTCCTTCTTTGTTGAGTAATTCTTTCTCAAAAATCAATAGTACAATTTTCTCAAAAGTTTTTTGGTCTAATGCATACGGAGGATCGGCAAAAATAATATCGTACGAGGTTTTGTTTTTTTCTAAAAACGAAAAAACATCACTTTTGGTTGCCGCAATATTAAAATCATATTCGGTGGCCACTTGTTTAATAAATTTTACACAACCAAAATCAGCATCTACAGACGTAATTGGCGAACAGCCGCGTGAAGCAAATTCATAACTGATATTTCCTGTTCCCGCAAATAAATCCAAAATTTTCAGACCTTCAAAACTAAAATGATTATTCAGTACATTGAATAAAGCTTCTTTGCTCATGTCTGTGGTTGGACGTACGGGAAGCCCTTTTGGCGGAAAAATGCGTCTTCCTTTGTATTTTCCGGATATGATTCTCATGAGTTAAAAAGTATGAAATGTTGCTGATTTTGAGCTTTAGTAAAGGAATTATTTTTTTGCAAATCAGTTGTATCAAAAAAAGATATATTTCGAATATAATTATAAGCAATTTTATAAAAAGCATCTTCTTCAGAAATACTGCCTAATAATTCTAATTTAAAAATTTCCGGATTCATATTCATTTGTTCTGCGGTAAAAAGCAAATAATAAATAAAATCTTCGGGTGTTTTGTATTCGAATGAATTGAATAAAAGTAATTTTTGGTTTTGAACAACAATAATCTCAAAATGTCCAGGATTAAAATGCACGATCATTTTCTTCGAGTCGTTGTTTTTGGATGCGTCCAAAAGCTTTGAGACCAGAATACTATTGGCATGTTTATAATCGAAAGAGCCAAATTGGTCTATAAAAAAATTATTAATATTGACATAAGGAATATAAACGGTATTCATCTGATAGTTTGTGATTTCATCAAATGCAAAAAAATCTGTTTCAAAAACCTTCGTATTGTATTGCAAATAACTGCCCAAAAAATTCTCGTCAAATAAGGCGGTCGGAACAAAAGTAGAAAGGTTGTTGTTGTGAATTACCTGAATTTCATCATACGAATCTTTTAATTCCGGATAATCCCGAAAAGCGCCAGAGAATAATTCCTCAATTTTTGTCGCTTTATGAAAAGTGTCAAACTGAATTTCATTTAGAGACGTAATAGTATTGTTTAGCGTGTCAAAACAACAAAAAGAAAGCCCAGTCAAAGAAACTTGAATGGAGAGTTTTTTATATTTCTTTTGGGTTATGTTCGTATTCATAGTAATTTTTTCAACATTGCAAACTTACAATTTTTATTTTTTAGTTTAGATGAGTAGAATGGTTATTCGCTTTGAAGGTTTAATGCTTAGTTTATTAAATCTAAACTTCTAAACTCATAATCTTTTCGCCTTTTTTACTTTACTTTGCAAACTAAATGTACCCAATGAATTCCTCTATCTTTTACAGCTATTTGCAGAAAAAATTTCCTTTTCAGCCGACTTACAATCAGGATATATTTTTTCAAAAAATAGCCATTTTTTTGACGGATACCCACAATGAAACGATTTTTGTGTTAAAAGGATACGCAGGAACTGGAAAAACAACTATTATTTCGACAATTGTAAACAGTTTACTGGAGATTAATAAAAAGTATGTTTTGCTTGCCCCAACTGGACGTGCGGCAAAAGTGATAGCCAATTATTCAAACAAACCGGCTTTTACGATTCACAAAAAAATCTATTTTCCGAAGAAGAATTCGGCTGGAGGAGTTTCGTTTACTTTGCAGCAAAACAAACATAAAAATACTGTTTTTATAGTCGATGAAGCTTCGATGATTTCAGACACTAATTCGGATTCCAAACTGTATGAAAACGGTTCTCTGCTTGATGATTTGATTTCATATGTGTATTCAGGAACCAACTGCAAAATGATTCTGTTGGGGGATACGGCACAATTGCCACCGGTGAATTTGGACATAAGCCCGGCTTTGGACATACATACGCTTAGCATAAATTACAACAAAGAGGTTGAACATATTGAACTTGACGAAGTAATGCGTCAGGAAGAAAATTCAGGAATTTTGCACAACGCAACCGAATTACGGGAATTATTAAAGGACACTTTTATAACTGAATTCAAATTCAATGTTCGAAAATTCAAAGACATTGTACGACTGGTTGATGGATACGATATTCAGGATGCCATTCATTCGGCTTACAGTAATTTTAGTATTGAAGACACGGCTTTTATTGTTCGTTCGAATAAAAGGGCGAATCAATACAATGAGCAGATTCGGACCAAAATTCTTGATAAAGAAAGTGAATTGTCTACAGGTGATTTCCTGATGGTGGTGAAGAATAATTATTTTTGGTTAAAGGATTCGGATGAAGCCGGATTTATTGCCAATGGTGATATTATCGAGATTTTGGAAATGTTTGGCATTAAAGAATTATACGGTTTTAAATTTGCAAAAGTAAAAATCCGAATGATTGATTATCCCGATCAGAAACCTTTTGAAACCGTGCTTTTGATGGATACGATAAAAAGTGAATCACCTTCTTTAACATTCGAGGAATCGAATCGTTTGTATCAGGAAGTGATGAAAGATTATGAAAGCGAAACGACAAAGTATAAAAAGTTTCAAAAAGTTAAAGAAAACGAATATTTCAATGCGCTTCAAGTCAAATTCTCATATGCCATTACCTGTCATAAATCGCAGGGAGGACAGTGGAATACAGTATTTATAGAGCAGCCGTATTTGCCAAATGGAATCGACAGAGATTATATTCGATGGCTCTACACCGCTATGACAAGAGCCAAAAATAAGTTATATTTGATAGGTTTTAAAGATGAAAGTTTTACAGAATAAACAGTTTAAAAATGAAACAAAAAATTGCTCATATTGCATTGCTAGTTGCTGATTATGATGATGCCATTGCATTTTATACTCAAAAATTACATTTTGACTTAATAGAAGATATTAAACTGAGTGAAGACAAACGTTGGGTTTTGATAGCACCAAAGGAAACAATTGGATTTAGTTTGCTTTTAGCAAGAGCCGACAATGAAGAGCAAAGAAGTAGAGTAGGAAATCAAACTGGAGGGAGAGTTTTCCTATTTCTAAACACAGATGATTTTGATAGAGATTATCAAAATTTATTAGACAATAAAGTAGCAATTATAAGAAAACCAATAGAGCAACCTTATGGGAAAGTAGCTGTATTTGCTGATTTATATGGAAATTTATGGGATTTAATTGAACGAAAAGAGATTTTGTAAAAGCTTTTTATCATGAATAATTTAAACGACTTACATAAAATATCAGGCTCTTTTTCTAATACTGAAAAAATGCCTGTTTTATTCTTGGGACACGGAAGCCCAATGAATGCCATTGAAGAGAATCAGTTTGTGACTGGTTTTAGAAATTTGGCTAAAACGTTGCCCAAACCCAATGCTATTTTGTGTATTTCGGCGCATTGGTTTACTAACGGAACCAAAGTTACAGCAATGGAAATGCCAAGAACCATCCATGATTTTGGAGGATTTCCGCAGGAATTATTCGAGGTGCAATATTCCGCCAAAGGGAGTCCGGAATTAGCAACAGTTACTCAAGAATTATTGTTTCCTACTGAAGTTGAATTAGACCAACATTGGGGACTAGACCATGGAGCTTGGAGTGTAATTAAACATTTATATCCTGATGCCGATATTCCTGTAATTCAGATGAGTATCGATTACACAAAATCAGGACAATATCATTTTGAATTGGCGCAAAAATTAAGTGCGTTGCGAACCAAAGGAATCCTGATCGTAGGCAGTGGAAATATCATTCATAATTTAAGAATGGTTGATTTTAGAAACATCAATACGGATAATTACGGTTACGATTGGGCAGTTGAAGCTAGATCTGATATCAATGACTATTTGCTCGATGGCAATTTTCAACCGCTTATTGATTTCGAAAAACAAAGCAAAGCTTTCCAATTGTCGATTCCCACACCAGAACATTATTTACCTTTAATTTATACGTTGGGATTAAAAAGAAAATCAGAGGAATTGAGTTTGTTTAATGACAAATTGGTAGCTGGCTCATTAAGTATGACTTCGGTGAAAATTTCAAATTAGTTTTAGATTATAAAAACATATATTTGAAAATCTAAATTAAAAACAGAAGAATAAATAAAATGAAAATAATAGCAGTTATTCCAGCCCGTTACGCATCTACACGATTTCCAGCAAAATTGATGCAGGATTTAGGTGGTAAAACGGTAATTCTTAGAACCTATGAAGCAGCAATAAACACCCAATTGTTTGATGATGTTTTTGTGGTAACCGATTCAGATTTGATTTTTGATGAAATTGTTTCCAACGGAGGAAAGGCCATTCGAAGCATCAAAGAACACGAATCTGGGAGTGATCGAATTGCAGAAGCTGTTGAGAATTTGGATGTAGATATTGTCGTAAATGTACAAGGGGACGAACCATTTATAGACAAAGCTCCCTTAGCAAAAGTGATTGAAGTTTTTAGAAATGATGAATCAAAACAAGTAGATTTGGCTTCTTTAATGCGTGAAATAAAAGATGAAAACGAAATTAACAATCCAAATAATGTAAAAGTAGTAGTCGATCAAAACGGATTTGCTTTGTATTTTTCACGTTCGGTTATTCCTTATCCAAGAGAAATTAATGTAGGCGTTCGTTATATGCAACACATTGGTATTTATGCTTTTAGAAAACAAGCTTTATTGGATTTTTATAGCTTACCGATGAAATCATTGGAAGCATCCGAAAAACTGGAGCAATTGCGCTATCTCGAATTCGGAAAACGAATCAAGATGGTTGAAACCACTCATGTCGGAATTGGAATTGACACTCCTGAAGATTTAGAAAAAGCGAGAAAAATGATTTAAATCAATCTTGATTTTCATGGTCAAAATATCCTTTTGCTTTGATTTTGGAAGAAAAGAAATTAAGAAAAAGAACAACAAAAAACAGAAAGAGTAAAGCTTGTGTAGTCACCAGAAATTTTCCAACAGTTGTGACTGGATGATAATCACCATATCCGATTGATGAAGAGGTAATAATGCTAAAATAGATGGCATCAAACCAATGATGAAAAGGTTTATTCAAATAATTTCCACAAGAATACAAAACAGCAAATGCAAATGAAATCTCTAAGTAATTGAAGAATAGTAAAAGCATAGACCGTTTATAAGAGCGAGGTCTGGAAAACATATCGGAAGCAAAAATGAGTGTTGGAATATAAAAAACGGTTTCCAAAAAAACGTAAATTAAGATACCAATCACCCAATGATAGACTTGCCAATGGTTGAACAATATTAAAAGAGGAAAACAAACTTTGAGTAAAACATAAAAATCGACAGCCAAATCTTCATATTCAACCCCTTTTTTATTGGCTAAATATTTAATGTAAATTCCAGGAAAAAGGAGTTGTGAAGAAGAAAGGAATAATCGAACAATTTTTTCCAATCCATTATCATCTTCATGATCATTATTCCAAATTGCTTTAATGTTTTGAAATCGTTTTTCTAGAGGATTAAATTTAGATTTTGGTCCTCTAGTTGCTTTCCCCAACAATAATTTTTTGAGAATATTTTTCATCAGATTTGTAATTGAATACTTTAGAAAGGTACGAAAAATTAAAATATTTTTCCCCCGATTAAGGGTGAAAAATGCAGTCATTAACAACTATTGTTTAATATAAAAAAACAGTATATTCTAAAAACAAAAAATGCTCAATCATAAGTGATTGAGCATTTTTTGTTAAACCTATTTTGTAACTCATTTAATAATGCAATCCAAACCCAAAAGGGTATAAAGGATTTTTGGAGTCATAAGGAACATCTTCTTTTTGATTTTTTACCGCTTCCATAGACGAAGGTAATTCAAAAGGTAATTTGCCCTCAGGCTTGGCAATACCAAAAACAACATCCATAAGCGCTGCGTCACTGGCACCATAATTGGCAAAAACAGCTTTGGCGGCACCATTTATTTCTGGAAATACACCAGGACGATCCAAATAAATATCTACAATTGTCGGAACCGCTTTGCAAAGTGTTAAAATATCTTCCAAATCATTTCCTTTGAAATCTAGGTCGCCATGATGAAATCCTTTTGCAAACGGATTATCAGTGTTTAGTGGAATCCAAGGCGTATTCAAACGAATAATAGCAATATCAGCCTGCTCTGGCAAATCAACAATAATTCCGTACTGGGAAGCAATTTTTGGGTTAATATTTTTTACATAAATTTTTAATTTACTAGAAACTGCCAAGGGTAATTTTATATCATTTTTTAACAATGTCATGGAACGGCGTTGAGTATCTTCTCCTAATTTTTTAAAATCGGCACGGCCTACAATTTTGGTTGCATTTTCTACATCAATATAAGGATTATCAAACAAGCCCAAAATGAATTTTTGACGCAATAATCTTCGAACGGATTGATCAATTCTGGATTCTTTTATTTTTCCTTCTTTGACTAATTGTATTACATATTGTGGGCAATTTTCACCACCAAATTGATCGCAACCTGCATCAATTATTTTTTTAACTCGTTCAATTTCGCTTAAATTTTCAACTCCCCAAGCTCTTGCTGGCCAAATGATAGCTCCCATGTGAGTATCGGAAACTAAACCCCAATCGGTACAAACAACCCCGTCAAATTTATATTTTTCACGAAGCAATTTGGTTATAATGTCTTTATTATACGAGAAACCAACATTCTCAGATGTTTGATCGATAGGCACTCCATAATAAGGCATAATACAAGCAGTTTTTGCTTTGAATGCTGCTTCAAACGGGATTAAATGATAATTGAAATTTTTCCCAGGATAGACTTGCCCTTTTTGATATTGAAAATGGGGATCCAATCCTTCCTTTTGAGGGCCACCACCAGAGAAATGTTTAGTCATACAGGCCACACTTGTATTGCCCAATGTAGCACCTTGAAACCCTAAAATATAAGCTTGTATCATTCTTGCAGATAGATTGGCATCTTCTCCAAAAGTGCCACTTACACGAGGCCAGCGAGGTTCTGTTGCCAAATCTGCCATAGGATGCAATGCTTCTCGAATTCCAACCGCCAAATATTCTTGGCGGGCAATATCCCCAAATTTTTGAGTCAAAACTGCATCATTTATGGCTGCAAAGCCCAATTGTTCTGGCCATTGCGAAAACCCATTGGCTTCCATTGCAAATACATTATTGCTGAAATAATGACGCGGATCAGACGCAATGGTTACAGGAATTCCGAGTCTGGATTCTTCAGCAACTTTTTGAATCGCATTGTAGCCCATAGCGAGTTCTTTTACACCAGGGGCTTGCCAATAATTAAAATGATTCATTTTTTTATCTTCGATCAACTCCCGTGCCGAAGGAATTCTTGCTGCCATTCCCGTTGCACCATCTTGTTTGTCGATACTTCCATCAGTATTTATGAGTGTTCCATTGATGAACATCATTCCTGCTTTTTCATCGATATTCATTAAGGAAATGAGATTGTCGATTCGCTTTTCTATTGGAAGATTTATATTTTCATAAGGATCCATTTTGCCATTTTTATTCAGATCTCGATATTTTGGAGGATCAATAAATGAAAGTGAAGCAATAACATAAATGGTTAAGATAAATAGTGGTTTGAATTTATTTCTCATTTGGAATATGAATTAAAAAATTATTACAATGTGTTATTTTGACACAATGTACAAACAATTATTTAATTATAAATAAAAATTAAATATAAAACTTTGAATAATAGAAAATTATGAGATTTAAATTACTAATAGTACATCTTTTAAACAATTTTGATTCTATTAATAAAATGCTTTCTAGACTAATTTTTCAATTATTATTAATTCATTATGTTCTTCAATCCTCGGAATAGAATGAATTTTAAAGTTAAAATCATTAAAATTTTTAATATAGTTTTGATTTCTAAAATTATGACCTGCTGTCAAACACATTGTATTAAAAAGCACGATACCTTTGCTCTTTAATAAATAGCAAATGCGATTAACAAAATATTTTTCAAACAAAAAATTTGGCATCGTCGTATCCTGAAAAATATCAATAATTATCAAATCATATTTATCTTTTGTTTTTAAAACAAATTCAAATGCATCATCAATAATAATTTCTAGATTTTCAATTTCATTAAGTTTAAAGTAAGTATTAGCAATAGCAATAATATCAGGGTCAATTTCGACTCCAGTAATTTTTGATTTAAAATTTATTTCGTCTACCAAAGTTTTGATTACACTACCACCCGCAACACCCAGAACAAGAATGTGTTCCATTTTGGCAATTTTTTGAAATCCAATATGATTTAATCCCTTTCTTAAAATGCGCTGCAAACTTCCATAAGAATAGTTAGTGTTTTGGGAGTCTAAAACTAGTTCTCCATTTGCCCAAGTAATCTCAATAGTTTTGCTTAATGCAGAATTTACTTTGTGTATTTTTATAGGAATAAGATAACTTAATAGTTTTTTTAACATTAATTAGAGTTTTTATCAAAAATAAGATTTAAATTATTTATTTTGTATAAAAAATCAAACTTATGAAGAAACAAATTTACCAATGGATATTTTTCAAAATAATGGGTTGGAAAATGGTTGGAAATTTTGATAATACTATCAAAAAATGTGTTTTTATTGTTATGCCTCACACTAGTTGGCATGATTTTTTTATTGGGCTTTTTACGCGAGGAGTAATGAACGAAGAAGTCAATTGGGTTGGAAAAAAGGAATTATTTCGTTTTCCTTTTGGATTTTATTTCAGATACATGGGAGGAGCACCTTTGGATCGTTCAGGTGGTTTAAATAAAGTAGAAACAATTGCTTCACTTTTTTCAAAAAGAGAAGTATTTAGACTTGCATTGGCACCAGAAGGAACCAGAAAAAAAGTAAAAGAGCTCAGAACTGGATTTTATTATATTGCATTAACTGCCAATGTCCCCATAATTGCAGTTGCACTTGATTTTAGTAAAAAAATTGTCAGTTTAGGGCAACCTTTACAACCTTCAGGTGATATAGCTTCAGATTTAGCGATACTAAAAAAGCACTATATAGGTGTAGAAGGTAAATTTCCTGAACAAGGTTTTCAAATTAAATAACCTTAATATTTTGCACCCTGAGAATGGGATAAAATATTTTTTTTGAATAAAGGTATAAAATATCGCATTCTCGTTTAAAGTGTATGACTTGTATCGGACTATCATTTCTTTAAATTATCGGTTAACCCAAATTTAGTTTTTCGATTAATTTTTTTTATAAATTAATTAGGCAAATACACTTTAAAAGTTCCATTTTTATAAAAAAAAACAATTTTATCCAAATCTTCAGAAGCGGCTTCATTTTTTAAAATTATATTTTTAGCTCTTTCGGTTTTAAATGAATTTTCTTCAGTTTCTTTTATTTCAGAAAATAAATTGATTGTTGAATTATCTTGTTCTGGTAGAGTAGTGGTATTTTCTTTTAATTTTTCAAAAGTGCTTTGTTGATTCATTTTAGGAAAAACACCTTTACCATTGAGTATCCAATACAAATCTACATCGGGAAAAATATCAATTATTTTTAAAATAAAATCCAGGCTTGGTTTGTTTCTTCCAGAAAGTAAGTGTGACAAACTAGAGCGTTGTACTCCAATTTTATCAGCAAAAGAAGAGGCATTCAGACTGTAATAATCAAGTATAATTTCCAATCGTTTTATAAAATCATCTGTGTTTACCATTGTGAATTTTAATTAAAAATCATTAATTCACAAATGTAATCAAAAGACAGTTCGTAAGCAAGTTTACAATGTTAAAATTAAAAATACAGTGTACAATACCGAATCTAAGGCATTAGATAAGAATCTCTAAATAACTGAAAATGATATAATTAATATTTGTTGTTTGAGGAGATACATTTGTTAACATTACTACCAAGTCAGGAACGTATTATTTAATCAAACCTGTTTACAAGTATAAATTATTTCGATTTTTTTAAATTTACATTTGTAAATATAAAGATGTTTACTTTTGTAAATCAATTATTATAACATGGATTTAGAACAATTATTTATTCAAAATAAAGAAAAAACAATTCAAGGTCGTTACATAACTTTGGATTCGATTGAACCAATACTCAATAGGTTCGATATTAAAAATGATGTCAAAATAATAGGTAATTCGGTTTTAGGAAAACCAATTTATAGTTATGTAAAAGGTTCCGGAAAAACAAAAATATTTCTATGGTCACAAATGCATGGAAACGAAAGTACAACTACCAAAGCGCTTTTTGATTTTATCAATCTACTAAACAACGGCTCGGATTTGGCAAATCAACTTTTAACTTCATTTACTTTTTATTGCATCCCAATGCTTAATCCTGATGGAGCTAAATTATATACTCGTGCCAATGCAAATAATATAGATTTAAATCGGGATTCGCAAAACCTTACACAACCTGAAAGTAAAATTCTTAGGGCTGTTTTTGATGAGTTCAAACCAAATTATTGCTTTAATCTTCATGATCAACGCACTATTTTTGGTGTCGCTGATACTGGAAAACCAGCAACTGTCTCTTTTTTGGCGCCATCTTATAATGAAGAAAGAGAAGTCAATGAATCCCGATTAAAAGCTATTAATTTAATTGCAAGTATTAATGAAGTTTTGCAAAAATACATTCCTGGCCAGATTGGGCGATTTGATGATTCCTTCAATATTAATTGTATAGGAGATACATTTCAGTTTTTGGGAGTGCCAACAATTTTATTTGAAGCAGGTCATTTTCCGAATGATTATGAGCGAGAAGAAACAAGAAAATTCGTCTTTATGGCTCTGGTTTCGGGTTTTATTATTCTTAGCGAAAACGATATAGTTAGCAATATAAATGATAAATATTTAAACATTCCTCAGAATAATGTCGTTTTTTTTGATTTTATGTATAAAAATGTCAAAATAAATTATGATGGTATCGAAATAATCACGAATTTTGTTGCTCAATATAAAGAAGAGTTAATTGAAAATAAAATAAATTTTAATGCTTACATAGTTGAAGTAGGTGATTTAGAAGGTTATTATGGTCATTTTGAGTACGATGCAAAAGAGGCACTATACAAAGATGATTTAAAGAATATCCCAATTGAAAATCAAAAAGCCAATTTCAATTTTGATGAAAAAATATTTTTTGTTAATGGAGCATTAATAAAATAAATTTTATGTCGTTAATTTAATTTTTATTTATAATTTTAACTTTTTTAGTATCAAATAACCATATAATAAAAGAATTATGAGTAAGTTTCGTTTAGATGAAGTAGATCACCAGATTTTAGATATGTTGATAGACAACACAAGAGTACCGTTTACTGACATTGCTAAAAAATTATTGATTTCAGCTGGAACGGTTCATGTTAGAGTAAAAAAAATGGAAGATGCCGGAATCATTATGGGGTCGTCTTTAGTCCTTGATTATGATAAATTGGGATATTCATTTATAGCTTATGTTGGTGTATTTCTAAATAATACTTCTCAGACAAAATTTGTTTTGGAGCGTATTAATGAAATTCCTTATGTAACTGTAGCTTCTGTAACAACTGGAAAGTTTAATATTTTCTGTAAAATTAGAGCAAAAGATACTAAACATGCAAAAGATGTAATATTCATGATTGATGACATTGAAGGTGTTTATAGAACCGAAACAATGATTTCATTAGAAGAAAGTATCAACGATAAGAAGCGTTTGATGCATACTATCTTTAAAGAAATGTAAGAAATTCTTGAAAGCTATATTTAAAATATAACCTCAAGAGAATTCTTGAGGTTTTTTTATGCTAGAACAACCAACAACCAAACTAATACAATTTTATGTACACGCTTCCTAAAATAGAACGTTTTAATCAAGATGTTCTTTCAAAATATCATATATACAATAGTGTTTTTATAACCTTGCCTTTTGATTCCATTGATAATACAGGTGTTTTATTGCCTCTATTTACAGAAGTTTGCGATTCTGGTTTTAAAAAACAAAAAACACCAAGAGAGATTGTTGATTTTTTTTCAGAGAAATACCTTCACAATGGATCTGAAAAAGATAAAATAAATCTAATGTTTCATTTTATTCAATATATAGAACGTCAAATTGTATTATTTGATGCTATCGAAGATGCTGCATTTCCTGTGGTAAATAATATGGAGGGAAGAGGATCTCTGCGCGATATCAAAGAAAAATCGGATGCTAAAAATAACAAGGAAGAACTAATTGAATTTCTAGAAAATTTTAATGTTCGAACTGTTCTTACTGCACATCCCACTCAATTTTATCCAGGAGCAGTTTTAGGGATTATAAATGATTTGACTGAGGCGATTCGCAAAAATAATTTATTGGATATCAAGCAATTGTTGGCTCAATTGGGTAAAACACCTTTTATTCAAAATGAAAAACCAAATCCGTTTGATGAGGCTGTAAGTTTGATTTGGTATCTCGAAAATGTTTTTTATAATACATCTGGGGAAATGGTGCATTATCTTCAAAAAAATGTTTTTGAAGGAGAATCTATCAAAAATCCATTAATCAAACTTGGTTTTTGGCCAGGAGGGGATCGTGATGGAAACCCTTTTGTTACGACCGAAATTACATTAAAAGTAGCTGAACGATTGAGAACTTCAATTTTGAAATGCTATTATATTGAAATGAGGAGTCTGAAAAGAAAGTTAACTTTTTCGGGTGTTGATTTTTTGGTATCAGAATTAGAGCAAAAATTATACAGATCTGTTTTTTATTCTAAAGGTGAAATATTTATCACATTAGAAGAATTTAAATTGCAATTAAATAAAATAAAAACAATTGTAATTGAACAACATCAATCTTTATATGTTGATGAAATTGAATCCTTGTTAATTCGATTGAATTTATTTGGATTTCATTTTGCATCATTAGACATACGTCAAAACAGTAAAATACACGATGCTGTTTTTAATGATATCTTTTGTTATTATTCAAAATCAAATTCAAATGTTTTTCCCGAAAATTATTATCAATTATCGGAGAAAGAAAAATTTGAAGTTTTATCAAATATTAAAGGAAATCTTGATTCAAGCGATTTTGAAAATGAAATGACAAGATCAACAATTGAGTCGATTCAAGCCATTAAAACTATACAGGAGAAAAATGGAGAATTTGGAGCAAACCGTTATATTATAAGTAACAATGAAAGCGCCCTAAATGTGATGGAAACCTTTGCATTATTCAAATTAAGTAATTGGGAAAATGCGACAGTTGATATTATTCCGCTTTTTGAATCTGTTGACGATTTGCAAGATGCACATAATATAATGGAAAAATTATATACAAATGAGGCCTATGCAAAACATTTGATGAATAGAGGAAATAAGCAAACTATAATGCTAGGTTTTTCTGACGGTACAAAAGACGGTGGCTATTTGATGGCAAATTGGAGTATCTATAAAGCAAAAGAAGCGCTGACAGAAATTTCAAGAAAATATGGAATTCACGCCATTTTCTTCGATGGGCGTGGAGGACCTCCTGCACGTGGTGGTGGAAAAACACATAAATTTTATGCTTCGTTAGGGCCGAAAATCGAAAACAATGAAATTCAAATTACGGTTCAGGGACAAACTATCAGTTCCAATTTTGGAACGTTGGATTCTTGTCGCTATAATTTAGAAAACTTGCTAAGTGCTGGAGTTGCAAATCAAGTTTTCAATAAAGGTCAAAATGAATTGTCGGTTGAAGAAAAAAACATTTTGGATCAAATGGCAGAATTGGGATATAATAAATATTTAAGTTTTAAAAATCATCCCAAATTTATTCCTTATTTAGAACAAATGAGCACCTTGAAATATTATGCCAAAACAAATATAGGCAGCCGTCCTTCAAAAAGAAGTAAGTCTGAAACTTTGGATTTTGCCGATTTGCGTGCCATTCCTTTTGTAGGTTCATGGAGCCAATTAAAGCAAAATGTTCCTGGATTTTTTGGTGTGGGTTCCGCTTTAAAACATTTTGAAGATACCAATCAATGGGACAAAGTTCAAGATTTGTATGATGGCTCTTTATTTGTAAAAACACTTTTGGAAAACAGTATGATGTCGTTGGCAAAATCATTTTTTCCGTTAACGGCTTATATGAGTAAAGATCCAGAATTTGGAGAGTTTTGGCAAATTATTTATAATGAGTTTCTTGAAACCAAAAGATTATTATTGAAAATTGCAGGTCATACCGAATTGATGGAAAATTACCCGGATGGAAAAGCTTCAATTCAAGTAAGGGAACGTATAGTATTGCCTTTGTTAACAATACAACAATATGCTTTGTTGAGAATAAACGAAATTAATAAAGAAGAAAATCCCGATTTGAACTTAATCAAAGTATATGAAAAAATTGTAACTCGTTCTTTATTTGGAAATACCAATGCGAGTAGAAATTCAGCATAAAAATAATTTTTAAATTCTATAGGTTATGAATTCAAATCAATTGCCAGTAAATGAATATTCCAATTTCAACGCTACTTATATAAAAGCTCTTGAAAATGTAGAATTATTTGAAGAACTAGAAATTAGTTTGCATGATTTTATAAAATTTGTCCAAAATATTCCATTGGACAAATTTGATTATAGTTATGCGGAAGGAAAATGGACTATCAAAGAAATCATTCAGCATATTATTGATGCCGAAAGAATTTTTAGTTATCGTGCACTTCGAATCTCCAGAAATGATAAAACACCATTACCGGGATTTGAAGAAAATGATTATGTTGTCAATACAAATGCAAAAAGCAGAAGTATTCAAGAATTGCTAACTGAGTTTTCTGCAGTAAGACATTCGAATTTATTGATGTTCAAAAGTTTTTCTGAAGATCAGTTGGCAAGAATTGGAATTGCATCCGAACATGAAGTTTCGGTGAGAGCTTTAGGTTTTTTGATTATTGGACATATGAAACATCACCAAAAAGTTTTTGCGGAAAGATATTTGTAAATTACTCGAAGCAAGTTGACCAAATTTTCAATTTGTTTTCAAAAGACATTGTATTAGCAGGACTAGTCGAAGGCATTACATAATACGTTATGCCTTCGATCTGTCCAAATTTTTTAGAAAAAAAAGCATGACTTTGTTTTCCATTGAAAATAATTTTGGTAATAGATGGAAATTGTTTGAAAAACATTTCAAAATCATTTTCTTTTTGATTCTTGATATGAATATCCAAACTTCCTTTTCTTTCACAATTTTCTAAAACATCCCATAACCCAACTTTATGATTTTGAAGAAATTTAATTTTTTCTTCAAATCTGTCAGGAATTGGCAAAGCATTGAAATACGTATATAAAATTTTCCAAAAATGGTTTCTGGGATGTGCGTAATATTCCTGTTTGGTCAGAGACTGTACACCAGGCATGGTTCCCAAAATCAAAATTTCGGTTTTTGAATTTACAAAGTGTGGAAATGAGTATATCATTTGAATTAAAGACTAATAGTTTCCTTTTCTAGAACAGCCAAGCCAATTCTAATTTTATCATAAGGAATCTGCTCTTCAAAGAATTCAAAGTAGGGCTTTAACGCATTTGGAGATTCTAATTTAATTTTAGCTTCCGCAATTTTTGAAATTTCTACTTCTGTTATATAAATACTCAAATCGATAGGATGCCCATCAAGATATAATTTTGCCAAATGTGATGTGATAGTTGTTACTCCCAATTTTCTTTTTATTGCAATTTCTTCAACGGACATTCCACTTTGAAATAATTCCAATGTTTCTTTATAAGTACTGCCTTCCTTTTTTTTACGAACCGTTTTGTTTTTTTGAAAATCAATAATGGCTTTTATAAAGGTATCTCCATATTTTTCAAGCTTGGTTTTTCCAACTCCATCTATGGCAAGAAATTCATCATCGCTCATCGGTCTTTGAATTTCCATTTGTTTTAAAGTGGCATCATTAAAAATAATATAGGCAGGAACCTCTTCTTCTTTTGCAATTTCTGAACGCAGTTTTCTGAGAACTTCAAAAAGGGAATTAATTGTTTTTTTACTTTCGCGTTCTGTAATTTCTGATTTTTCTTTGTTTATTTTTTGAACTGTTGTTAATTGTACTTTTTCACCTTCAAACAAGACTTTCTTTGCGAATGGAGTCAATTTAATTTTGTTTTGCTGATGAAAAGCAATTTCACAATACCCTAAATTAATAAGTTGAATGATGTATTGGTTCCAATCATACCATGATATTTCGGAACCAACATTATACGTTTTTAAATTTTGATATCCTTTGTCATAAATAGAAGCATTTTTTGAACCTCTCAAAAAGTCAACAATTACTGGCAATGCTTCCGATTCCTGCAAACGCATTACTGCTGACAATGCTTTTTGAGCAATAATAGTTCCATCAAAAAAAGCGGGAGGGTTTTTGCAAATATCACAATTGCCGCAATTTTCTGAAACCAATTCCCCAAAATAAGAAAGCAATATTTTTCTGCGACAACTCAATGCATCGGCATATTGCTTCATTCTTTCCAATTTTGCCAGTTGCACTTCGGCATTCAAACCTTCGGAAGCAAATTTTTGCAACTGAATCATATCACCATAACTTTCAAACAAAACCGTTTCCGATGGCATACCATCACGACCAGCCCGACCAATTTCTTGATAATAGCCTTCTATATTTTTTGGCAGATTATAATGAATCACCCATCTTACATTCGATTTATCGATTCCCATTCCAAAAGCAATAGTCGCGCAAACCACTTGACATTCGTCATTTATAAATTCATCTTGAGTTTTGGAACGTATTTTATTGTCCAAACCAGCATGATAAGCTTTGGCTTTAATACCAATTTTCCGCAATTTTTCTGCCAATTCTTCAGTAGTCTTTCGACTTAAACAATAAACAATACCCGATTCATTTGGTTTGTATTTTATAAAATCTATAATTTGTTTTACTCTATCCAAAGCGGGTCGTACTTCTAGACTTAAATTTTTTCTGTCAAATGAAGCTACGAATATCTTAGGATTTACCAAATTTAATTGATTGGTAATATCTGTACGCGTTGCTTTATCGGCAGTTGCGGTCAATGCGAGGATTGGAGTAGAAGGGAAGCGGTTTTTGAGATATCCCAAATTGGTATAAGCCGGTCGGAAGTCATGGCCCCAAGACGAAATGCAATGGGCTTCATCAATAGCAATAAGACTTATAGTGATTTGAGAAAAAACATTTTCAAGATAAGCTAAACTTTCTGGAGCAACATAAACCAGTTTGACTTTATTGTCTTTCAGATTTTGAATATGGTGTTGCTGTTCATCATTTGATTGGCTGCTATTAATAAAGCAGGCCGCTATTCCATTGGCTTTCAAGCTGTCTACTTGATCTTTCATCAAGGCAATTAGTGGAGAAATAACAATCGTAATTCCAGTTAAGATTAAGGCGGGTAGTTGAAAACAAATTGATTTTCCTCCTCCAGTAGGCATAATCGCCAGGGTGTCTTTTCCCGAAAGAATACAATTGATAATATCTTCTTGATTGGGTCTGAATTTTTCAAACCCGAAATTTTCTTTGAGTTTGGCGTGTAGAATTTTTGTTGTCATTTTGGCGTATATTTTTTAGTACATAAATCTAATAAAAAAAGGAACTCAAAATAGAGTTCCTTTATATTTTTTAGAAAATTACAAATTAATCTTCATCATCTTCATCGTCGTCTTCGTCTGCAATATCTTTATCATCAGCATCTTCATCGTCATCATCTCCATCAACATCTGGTTTGTCTAGATTGTCATCATCGTCATCGTCATCATCATCGTCTTCAACATCCAATTCAAGTCCGCTGATTGGTTCAACCACATCATCGATTTCATCATCCTCATCAAAATTTCCAATTCTGTCAGCCAATTTAGTACTTACTTTTACTAGATATATAGTGTCTTCTGTCCGAACTTCAACAGCTTCTATTAATTCATTTTTGGCATTTCTAAAGCGTATGATGTCTGAATCATCATATCCATCAGGGAATTTTTCGACCAAAAGGTTTAAAATTTCGTTGGTCAGTTTTGCGTAATCAACAATTACTCTTTTCATATGTAAATAATATTGTTTTTATTGGAATATGTAATTCGCATATCTTCATTGGTGTTTGCGACCAATTTTCGGTTATGCTCATTTCATAAATAACTTTTATAAATCTAACAAATAAGCAAAAATTAATGGAGCTACAATTGTAGCATCAGACTCAATTATAAATTTTGGAGTTTTTATATCTAGCTTACCCCAGGTAATTTTTTCGTTTGGAACAGCTCCAGAATAGGAACCATAACTGGTTGTAGAATCTGAAATTTGACAGAAATAACTCCAAAAAGGAATGTCGTGCATTTCCATATCTTGGTATAACATTGGTACAACACAAATTGGAAAATCACCAGCAATTCCTCCGCCAATTTGGAAAAATCCAACACCATTTTGGCTATTTTTTGGATACCAGTCAGATAAGTAAACCATATATTCTATACCCGATTTCATGGTTGAAGCTTTTAATTCCCCTTTTATAACATAGGATGCAAAAATGTTTCCCATGGTACTATCTTCCCATCCTGGTACAATAATTGGTAAATTTTTCTCGGCAGCTGCATACATCCAACTGTCTTTTAAGTCAATTTCATAATATTCTTCCAGAACGCCTGAAAGTAACATTTTGTACATGAATTCATGAGGAAAATATCGTTCTCCTTTATCATCTGCATCTTTCCAAATTTTGTAAATGTGTTTTTGTAAACGACGAAATGCTTCATGCTCAGGTATACAAGTGTCAGTAACACGATTTAATCCTCTTTCCAATAGGTCCCATTCGTCTTGAGGAGTCAAATCACGATAATTTGGAACTCTTTCGTAATGAGAATGTGCCACTAAATTCATGATATCTTCTTCAAGATTGGCTCCTGTACAAGATATGATTTGAACTTTGTCCTGACGAATTATTTCGGCAAAAATCTTTCCAATTTCAGCGGTACTCATTGCACCGGCCATACTTACCATCATTTTTGCACCATTGGCTAACTGCTGTTCATATGCTTTTGCAGCATCAACTAAGGATGCAGAATTGAAATGCAAATAATGCTTTTCAATAAACTGACTGATTGGTCCTTTACTCATTTTTCTTTTCTTTTTTTTTATTTATTATTTAAAAGGTAATTGAGATTTGGATTTACAAATAAAAGAAATTTATAAATATCAAAATCGTAAAACACAATTATTTATTGTTTTTTATTATAACCTAATATTTTTAGTACATCCTCTGCTGTTTGTTGCTCAGAGAAAACTTCTGTTGCTAGAATACCATTTTCATCCCTGTCTATCAGAATATGTTTTGGTTCTGGGATTAAACAGTGATGCAAACCACCGTAACCACCTATGGTTTCTTGATACGCACCAGTATTAAAAAATCCTATATACAAAGGTTTTTCCTTATTGTATTTTGGCAAATATATGGCATTCATGTTTTGCTCTGAGTTGTAGTAATCATCACTATCACAAGTCATTCCACCTAGTAAAACCCTTTCATAAGTATCGTTCCATCGGTTGATAGCCAACATGATAAAACGTTTATTGATTGCCCAAGTATCTGGTAATGTAGTTATAAAAGAGGAATCAATCATATTCCATTTTTCCCTGTCGTTTTGCTGTTTTTGATACAAGATTTGATAAATAGCTCCACCGCTTTCCCCAACCGTGAATGAACCAAATTCGGTAAAAATATTAGGAACATCTACTTCGGCTTCATCGCAAGCGATCTTTATTTGATTGATAATTTCGTCAATCATATACTGGTAATCGTATTCAAATGCTAATGAGTTTTTTATAGGAAAACCTCCTCCAATATTTAACCCGTCTAAGCTCGGGCATTCCTTTTTTAAAGCAACATACACTTTGATACATTTTACAAGTTCGTTCCAATAATAAGCATTGTCATTGATACCTGTATTGATAAAAAAGTGCAACATTTTAAGTTCCAGTTTTTTATTTTCTTTGATTTCTTTTTTATAAAAAGGAACTATATTTTTATACCCAATTCCCAATCTTGAAGTATAAAACTCAAATTTTGGTTCTTCTTCTGCTGCAATTCGAATTCCTATTTTGAATTTTCCTTTAATTTGGGATTGCAGCAAATCTAATTCCTCATAATTATCAATTATAGGAATTGTGTTTTTGTGACCGTTGTTGACTAGTCTTGCGATATTATCAATGTATTGATCTCTTTTGAAGCCATTACATATTATATAGGTGCTTTTATTTATTTTACCTTTATCCAATAAATTTTCAACAATATTAATGTCAAAAGCAGAGGAGGTTTCGATATGAATGTTATTCTTGAAAGCTTCATTCATAATGTATTCAAAATGAGAGCTTTTGGTACAATAACAATAATAATATTTAGCCTCATATTTGTTCTTTTCCATCGATTTACGAAACCAACTTTTGGCTTTGCTGATGTTATTAGAAATTTGTGGCAAATAGGTAAATTTTAATGGTGTACCATAAGTTTCTACCAATTTCATCAAATCAATATTATGAAAGTGAAGGTTGTCTTTGTTTAATTTAAACTCTTCTTGAGGGAAATAATAGGTTTGATTTATTAAATCGGAATATTTTGTATTCATCTGTAAATTTGTATTTTATATTAATTATATCTTGAAATAGAATTAATATAAATTCAAACCCTAATGTTTGCATAGATAATTTGTAGCTTATCGTAGTCTGCCCTGAAATATTGAAAAACGTCAAAACTAAAGTTTCCTTTAATACCATAAAAACGCTTCAACAATCTTAAAAAAGATCTATTGTTGCGATTTCTTTTGGCTGAGAAAATTTTATTATTTTGATTTTTATTCATTGGAGCAAATGTAAAAAATAATATATACGTAAAGCAATGCTTTTTATTAAAAAAAAACTAAGATTTGTAATCTTCAAATGCATTTAGAATTAATTCGTTTTCAACCAATTGATTGATTTTTATTTTTCCGATTCCTTCGATTAATGCAAATTGGATGCTTCCATATTCATTTTTCTTGTCGTGAATCAATAATTCTAGGATTGGATCTATATCATTTTCTTCAAAAACTACATCTTCATAAATCGATTTTAAGGTCGTTTTTATTTGATTGTATTCGTCTTGGTTAATTAAATTTTTGCGCAACGAAATATAACTTTCCAGAACCATTCCAACAGCAATTGCTTCTCCATGAAGTAACGTAGTTTTGCTTTCATTTTCTAAAAAATAACTTTCAATAGCATGACCCAAGGTATGACCGAAGTTTAATGATTTTCGAATGTTTTTTTCTGTTGGATCTTGCATTACAATTTCATTTTTAATTTCTACTGAACGGTAAATTAATTCATCGAAATCTGCAAAATCAATTGCTTTTAAATCCAAAAATTGTCCCCAATATTCCTTGTCAAAAATCAAACCGTGTTTAAGCATTTCGGCAAGTCCGGAACGCATTTCGTTTTGAGGAACGGTTTCAAGATAATGAGTGTCAATCAAAACCATTTTTGGGGTATTGATTACGCCAATCTGGTTTTTTAAATTTCCCAAATCTACACCATTTTTACCTCCTACAGAAGCATCAACCATTGATAAAAGTGTTGTTGGTACATGTATGAAATCAACTCCTCTTTTGAAAGTAGAGGCTACAAAACCTCCCAAATCTGTAACAACACCACCTCCAACATTAATAATCAATGTTTTTCTGTCGGCTCCAAGTTCTGTGAGAACATTCCAAATCTGAATGCAGGTCTCAATATTTTTATTGATTTCACCAGCTTCAAATTCGATAATTTCTATCGTAAGATCGGTTTCTAATTGAGGCAAAAAATGAGGTAAGCAAAACTCATTTGTATTGCTGTCTACAACTATAAATAGGTTTGAATATTTGTTGTCTTTTAAATGTTGGTTTAGTGTTTTATATCCTATTTCATTGAAACATACAGGATAATTATTAGCTTGAATAGATTGCATCTTTTTTATTTAAATGAAAACGCAAAATAAGGTAATTTTTGCTAAATATCAGTGATAGTCTCTTTATATTTGCATAAAAAAATATAACATAAAATGGATAATTTATTCAATAATACACAAATTGCGTTTGCACTAAAAAGTGACACCGAACTTGATAGAGCTTATTTTCTTTTTAAATTAATTAACAATCAACCTTTAGTTCGAATTGGAACTGCTGTCACCAATTTTGCCATAAAAGCAAATCTACCCGTAGAAAGTTTAATTCGTGCTACCGTTTTTGATCATTTTTGTGGTGGTGTAAATGAAGATGATTGTCTCTCTGTAGTTGATAAAATGTATACCAAAGGAGTTTCGTCCGTATTAGATTATTCTGTTGAAGGAAAAGAAGAAGAAGATCAATTTGACGCAGCACTTAAAATGACCTTAAAAACCATTGAATTTGCCAAGGAACGTAAAGCTATTCCGTTTGCAGTATTTAAACCAACTGGTCTAGGCCGTTTGGATTTGTATGAAAAACTAGGAGAAAAACAAGCTTTGACGTCAGAGGAACAAGCAGAATGGGATAGGGTTGTAGCTCGTTTTGAATTGGTTTGCAGTGAAGCTCATAAAAAAGATGTTGCGCTGCTTATAGATGCTGAAGAAAGTTGGATGCAAGAGGCCGCAGATGATTTGGTTACCGAAATGATGCGAAAATACAACAAAGAAAAAGCAATTGTTTTTAATACTTTGCAAATGTACCGTTGGGATCGTATGGAATATTTAAAAAAATTACATGCTCAAGCCAAAGCCGAGGGATTCTTTATCGGAATGAAATTGGTTCGTGGTGCCTATATGGAAAAAGAAAATGAGCGTGCTATTGAAAAAGGATATCCATCTCCAATTTGTGCTACTAAAGAAGCTACCGATTTAAATTATGATGCTGCTGTTCACTACATGGTAGAACATTTAGATACTATGTCCATTTTTGCTGGAACCCATAATGAAAAGAGTACTTATACTTTAATGGAATTGATGAAAGCCAAAGGAATTCAATCTAATGAAGATCGTGTTTGGTTCGGACAATTATATGGAATGAGTGATAACATCAGTTATAATTTGGCGTCAAATGGTTATAATGTTGCTAAATATCTACCTTTCGGACCAGTTAAAGACGTTATGCCATACTTGATTCGCCGTGCAGAAGAAAACACATCGGTTGCAGGACAAACGAGTCGTGAACTTTCTATGATAAAAGCAGAACGCAATAGAAGAAAAGGAAAAAATTAGTATTCAGTTTTGAGTGTTCAGTTTTCAGTTTAAAAAAAAATCCATTTGTGAAGTTTTCACAAATGGATTTTTTCTTTCTATAAAAGGAGAACTATGAATTGCTAAACTGCAAATTACTTAAGTTTTTATACAAACCATTTTCTAAATTAATTAATTCCTGGTGCGTTCCTTGTTCACTTATTTTTCCATTATCAAGCACTAAAATTTGATCGGCAGAACGAATGGTAGAAAGACGGTGAGCAATAATAATGCTCGTTCTTCCTTCCATCAAAATTTCAAGAGCTTCTTGGACTAATTTTTCGCTTTCACTGTCTAATGATGATGTGGCTTCATCAAGAATTAAAATACTTGGATTTTTCAATAGCGCACGTGCAATCGCAATTCGTTGTCTTTGTCCACCTGACAATTTAATTCCTCTTTCACCAACTATCGTTTCGAATTTTTCTGGGAATCCTTCAATAAAATCGAATGCATTGGCTTGTTTAGCAGCGAGATTTATTTCTTCAACTGTAGCATTTGGTTTGCCGTATGCAATATTTTCTCTAATTGTTCCTCCAAACAAAATCACATCCTGAGGAACTATGCTCATATTTCCACGAAGATTTTCCAAATCATAGTCATAAATATTTTTCCCATCAATTAATATCTCTCCACCATTGATGTCATAAAAACGCAATAACAAAGAAGCAATGGTTGATTTTCCCATTCCGCTTGGCCCAACAATTGCTATTTTTTGACCAAAACTTGCCGTAAAATTAATGCCTTTCAAGACTTGAATTTCTTTTCGCGAAGGATAACTAAAAGTGACATTGTCAAAAGTCACATCTCCTTTAATTTTATTTATCGTTGGAATATGCATATCGGAGTTGATTTTTTCAGGAACTTCGTCCAATAATTCAAAAACTCTTTCGGTAGCACCAATTGCTTTTTGCATTTGTGCATACAATTCGGCAATACCTCCTGATGAAGCACCCACGTAACTTGAATATAATATAAAGGTAAATAATTCACCAACTGTAATTTCACCGGCAATACTCAATTGCACACCATACCATACTACCGCTACAATAGTTCCGAACAAACAAATAATGATAAAAGAAGCAAAGAATCCTCTAAACTGTCCGCCTTTAATACCAATTTTGACTACTTCCCTAATTTTTTCTCTGTAGCGGGCAATTTCGTACCATTCATTGGCAAAAGCTTTTACAATACTGATGCCCTGCATGGTTTCTTCAACTACAACCTGACTTTCGGCTACTTGATCTTGAACTTTTTTAGAATATTTTCGAATAAATCTACCAAAAATTACCGCAGCCACACCAACCAAAGGAACCACAGAAACCATCATAATGGTCAATTTAATGTTGATACTGGCCAACATGATAAAACTTCCGATGATTAATATAAATTGTCTTAAAAATTCGGCTATAGTAGTAGTTAAGGTATCCTGGATTTGGGTAATGTCATTGCTAATTCTACTGTTTAATTCCCCAACTCGTTTGTGGGAGAAAAAAGTCATTGGTAATTTTACCAAATTTGTATACAATGCCAAGCGAACATTGGCCAAGGTATTTTCTGTAAAATTTACAAACAGTGAAAGTCTGAAAAAAGAGAATATAGATTGAAAAAGCAAAACCAAACCAAGACCTAAAGCAATTTGATTGGCCAAATGTGCATCTTTTTTGTTGACACAATCCACAAGCATTCCCATAAACTTAGGAAAGGCCAATGCAGTAACACTGGTAAGTAATAAGAAAACCAATCCTACATAAAATTTCCATTTGTGATTGTTGGCATATTTAAAAATGAGTATTGTTTTTTGAAGAGAACTTGCAGTAATTTTAGATTTTGGTAAATCGTTTTCTTTATATCGAGCCATTATATATATATTATTATACAAATGTAGCGTTATAACCAATCTGTGACAAAAAAATAATCATGTTTAGTAATTCAATAAAATACTGCAAATGAGTTATTAAGAAAAGAGAGTCTTAGTTTTATTGATATTTTCTGTTTTTTTGCTTGCAAATACGAGTTCTAGTTGTATATTTGCACACGCAATAACGGCAACGAAAGTTGTAAAATTGTAAAATAGGGCGATTAGCTCAGCTGGTTCAGAGCACCTCGTTTACACCGAGGGGGTCGGGGGTTCGAACCCCTCATCGCCCACAGAATTTTAAAAACTCCAAAGTCATTTGATTTTGGAGTTTTTTTATTCTTACTATTTCCCCTTTTATATGTTTTTTAATAACTTTTGTCGTTGACCGATTATTTTACTTTAGAAATATAAAAAATGACTTATTTTTACACTGAAAATAATTTAAAAGTAAAACAGAATGGATTGGATAACAGCCAAAGAATTTGAAGATATAACCTATAAAAAATGCAATGGTGTTGCCCGAATTGCATTTAACAGACCCGATGTGCGCAACGCTTTTAGACCAAAAACAACATCCGAATTGTATCAGGCATTTTACGATGCGCAAGAAGATACCTCAATTGGGGTTGTTTTGCTTTCTGCTGAAGGACCATCATCTAAGGATGGGGTATATTCATTTTGTAGTGGAGGCGATCAAAATGCCCGTGGTCATCAAGGTTATGTAGGAGACGATGGTCAGCATCGTTTGAATATTCTTGAAGTACAACGATTAATTCGTTTTATGCCAAAAGTGGTTATCGCTGTTGTTCCTGGCTGGGCTGTTGGTGGTGGACATAGTTTGCATGTAGTTTGTGATATGACTTTAGCAAGCAAAGAGCACGCCATTTTCAAACAAACCGATGCAGATGTTACCAGTTTTGACGGAGGCTACGGTTCTGCTTATCTTGCCAAAATGGTAGGACAGAAAAAAGCAAGAGAAATTTTCTTTTTGGGTCGAAATTATTCTGCTCAAGAAGCAATGGATATGGGAATGGTGAATGCCGTTATTCCTCATGCTGAATTAGAAGATACCGCTTATGAATGGGCACAAGAAATTCTTGGAAAATCCCCTATGGCCATCAAAATGCTCAAGTTTGCTATGAATCTTACCGATGATGGTATGGTGGGACAACAAGTATTTGCTGGCGAAGCAACAAGGCTCGCCTATATGACCGAAGAAGCTAAAGAAGGTAGAAATGCATTCCTTGAAAAACGCAAACCGAATTTTGAAAAGAAATGGTTGCCATAAAAAATGGTTTTGGAGTTTAAAAGTTAAGGTTTCAAGTTTTGTAATTTGAGACCTTAAATTTTATATTTATTTAGAAAAAAAGAAAATGGAAAATTTTACAAATGTGACTATCGATACTACCCAACTTCCTAAATTTGAGGAAGTAGAATTCTCTATTTTACACCCGAATTATTGGAAAGTAACTTTGATAACCTTATCCGTATTTTTTTTGATAATCGGAATTGGTGTAGGTTTTCTGTTTTATTTCAATGAGGAGATTGCTCCCTATATTTCTCAAATCGGAATTATTTATGTGGTTTTGTTGCTATTGGTTCTTTTCTTTTCGAGAATGAGTTTTAAGAAAAAAGGATTTGCATTTAGAACTCATGATGTATTGTTTAGACATGGAATAATTGCCACAAATACACTGGTAATTCCTTATAATAGAGTACAACATGTAGCTTTACATGAAGGTTTAATTTCGAGGTTTTTTGGATTGGCAAAAATCGAAATCTTTACAGCCGGAGGAAGTTCAAGTGATATAGAAATTCCCGGAATTGCCAAAGAGCAAGCCGAGAACATCAAACAACTTTTGATGGGAAAAATTCAAAAGCAATTATAATGGAAGCCAATTTCAATCAACCACAACGACAATCCATCGTTGGGATTTTTGTTATGTTTATTTATTCACTTCAAGGATATGCAAAGGCATTGTGGCCTATTTTGGTGATTTGGATTTTTAAATTCAATGAAATTAATAAAGGTTATTTATTGGTCGGAACAATAGCTGTTTTTGCTGTCATTGGAATCATTTCTTATTTAAAATACTTGAATTTCACCTTTTACATAGATCAGGAAAATGACGAATTTATTATAACCGAAGGCATTTTCAATAAAACCAAAACAACCATACAACTTTATAAAATCCAACAAGTAAATATCAACCAGTCATTGATTCAGCGATTGGTAGGGGTCTATGAATTGGCTGTTGATACTGCGGGTTCCAATAAAAAAGAGGGAAATATCAGGGCCATTTCGCATGAATTGGCATTAGACCTAAAATCTCGTTTATTAGAGAATGAAAATAAAGAAGATATAAATGTTGATGATGCAATTGGTGCTTTAAGCGAAATTTTAACTGAAAAGGCTATCAAAACAGAAGTTCCATTTATAAAAATTAGTTTTTTGAGTTTATTGAAAATCGGAATTACTTCCAATTATGTAAAAAGCTTTTTTGTTTTGCTAGCGTTTTTCATCACACTTTTCGATCACATTAAGCAAATAACGGGCAGGGATGTTTTGCACGATGAAAACATCGAAGATTATGTCGATAAAAGCCAAGTCTTTACTGCTTTTTTAATGCTATTTATCATTTTCTTTTTGGCAGTTATTTTAATTAATTTGGTCAAAACAATTTTCACTTATTTTGATTATAAAATAGCCAGACAAAAAGGTTCGTTATTGCTTTCTTATGGCTTATTGAATACCAAAAGTACTATCATAAAACCCGAAAAAGTTCAGATTACAAGTATTACCCAGAATTTTTTTCAAAAGAAGATGAATGTGTTGCATCTTAAAATAAAACAGGCAACTGGAGGAGAAAAAGAAGACCATAAACTAGCTATAGAAATTCCAGGATGTGACAGACTCGAAAAAGATGCAATTTTGAAATTGTTGTTTCAAAAAATCCCTGAAAAAGGTGTGATGCTCAAACCTAATTTTAGAAAACTCGGATTTTCAGTTTTCCTAACTATTGGGTTACCGTTGCTAGGTTTCTATTTTGTTAGAGATTTTATAATAGAACAATTGCCAATGGTAGATTATTTTGTGCTTTTTTATGTTGTTTTTGTTGGTATAATTCAATTTTTTGCATTCAAAAATAATCGCCTTTATATTAATGATGACTTCATAATTCTCCAAAGCGGTGCTTGGGATGTTTCTAATAGAATTATTATACCGAGTAAAATTCAGGCGATTACAACTTCACAACTCTTTTGGCACAAAAATATCAATATTGGTTCCTTAACTTTGCATACTGCAGGAGGGGATATTAGTTTTCAATTGGGTAATTTTACAGCTATAAAACAATATGTCAATCTTTGGTTGTACGAAATGGAAACATCTGATAGTAATTGGATGTAAAACCAAGAGAATAAAATATAGGTCTCCGTTTAAACAATTTAAACTTTTAAACCTTTTTAAACAATTAAACAACAAAAATGAAACACTGGATTGAAGCCGCAAGATTAAGAACATTACCATTATCAGTTTCTGGAATAATAGTTGGAAGTATGTATGCGTTGGCAAACCCAACAGATAATGTATTGACTCCAACAGATGTTTTCAATTGGGAAATATTTGCTTTTGCACTTTTGACAACATTAGGATTACAAGTGCTTTCTAATTTTGCCAATGATTACGGAGATGGTGTCAAAGGAACAGACAATGAGGATAGAGTAGGGCCAAAACGGGCCATACAAAGTGGTGTGATAACTCCTCAAGCAATGAAACGTGCTTTGGTGATTACCTCTCTACTTACATTATTTTCAGCAATATTCTTGATTTATGTTGCATTTGGAGAAAGTAATCTCGTTTATTCTGTATTTTATTTGATTTTAGGAATTATGGCTATAATTTCTGCAATTCGTTATACTGTAGGTAATTCGGCTTATGGATACAAAGGATATGGTGATATTTTTGTATTTGCATTCTTCGGATTGGTGAGTACTTTAGGCGTTAATTTCTTGTATTCAAAACAATTGGACTTGATACTTATTTTGCCAGCTACAGCAATTGGATTATTGAGTGTTGCTGTTTTAAATTTGAATAATATGCGCGACCAAGCTTCGGATGCCAAATCAGGAAAGAATACCGTTGTGGTAAAAATGGGTGCCGAAAAAGCCAAAAAATACCATTATTTCCTGATTGTTTCCGCTATGATTGCGGTAGTTACGTTCGCCATATTGAGCGATTTTAGTTTTGATCAATACTTGTTTTTATTGGCATATATTCCGCTAACCAAACATTTAATCACAGTATCCAAAAATCAAGATCCAAAATTATTGGATCCCGAATTAAAGAAAGTAGCCTTGAGTACCTTTTTGCTTTCGATATTATTATCTTTATGTATGATTTCCTTGATATCCGATATTTTTGTGAATCTTTTCTTGGGAGGACGATAAGTAATTCAAAAATTAATCAAAGTTGTGTTTTCTAATATTTTAAACTTTTACTAAAATGAAAATAACATTCTACGGTCACGCCTCTTTGGGAATTGAAGTTAGTGGCAAACACATTCTTGTGGATCCCTATATTTCTGCCAATCCAAAGGCTTCCCATATTAACATTAACGATCTTAAAGCCGATTTTATCCTTTTGACACACGCTCACGGTGATCATATACTCGATGTCGAATACATTGCATCTAGAACCAATGCTGTGATTGTGTCGAATGCTGAAATTGCGGGTTATTATGGTAAAAAAGGTTTTCAATCACACCCTATGAACCATGGTGGTAGCTGGAATTTTGATTTTGGAAAACTAAAATATGTAAGTGCTATTCACTCCAGTTCTTTTCCTGACGGGATGTATGGCGGGAATCCAGGTGGTTTTGTAATCGAGGGCGAACACAAAAATATCTACATTGCCGGCGACACCGCGCTTACGATGGATATGAAATTGATTCCGATGCGTACACAACTCGATTTGGCGATTTTACCAATTGGGAATAATTTTACCATGGATGTTGAGGACGCTATAATAGCCTCCGATTTTGTGGCTTGTGATAAAATTCTGGGCATTCACTTCGACACATTCGGTTATATCGAAATCAATCACGAGCAAGCCATTAAGAAATTCTTCGATAAAGGAAAAGATTTGATGTTGCTCGAAATCGGAAGTTTTATTGAATTATAATAATTAGGAGCTATTCCTGCTATTCGTTACAATCCCCGCCCAAAAGCGGGGGATTTTCACTACTATCAGGGCTAGGGGATTCCTATATTTAATATCTTTTGTTTAAAAAAAGACCAATATTTTCATAATGGAAAAAAAATATTTTCTACTATTTATTTCACTTTATATTACCATCAATGCTTTCTCTCAACAAGATGGTTATTGGGACAAAGACAGATCGACTACCAAAGAAATCAACGTTTCTGCCAGAGACCGAATCGTCATAAAAACTGAAGATTTACCGCTTGGAACTACAGAAATTGTTTATAGAATTACCCTTTTGGATGAGAACCAACAATTGGCCAGCAGTTTGGTTTCGGTTCTAAAATCAATTCCCGATCCCACTGGAATCAGTCAAGGTTCAGCCGGAGCCGTTTTTGTTTTGTCAAAAATATCGGGAGACGATAAATGTACCTACGCTATTTTTTCAACAGACAAATTGGCTTTAGAATACAAAGACTCTGGAAAAACATTGGAATCCTGTTTGATTCAGGAAGAACCAGTTAGCAAAGATGCCAAATTACTTTCAATAGAGAAATCAACGTGTTTAAACGGAAATGCCTTGTGGTTTGGTTTTGAAAGTAAAAACTGGATTATGAAGCAAAAAATCATTTTGGAAGTTGTGCCTTGGGTTGATAAAAAGTTAAGCCGTGGTTGGAGTCTGGACAATAGAAAGACAATTATTGAGCAATGCAAGACCTCCAGTTTGGCTCAAAAAATGGTAAATTCGGATGATTTTTGTGTTTGTGTATTAGATAAAATTCAAACTAAGTATAAATATCAAGAGTTTCAAAAGCTATTGTCAGTAGAAAGATCCAAAGTTTTTAAAGATTCCGGAAATAGTTGTTTTGGCGAAACAAGTACTTCTGGTGCTGTTTATGCAGATTTGCGAAATCATGCAACACTTCTTGCAAAGCAAGGTAAAAACGGTGAAGCAATTACAAAATTATTAGTTTTAATTAATGATGGCAAAGCGACAGCATTAGATTATAGTGCAATTGGAAGCTGTTATCTTTTGACCAAACAATACGGAAAAGCACTAAAATACCTTCAAGATGGTGAAAAACTCGATAACTCAGAACTTTTGATTCAATTGAATTTAGCCCACGGGTATTTGCTAAACGACAATTACAAAGAAGCCAAAAAAATCTACAAGAAATACCAAAACCAAAACGTTACCGACAGTTTGAGCTGGACTCAAAAAACCGAACAGGATTTCAAAGCTTTCCAAAAAGCAGGAATTCTGAACGAGGATTTTGAGCGAGTACTTAAGTTGATGAAAGAGTAGTTAAAAATCCAAAAGTCCAATAAACTATAAATCTAAAGTATGCTCGCTTCCTACCACAAATATATTCTCAATTTCAAACGTCCATCGGGAACTTCCCGTGGTGTAATGACCGAAAAGGAAACTTGGTTTATTGTTTTGGAGCAAGACGGTAAAAAAGGAATAGGGGAGTGTGGTATTTTGAGAGGTTTAAGCATCGACGACCGTTCCGATTATGAAGAAAAATTAATATGGACTTGTGACAATATTTATCTTGGTAAAGACCTACTTTGGGAAGCTTTGTTAGAATTTCCGTCCATACAGTTTGGAGTCGAAATGGCGTTTCAGTCTTTAGAAAGTGAAACACCTTTTTTACTCTTTCCATCGGACTTCACAGAGGGTACAAAATCAATCACAATAAATGGATTGGTTTGGATGGGAAAAGAGGCTTTTATGAAGCAACAAATTGAAGAGAAATTAGCCAATGGATTTCAATGCATTAAACTCAAAATTGGAGCCATAGATTTTGATAAAGAACTACAATTATTGCGTTTTATTCGCCAACATTTCACTCCTGAACAAATCGAAATTAGAGTTGATGCCAACGGAGCTTTTTCGATAAATGAAGCTTTAAATAAATTACGACAATTAGCTGTTTTTAAATTACATAGCATCGAACAGCCTATTGCGAAAAATAATATGAATAGCATGGCCGACCTATGTAAAAGCACTCCATTGCCAATTGCTTTGGATGAAGAATTGATTGGAGTATTTACTACGTATGAAAAAGAAGAACTATTGCTTAAAATAAAGCCACAATACATCATTTTGAAACCTAGTTTTGTGGGTGGTTTTCGCGGGACTAAGGAGTGGATATCATTGGCTGAAAAACACAATATTGGCTGGTGGATTACCTCTGCTTTAGAAAGCAATATCGGGCTTAATGCAATCGCTCAATGGACCTACTTGCAGCATAATTTGATGCCGCAAGGTTTGGGAACAGGAGCATTGTACACCAATAATTATGAATGTCCTTTAAAAGTTTCAAAAGGGCAATTGTGGTATGACAATGATTTAAATTGGAATTTTGATTTTCATACTTTAGAAATATAAAAGACCAAAAATCAATACTGTTTATTTCTGCTGAGGCTTTTGTTTTAGATTAATTCTTTGGATACATATTCCCAACTTGTTTTAATAGAGTTAGTTGGATTTGGAGAATAATTCGTTTCTTGTTCTACAAAAAAGTATTGCATTCCAGAAAGTTTGGCTTCAGCAAAAATCGCTTTAAAGTTGATACTTCCTTCTCCAATTTCAGTATTCCATTCTACTTTTGATTTATCCATATCTTTTACATGCCACATTTTAAATCGCCCAGGATTTGTTTTAAACAATTGCAAGGGGTCATTTCCTGAACGGACAACCCAATACAAATCCAATTCAAAATCCACTAATTTTTTATCTGTTTCTTGCAATAAAATATCATATCCTATTTGATTGCCAAACTTCTTGAACTCAAAATCATGATTGTGATACGCTAATTTTAATCCCGCTTGTTTGCACAAAACGGCTGCCTCGTTTGCTTTTTGGGCAATTAGTTTGTAATCGTCCAACTTACTTCTTAAGTCTTCTGCTAACCACGGAATAACTACATATTCACTTCCTAGTTGATTTGCACATTCGATAGATGACTTCAGAAAATCGGCATTATTGTCTTTTATAAACGATTTAAAATCATAATGACCGCTTGGTGCTTTTAGTCCATTATCATTAAGAATCTTTTTGAAATCTTTTGGCGAAGTACCAAAAAATCCTTTTTCAGCAGAGTATCCATAAGTTTCCACTTCTTTATATCCAGTCTTAGCAACTTGTTCCAAAACTCCTTTTACGTCTGTAGAGAACGACTCTCTCAAAGTATACAATTGAAGACCAATATTTTTTGGTTTAATTGAAAAGGCAAGGGAAGGGGCTATTGCCAATGCGCCTAATGCCAAACCGCTGTTTATTATAAAATCTCTTCTTTTTATCATTGTTTTTACTTTTTATAAAAATTAAATATCACAAATTTCAATTGCCTTTTTCAAAGAGGCTATTTTATCTTTTTGTTTTGGAATAAACTCTTGCCCCACATAACCTGAAAAACCAGTATCTGCAATGGCTTTCATTATAGCACTGTAATTGAGCTCTTGGGTTTCATCAATTTCGTTACGGCCAGGAACTCCTCCAGTATGATAATGGGCAATGTAGTTGTGATTTTCTTTGATATTTCGAATTACGTCACCCTCATCAATTTGCATATGGTAAATATCATACAGCAGTTTAAAATTTTCAGAATTGATTCGTTTCACCAATTCTACTCCCCAATAGGTTTTATCACATTGATAATCTTTGTGATCAATCTTACTGTTCTGTAGCTCCATAACCAAGGTTACTTTATGTTTTTCGGCCAATGGTATCAATGTTTTCAATCCAAGCACACAATTATTCCAGCCTTCCTCATCTGTTTTTCCTCTTCTGCTTCCGCTAAAGCAAATCAAGTTTTTGTAACCCGCTTCAGCAACTAAAGGAATCATTTCAGTATAATTTTTAATCAGTTGTTCATGAAATTCGGTGTCATTAAAGCCATCTACCAAATTCAATTCGGCACCATTACACATTGAAGAAACTAGATTGTACTTTTTTAAGGTTGACCAATCTTTTGGTCCTACCAAATCAATTCCGGTAATTCCTATTTTTTCTGCCTCAAAGCAAAGTGTTTCTAAATCAAAATCATTGAAACACCAACGAGCTACCGAATGTTTAATTCTTCCTTTTAATATATTCGAAACTAATTTTGATTCCTCTTCCGAAGAGGTCAAAACTGATGCAAAGCCAGTTGAAATTCCTAAAGTTACTGTTCCTGCAAGAATTCCTTTTATAGCCGATCTTCTATCAAAATTGGCACTCATTTTTTCTGCTTTTAAAATGCTGAAATTTCATCTTGTGTTTTGTTTTTATCTTGAAATAAAAGAGCAAAAATCAAGAACACTGCAAAAGCAATTCCTGCAGGTATTATCCAAACCATTTGCCAGTTGATTGCCCCATCAACAGTTTTGTAATTATCTGTAATCCAACCCGCAACTGCAAAACCAATTAACATTCCAATACCATAAGTGGCTAACGTTATCAATCCTTGAGCGGAACTTTTGTATTTTTCTCCTGCTTTTGAATTCGTATAAATTTGTCCGGAAACAAAAAAGAAATCATAGCAAATTCCGTGCAAAGCGATTCCAAGAATAAGCATGAAACTCAAATCGGTACCATTGCCATAAGCAAATAAAACATAGCGAACAGCCCAAGCGAGCATTCCCACCAGAATTGTTTTCTTAAATCCAAATCGGGCAAAAAACACCGGAATAAACAATAAAAATAAGGCTTCGGATATTTGTCCAATTGCCATTTTTCCGGTTGGATTTTCAACTCCGGCAGCAGTCAAAAATGGATGTGCATTTTGATAATAAAAAGCCAACGGAATACAAATTAGAATGGATGAAATAAAAAATATTAAGAAATTTTTATCTTTTAAAAGTTTTAAAGCATCAAGACCAATAAAATCCCCAATTTTAATTTTTTCTTCACTAACTTTTGGAGGTGTTTTAGGCAATGTAAAACTTAACAAACCTAAAACCAAAGCTGCAATTCCGGCCAAAAGAAATGTGTTTTTAAGTAATCCATTAGTAACAGCTTCTGCAGAATCCCAATGAAACAAGAAACTAATAGACAATCCTGCTAAAATCCAACCAATAGTTCCCCAAACTCTAATATTGGCAAACTCTTTCTCCGGATCTTTCATTTGATTGAATGCCACTGAATTTACCAATGCCAATGTAGGCATGTACAAAACCATATAACTCAACACATAGATATAAAATGACCCAACATCTGCCGATTGATACATTTGATGCATCAAAAATGCACCCGCTAAATGCAAAATACCTAAGATTTTCTCCGCATTAAAATATCGATCTGCAATCAAACCAATAATAAAAGGCGCAATGATCGCTCCCCATGATTGAGTGGAAAAAACTGCTGCCGTTTCTGAACCAGAAGCTTTTAAATTGTTTCCTAAAAAAGTACCAAGAGTGACAAACCATGCCCCCCAAATAAAAAATTCCAGAAACATCATTACAGATAATTTAATGCGGATAGTTGTATTCATAAAAAGAGAGGTTGATTTTTGGTTAAGTTTGTTTTAGAGCTATTATTTGCAGCCAGTTGTTGTTTCCATCGTATTCCATTCTTTAATCATGATGTTACGATACCACACATTATTGCCGTGATCCTGCAAAGCAATTTTTCCTTTTTTAAACGTTCCAAAACCTGGCCAAGCAGCAAATTTGCTTCCTGCAACCAATGCTTTAAAGTTGTCATCCCAAAGAGTTGTTTCAATAACAATAACTCCGTTTAAAACGTAAGTCAACTTCCCGTTTTTACAAACAATTTCGGCTGTATTCCATTCTCCAACCGGTTTTACTGGTTCTGATTTACTTTGAATTAAATCGTATAAATCTCCAGCACGATGTTTGGTTATTTTTCCGTCCGGATGACCATCATTATCTAAAACTTGCATTTCTAAACCAGTTTCATACGTGTTTTTATATTTTGCAGGATTTTCATTAATGTAAAAAATAATTCCACTGTTGGCATTCGGAGCTACTTTCCAGTCTACTTTTAAATGAAAATTTTCATATTCCGCATCAGTTACTAAATCTCCTCCTTGACCATTTTTGGCTGCCTCTGGATCAAAATGCAAAACGCCATCCTCAACTTTCCACCCGTCATTAACGTTAGTTTTGCCGTAAGTATGCCAACCTGTTGTTGTTTTTCCGTCAAAAAGAGGTTTAAATCCTTTTTGAGCTTGCATAGTTTGAAATAAAGTGAAGACTAATACTGTTGTTATTATTTTTTTCATAATAGATAATATTTGTTTTTTATTGGAATATGGAATCGTCATTCTTCATTTTTGTTTGTATTTTAGAATCATGGCGATTTCATGGGTTTACTATTTAATTTTATTTTTTTAAAAACTTAGGTTTTTCCAACCTTCTCGATAATTACGTTTAACAAATTGATTGACATCATCTATATTGGTTACTTTTTTGGCTTCATTATCCCAAAGAAGTTTAACCGAACGACCCGGATACACCTCTTCGCCTAATACTTCTTTGTGTAAATCATAACCTCTTACGGCAAGATTGGCCATTAATAAAGCTTCTGTCAAAGGGCCGGCAATTTCAAATGGAGAACTCAATTCTTTTTTGCCATATCCTGCGATACAACCTTCTATCCATTGTTTTTGATGACCACTGGCACCATCTTTTACTCGAGGATATTTTTCAGCTATTTTTAGATTTTCATTGCGGCTTAAAGGCAATAATCTTGGATTTTCACTATAAGTGTCACAAATCATTTTTCCTTTGGTTCCAATGAACAAAGTACCATTTCCACCATCACCAAAGATTTCGTTTGCTCCTAATTCTTCTGGACGTTCTGGTTGAATGCCTCCATCCATCCAATGCATTTTGATATCGCCTTTCGTTTTATCTGTTTTTGGAAATGTCAATACCACATGACTAGAAGGAGGACAACTTTCTGGAAAATAACCTCTTTTGAATTCATCTACATAAACAGAACCTACACTACACTGAACGTCTTTGGCATATTTTAGATTTAATACTGAGAAGGGTGCTTCCATTAAATGGCATCCCATATCGCCCAATGCACCAGTTCCATAATCCCACCAGCCGCGCCAGTTGAATGGCACTAATTTGTCTACATAATTTTTGTTTGGAGCAGTTCCCAACCATAAATCCCAATCCAGTTCTTTAGGAATTTCTGTTTTGGCTGTTGACCATGGAATGCCTTGCGGCCAAACAGGTCTATCGGTCCAAGCATAAACGGTGTGAACATCTCCAATCAAATCGGCATCGTACCATTCTTTTAGAATTCGAGTGCCATCATTGGATGATCCTTGATTACCCATCTGTGTTACAACTTTATAACGGGCTGCAGCCAATGTCATCATATGGGCTTCATAAATATCATGAGCCATCGGTTTTTGCACATACACATGTTTGCCCAACTGCATAGCCGAAAAGGCTTGAATAGCATGATTATGATCGGGTGTAGAAACGGAAACTGCATCAAAGTTTTTATGCTCTTTATCAAACATTTCCCGCCAATCCTTGTAAAATTTGGCTTTAGGTAAAGCTTTTACACTATCAGCAGCTCTTCTAGTGTCAACATCGCATAAAAATGCAACGTTTGCAAGACCACTTTTCTCAAACGATGCAACATCTGACCTTCCTTTTCCTCCAACACCAATACTGGCGATTAATAATCGATCACTAGGCGCAACAAAACCTCTTCCCATGACATGTCGTGGAATAATCATGAATGCTGCTGTTGCTAGTGCTCCTTTTTTTAGAAAATCCCTGCGAACAATAGATTCCGGTTCTTTTTTTTGATTAAGGTCTTGATTCATAAAAATTCAATTTATTTATTCAATGATAAAATGTATTTGGCAATTTTTTTTGCATCGTCTTTTTTTAATGAAGCATGAGCTGCCATAGGTATAGAACCCCAAACTCCAGAACCTCCTTTAATAATTTTATCCGATAAATAGTTAATGTTTTTATCATTCATTGGATATTTTTTTGCAATATCTAAAAAGGAGGGGCCAATTACTTTTTTGTCTATTTTATGGCAAGTGGCACAATCTTGTTTGGCCATTATTTTTTCGCCTTCGGACTGTTGGGTTTCATTTTTGATACTATTATATTGTGTTGGAACTGTTTCAAAATCCGAAAAAGAACTTAAAGCTCCTAAAGCTATTAGTGCTGCTAAAATTTTAGTTTTCATATTACTCGATTAATTTTATATTCCTAAATTTTTCCTGTTAAGCAGTGTATTGGTTTCAACCGCTGCAAAATCATCAAAAGCTTTATCAGTCACTTTAATAATATGTTTTTTTATAAATTCGGCTCCTTCACGGGCTCCATCTTCTTGGTTTTTCAAACAGCATTCCCATTCCATTACTGCCCAACCTTTATAATCATATTGTGCTAATTTGCTAAAAATGGTTTTGAAATCAATTTGTCCATCACCAGGCGAACGATACCGTCCTGCACGATTCAGCCAACTTTGATAGCCACCAAAAGTTCCTTGTTTCCCTGTTGGGTTAAATTCAGCATCTTTCACATGGAAAGCTTTGATTCGTTCATGATAAAAATCGATGTATTGAATGTAATCCAATTGTTGGAGTACAAAATGTGAAGGATCATACAAAATACAAGCGCGTTGATGATTGTTTACCGCTTTGAGAAACATTTCGTAAGTTTCACCATCAAATAGATCCTCACCGGGATGGATTTCGTAGCAAACATCTACGCCATTATTGTCAAATTCATTGAGGATTGGCAGCCAACGTTTAGCCAATTCTTTGAATCCATCTTCAATTAAACCTGGTGGGCGCTGAGGCCAAGGGTGGAAATATTGCCATAATAGCGAACCGCTGAAAGTAGCGTGAGCATTAAGTCCTAAATTTTGAGATGCTTTTGCTGCATAATGTAATTGTTGCACCGCCCATTCTTGTCTTGCTTTTGGATTGCCACGCAAGGCTTGTGGTGCAAATCCATCAAAAAAATCATCATAGGCAGGATGAACGGCAACCAACTGACCTTGTAAATGGGTAGAAAGTTCAGATATTTTTAATCCATAGGAGCCAACAATTCCTGTAAGTTCATCAGCATAAGTCTTGCTTTCGGCGGCTTTTTTCAAATCAATAAATCGAGAATCCAGAGTTGGTATTTGAATCCCTTTAAAATCTAAATTGGCGGCCCATTGGCAAATTCCTTCCAAAGAATTAAAAGGAGCTTCGTCAGAAATAAATTGCGCTAAAAAAACCGCAGGTCCTTGCATTGTGGTCATTTGATTCGATTTAAATTTTAAATTCAGTCCATTTTTGAGTTGATTTCCCTGAAGCGATTACATTTTCTACAAAAGCCATTCCTCGAACACCATCTTTTGCTGTTGGAAAATCAAGCATACTTGCTGTTGGTTCTTTGGCTTCTAATTTTGATTGTAAAGTCAAAGCAAAGTTTTTGTATAAATTCCCAAAAGCTTCCAAATATCCTTCTGGATGTCCACTTGGAATTCGAGTATTAAAAGCCGCTATTGCTGATAAATATCCATTTCCGGTACGATACAATTGAGTAGGAGAGTCTAGCCATTTAACTATCAAAGTGTTCGGTTCCATTTGATGCCATTCTAAACCTCCTTTTTCGCCATAAACTTTGATTTTTAAACTGTTTTCTTCACCAGCTGCAATTTGGCTTGCTACCAAAACTCCATTGGCGCCATTTTCAAATTTAAGTAATACATTTCCATCGTCATCCAGTCTTCTGTTGGCAACTACAGTATTAATATCAGCACAAAGTTGTGTGATTTTTAATCCTGAAATGTATTCGGCTAAATGAGCCGCATGAGTTCCAATGTCTCCCATACAACCACTAATACCGCTTTTTGATGGATCTGTTCTCCAAACTGCCTGTTTGTTTCCACCGTTTTCAAAATCAGTGCTCAACCAGCCTTGAGGATATTCTACCATTATTTTTCGAATGGTTCCAAAATCATTTTCAGCTATCATGTTTCGGGCTTGTTTCACCATTGGATAGCCAGAGTAAGTGTGCGTTAAACACAAATAGAGCCCAGTTTCTTTTACTTTTTGCTCTAATAATTTAGCTTCAGCCAAGGTCAACGTCATCGGTTTGTCCAATACAACATGGAAACCATTTTCTAATGCTAACATAGCAGGAGCAAAGTGCGCATGATTTGGAGTCACTATCGAAACAAAATCCATTCTGTCTTTTGGAGATAATTTTGCTTCTGTCTCAATCATTTTAATATAAGATTCATAACATTTTTCTTCTCGCAAGCCTAATTCTTGACCAGATTCAAGGGACAACTCCGGATTGGAACTAAAAGCACCACAATGCAATTCGATTAATCCATCCATGTTGGCTGCAATGCGATGTACTGCTCCAATAAAAGCAGTTTTGCCGCCGCCAATCATTCCCATTTTTAATTTTTTCATAATTGATTAATCAAAAATTTAAATATTTTTTTTCTTTAATTCTTTTACTGCATAATCACAAGCTCTAGCCGTTAAAGCCATGTACGTTAACGAAGGATTTTGACAAGCACTTGAGGGCATGCAAGAACCATCAGTAACAAATACATTGCTCACTTCATGCATTTGATTCCATTTGTTCAACACCGATTCTTTCGGATCATTTCCCATACGGGCAGTTCCCATTTCGTGAATAGTCATTCCGGGATAACAACCGTTATCATAAGGTTTTATATTTTTCATACCTGCAGCTTCAAGCATTTCGGCAGCGTCATACATCATATCCTCACGCATTTTCGCTTCGTTTTCTTTGTATTCGCAGTCAATTGCCAATACCGGTTGCCCCCATTTGTCTTTTTTAGAATGATCTATATAAACTTTATTTTCGTAGTAAGGAAGCATTTCTCCAAAGCCACCTAATCCCATTGTCCATGAGTCAGCTGGTCGTGATAGCGTTTCTTTGAAATCGCCACCAAAATCCAATTCGGCCACTTCTTTATGCCAGTTTCCTCTACTTGCTGCGCCTTGATATCCAAAGCCACGCAAATAGTCCCGTTTGTCTCCATTAAAATTTTGGTATCTTGGAATGTAAATGCCATTGGCTCTTCTCCCATAAGTGTATTTGTCTTCAAATCCTTCAGCGCTTCCTTCAGCACCGCACCTGAAGTGATGATCCATTAAATTATGCCCCAATTGCCCGCTACTATTGCCCAATCCATTTGGATGAGCCTCAGAAGTCGAATTCAATAATACAAAAGTCGAACCTAGAGTAGATCCATTTACAAAAACGATTTTTGCATAAAACTCCATGCTTTCATTGGTCTGAGCATCAATAACCATTACGCCTTTGGCTTTTTTGGTTTCTTTGTCATAAATGATATGATTGACAATCGAGTAGGGGCGAACTGTTAGTTTTTTCGTAGCCATAGCTGCTGGCAATGTTGAAGACTGGGTACTGAAATAGGCTCCAAATGGACAACCTCTGCTGCATAAATTTCTATACTGACAACTACCTCTGCCCAAATGCGGCACTGTAAGATTTGCAGTTCGGCCAATAGTTAAAATCCTTGATTTATTATAATGTTTTTCAATGCGCTCTTTCACTGATTTTTCGACACAATTCATATCCATAGGCGGCAAAAATTGACCGTCGGGCAATAAAGGCCAATTTTCATTTTGACCGCTAATCCCAGCAAATTTCTCAACATAATCATACCAAGGAGCAATATCTTTATATCGAATTGGCCAATCATTACCATGACCATCCTTGGCGTTATCTTCAAAATTGTAATCACTTAAACGATAGCTCTGACGTCCCCACATTAATGATTTTCCTCCCACATGAAAGCCTCTGTACCAATCAAAACGCTTGTCTTCGGTATAGGGACATTCCAAATCATTGACCCACCAGCTTTCATTGGCCTGGCTGTATGGATAATCTCTTGTTTGTACGGGATGGGTTCGCTTTTGTTCTTCTGTCATCTTTCCTGCGTATGGAATCTCCCAAGGAGCTTTCATGGCCGAATCATAATCTTTAATATGTTCGATGTTCATACCACGTTCTAACATTAGGACTTTTAATCCTTTTTCTGTTAATTCTTTGGCTGCCCATCCACCACTTATTCCCGAACCTATAACTATTGCGTCATAAGTATTTTGTTTTTTTAAATCAGTGTTGATATTCACGAGTCTCTTTTTTTGGAATTAATAAGGAATTTGTTTGTAAGTGCACAACATTATGTTGCCCATGCTTTCTGACCTGTTTTGTATTCTACATTCCCATCATATTTTCCTGGTATAGGCAAATATTCTCTAGCCATTGTACAACCAATTTCCGAAGAAAAATAACCCAATAGTGTCAAATCTCTGGCAATCAAAAAGAAGGAAGCCTGCTTGTTGGTATCGATAGCCTGTTGCTTCAATTCATTCATAAGCTGATTTTTTTCTTCGTTACTGAGACTCAGAAATTCTTTATTGAATTGAGTTTTGCATTTGGACAACATATCGTTATATCCGTTTTTGAAAACTTCCTGTAGATGAGGAGGATAACAATCTTTTACAACTAATGGAATAAAAGCACCAACACCTGCAGCTTTTGCTCCTGGTGATTTTGCAGTGGTGGGTAAAATAATTTCTGAAAATTCGGCAAAAATTTCTTCATCCGTGGCTGAAAAGAAATAGGTATTCTTTTCAGCATCAAATACGGTAAAACTCTCAAACAAAACACTCATTGTTGTTACAGAAATTGCTCCTCCCATCAAATAAGCAATCTTTTTTAACGCCTCTCGTCTTTCCATTTGCAGATTATTAAAAAATGTTATGTAATTTTTACTAATAATACAATTATCAATACAATACAATAATAAGTAAAAAAGAAACATATTGATTTTTTATATGTTAATTAATTACAATAAATTAATAATTCACAACTTTATTATCATTTTGTTGATTTATTTAAAAAAATTAGAGCATCAATTAACAAGTAGTCAGAAAGAAATGCATTGTTTTAAGAATCTCTATTTTTAGTAAATGGTAGAATTGAAGAACTATTTGAGATTTTATAGCTAAAAAATCTTGTTAAAAAATTTATTTAACCAAAATAAAAATTCCATTGCGTTAAAACAACACAATAATTAATGAATTAACTCTCAATATCAAATAGCTGAATTTGACTTTTTAGCCGTTCGATAAGTAAGCCCATCATTCGTTTGTTTAGACTTGAAGAATTTTTGATATAAAGTGCATATTCCTCAGTAGTGAAGAGTCCTATAATCATACCTTTGAGGGCATTTCTAAACTTAATGTCTTTTTGAATGGCATTTTCTATGACAGCCAATTTATTTTCGACAGTTTTAGAATAAAAATCCCTTTTGTATTTACTGATATAGTTTAAAAATGAAGCAATGAATAAATCATTCTGTAATTTTAAAATTGGTCTAAGTACTTCATTTTGAAACAACTCATCAGCAGAAGATTGATTGCTTACTGTTCCTAATGATTCCCCGCGAAATTCTTTTATAAAATTATCTCTCTGATTCATCTTTTTTTCTTTAAAATTATAAAAATTACTCTTAGCAAAGTCTTATTTTAGCATTATTAAATAAAAAAATATGCGATTTCATACTAGAAAATGGGTAAAACCAGAAGACTTAAACCCCAATGGAACTTTATTTGGAGGAAAATTATTGGCTTGGATTGATGAAGAATTGGCTTTGTACACCATTATACAATTGGAAAATTCCAGAATTGTTACCAAACATATGTCTGAAATTAATTTTAGAAGTTCTGCGAGACAGGGCGATATAATCGAAATTGGGATTGATGTGGTAAAATTTGGCCGTAGTTCTATCGAATTAATATGTGAAGCCAGAAATATGATGACACGCGAAACAATCATTACTATCGCAAGCACAACAATGGTTAACTTAGGAGACGATGGAAAACCCAATGCACACGGCAAAACTGAAATTGAGTATGTAAAAGATAGAATCAGCTAAAAACAGCAAGATTATTTACAACGGCTTTACAACATTCTCAGACGGCATTACAAAAATTTCCAAATCAAAATACGAAACCGAAGCAATGATATGATCAAATATATCTGATTGGATGTATTCATAGTTTTCAAAACGTTTGTCTTTAGAAAAAGCATATACTTCTAGCGGAACGCCATAAGGTGTAGGCTGCAATTGACGACAAAGCATCAGCATGTCTTTATTTAAACCTGGATATTGCTGTAAATATTGAGTAATATATTTTCGAAACAAACCCAAATTGGTTAAGTTTCGACCGTTTATTGGTAAACTTTTATCAATTTTATGCCCGCGATTGTAGTTGTCAATTTCAGTTTTTCGGGTATCAATGTACGTACTCAAAAGGTCGATCTTTTTCAGATCAATTAGTTCCTGATCTTCCAAAAACCGAATACTGTTGGCCTTGATTATAATATGCCTTTTGATGCGTCTTCCATCTGAGTTGAGCATTCCGCGCCAGTTTTGAAAAGAATCAGAACTTAAGCTATAAGTTGGGATTGTGGTGGTTGTATTGTCAAAATTTCGAACTTTTACCGTCGCCAGATTAATTTCGATCACATCACCATCGGCGCCATAACGGTCCATAGTTATCCAGTCACCTATTCGAACCATGTCATTTATTGCTACCTGAACACTCGCTACAAATCCCAAGATAGTATCTCTAAAAACCAAGATGATTACTGCCGAAACAGCTCCAAGAATGGTCAATAATTCATTTTGATTAATGTCAAATAATTTGGATATAATCAATGTGATTCCAAACATCCAAAGTACAATCATGATTACCTGAATGAAGCTATCAATTGGTTTATCGCTATATCTGGGAATCAATTTCAGATAATCCCTAAGCGAATTGAATATGGTTCTGATTATCCATAAAATCAACAATACAATATAAATACCAACCAATTTCCCAAAGACATCTTCCCAATATTCAAATTTGTCCAAAATAACGGGAACTGATCTGAATATAAAAAACAAAGGAAATAAATACGCGATATATTTAGCTGTCTTATTGCTTATCAGCAAATCATCAAACCTTGTCTTGGTTCTTTGAGCAACTATTGCCATTATAGTTACCAAAATAAAACGGAAGACAATATAGACGCCATACGTCAGAAGACAAAGTAGAATTATATTAAAAAACAAACTCAAATAAGTCGAAGAACTTCTGCTCATTCCCCAATCTCTGAAAATAGGGTAGAGGAAACTAAAAATGGAATGAATGAGCTTGTTCATGTTCTAAAGGTATTTTTTTTCGATATAAAAAGTTCCAAACGGTACTATCGAAGCAATCAATATAATTCCAAAAGTTTTGAGATCCCAATTTTGCGATTTTCTAAGCAAAATGGCCAATAGCACATAACCAATAAATAACGCGCCATGTCCCATTCCAAAAGGACGTACTATAGTTTGATAAAGTTCCGGGTTATTGGTTTTTAGAATCAACATATTTGCAATTAATACCAAATAAGTTATTCCTTCTATGATGGCCGTAACCTTGAAAATCTTGAGCATTTGTTTTTTTTTACAATTATAAAGGTCAAAATTAGGTAATAACATTGATTTTAGCGGTATTCGTTATAAAAGTAATTTACTTTTGTATTCTTAAACTTTGATAATGAGCAAACGTGATTTAAAAAAATACCTGAACGAACTCAATAAAGAACAACTCGAAGAGCAAATTCTCGAATTGTATGATAAATTCAGTACCGTAAAAGTCTATTATAATTTTGTATTCAATCCCAAAGAAGAAACACTGTTGCAGGAATGCAAACTCAAAATCTTTCATGAATATTTTCCGCTGCAAACAAGAGGCAAAAGAAAAAAACCTAAAATGAGACGTTCGGTGGCTCACAAATATATTAAGCATTTTATACTATTAGGTGTAGATCCGTTTGTTATTGCCGATGTAATGCTTTACAATATTGAAATAGCTCAAACATTTGCTGCAGAAAACCCAATCAAACAGGAATTATTTTACAAAAGCATGTTTAATTCTTTTGAACAGGCAGTAAAATTTATAATATCGAATGCAATTTTGACTGAATTCAAATCCCGAATTATAGCAATTCACAAACAAGTTTTATTTCAGAAATGGTACAATGAGCCTGATTTTAAATCCTGTATCGAACTATTAGAAGACTAGGACACTGATTTAAAATCAATATTAATTAATCCATCCTATATTTTTTAAATAAATTTTGGCTTAAAAACTGTTTTTTAGGTGTATTTTTGCAAAAATCCAACAAAATACAATGCACCAAAACACTTTAGAAATAGAAATTGAAGACAAAAAAGAACTTTACGCATACCAAAAAGGAGATATTGACGCCATCTTCGAGCGTATAGACAATGCTCCCCCACAACACCATTTACTGTACCAATTGCCTACGGGTGGTGGGAAAACGGTAGTTTTTTCCGAAATCGTTCGCCGTTATTTATCACAACATGACAAGAAAGTGGTTGTATTGACGCATCGTATTGAGTTATGTAAGCAAACTTCAAAAATGCTAAAAGGGTTTGATGTAAAAAACAAAATTATCAACAGTAAGGTAAAAGAACTTCCGGATCAAAACGACTATTCCTGTTTTGTGGCCATGGTCGAAACTTTGAAAAACCGTATCAATGACGAAAAACTGCATTTAGACAATGTAGGTTTGGTTATTATTGATGAAGCCCACTACAATTCCTTTAGAAAATTATTAAGCTCTTTCAAAAATGCATTCATACTTGGAGTGACTGCAACACCATTGAGTTCGAATATAAAATTGCCAATGCACGAAAGCTATGACGAACTTATCGTAGGTGATACTATCAGTTCATTAATAGAAAATGGTTTCTTGGCAAAAGCAATCACTTATAGTTATGATGTAGGTCTAACATCGCTAAAGGTTGGTATCAATGGAGATTACACCGTCAAATCTTCAGACGATTTGTATACCAATATGGCCATGCAAGAGAAATTATTGCATGCTTACACCGAGAAATCATTGGGCAAAAAAACCCTGATATTCAATAACGGTATCAACACATCGCTTTATGTTTACGAGACGTTTAGGGAAGCGGGATATGCCATTCGCCATTTGGATAATACCAGCAACAACGAAGAAAGAAAAGAAATTTTACATTGGTTCAAACATACTCCTGATGCTATTTTAACATCGGTTGGTATCTTGACAACAGGATTTGACGAACCCACTGTAGAAACCATAATATTAAACCGGGCCACAAAATCATTGACTTTATATTATCAAATGATTGGCCGTGGATCTCGAAAACTACCCAATAAAGATACCTTCAATGTAATCGATTTGGGAAATAATGCCGCACGTTTTGGCTTGTGGAGTGAGCCGGTAAACTGGCAGCATATTTTTAAATCTCCAGAATTCTATTTGGAAAACCTTCGTGATGATCAGGAAATCGAATTGTATTTCAAATATACAATGCCACCAGAATTACGTGCCAAATTCAGCAAAACCGAAGATGTAACTTTTGACGTAGACGAAGAACATAAAATGGCCATTGCACAAAATTTAAGATCCAAAGTAGTTCTTGAAAAATCCATCGATCAGCACGCTGCGATGTGTGTAGACAATACCGAGGAATTGCAAGAAGCAAAATCTCTATCAAAAGAACTCGAAGCCGATATAGAATGCCGTGTCAAACGCTATTCCAAATGTTTGAGTCAATGCAGTAAAAACTACAGAGAATGGTTGGTTGATGATTATCGATTAAAAATGACCTTGTTAATCGGAAAGAAATATCGTGAGAAAATCATGAACGAAGCCGATTAAGGGAAGTGGTCAGTATTCAGTAAAGAACATACATCAAACTCCACTTTCTCCCGATAGCTATCGGGCAATCTCATTAAGTTAAGCTTTGTTTTTTCTCGCCAAGACGCAAAGGCGTAAAGTTTAGAACCTATTTCTTTGCGTCTTTGCGTCTTTGCGAGAGTTACATTTTGAAAAAGTATAGTGAGAGATCGGTAAACTTAATGAGATTGAGCTATCGGGATGGAGAAGGGGCTGGGGTGAGGTTTTTTCAGGAGCTAATCCCGCTATCATTCCAATCTTTTTTTAGGCTAAGAAAAATAGCCTAAAAAAAGGATTTTCCCTTCTATTGGGGCTAAAAAGCAAAGTGGTAATCAACACCATTTTTTATAAAATTAAAAAAACACAAAAGCATGTCAGCACAATTCTCAGATTTAGGAGTTTCAAAAGGAATACTAAAAGCGATTACCGAAATGGGAATTGTAACCCCAACCGAAATTCAGCAAAAAACCATTCCGTTATTGTTATCAAACAGTAGCGATATTGTGGGACTTGCCAAAACAGGAACAGGAAAAACCGCTGCTTTTGGATTGCCTTTATTGCAATTAATTGACACAACGGCTGACAGTGTACAAGCCGTTATATTGGTTCCCACAAGAGAATTGGGACATCAAATTTTTACTAATCTGGAAAGCTACGCCAAGTACCTTCCCGAAGTTTCTATAGCTGCCGTTTGTGGCGGAATCCCAATCAAACCACAAATCGAACGATTAAAAGCTCCAACGCATATCGTCGTGGCAACTCCGGGTCGATTAATCGATTTGTTGCAACGCAAAGCAATTAGCCTAAAGGAAACAAAATTCCTCGTTCTCGACGAAGCCGATGAAATGGTCTCCATCCTTAAAGAAGCTTTGGACGAAATCATAACCGAATTACCCAAAACATACAGAACCTTTTTGTTTTCGGCAACTATGCCCGGAACCATCAAGCAGTTAATCCAGAATTACCTATACAAAAACGTAGTGACGGTAAGCGCAAGTATGGAAACCGTCGGTAATCAAGGAATCGATCACCACTATATTGTGGTAGACCCTATAGAAAAACTAGATGTTTTGATGCATTTTTTGAATTCAAAAGACGGAGAACGCGGTATTATTTTTTGCAAAACCAAAGCCGCTGTCAATAAACTGGCCAAAAATCTGGCGATAAACCGATTTTCATCAGGTGCTTTGCACGGCAGTTTGTCACAAGGAATCCGTGACCGTATCATGGAGCAATTCCGCGAGGGACACATCAATATTTTGGTGGCTACCGATTTGGCAGCGAGAGGAATCGACGTAAAGGAAATCTCCTATGTAGTCAATTATCATTTGCCCGACACCTATGAAAACTATGTACACCGTAGCGGAAGAACCGCTAGAGCAGGAGCCAAGGGACTTTCTTTAACTATTTTGCAACCCGAAGAAGTTGCCGAAATTGCCGATTTCGAAAAAGAATTGGGAATCCAATTTACCAAATACAAAAAACCATCCGTAGCGAGTATCGAAGAAAACAACACCCTTTTGTGGGCGAAGCAAATCTTCAAGACCAAACCGAACCACGACTTGGATGCCGAATTAAAGACAAAAATAAAAACCATTTTTCATCACTTGACCAAAGACGAGTTGATAGAAAAATTGTTGGCCAACTATGTATTTCAAAACAAAACCGAAATAGCAGAAAAGCCTGTTAAAAAATTCAAAAACTAAATAGACCACTTTATATTTTTAACCGCAAGGAACGCAAGTTTTTTTTGGCTTTTGTAAAAACGCAAAGAACGCAACGCTTTGCGACCTTAGCGGAATACAATTAAAGATGGAAAACCTTGCGCACTTTGCGGTTAAGAATTTGTGAAAATTTGTGAAATTTGTGGCTGAAACTAACTCCACAAAAATTATCTATCTAGCTGTTTAAAAAAATATTCAAATTAAAAATTGTACTTTTATGAGAAACAAAAAACTAATCATTCTCATAAATTCTCAATATGCAAATAGTAATCATAGGTGGTGGTTTTGCCGGAATCAATTTAGCCAAAGAACTCACAAACCACAACGGCATAGAAGTAACGCTTGTTGACAAAAACAATTACAATTTCTTTCCTCCGCTCATCTATCAGGTAGCAACCGCTTTTCTGGAACCCTCAAGCATAAGTTATCCGTTCCGTAAATTTTTTGCGGGCAAGAAGAACCTGAAGTTTCGCTTGGGCGAACTCCAAAAAGTAATTCCTGCCGAAAACAAAATCATCCTCAATAACGGCGAATTGCAATACGACCATTTGGTTTTTGCAACTGGTGCCGAAACCAGTTATTTCGGGATGGAAAATGTCAAGAAAAATGCCATTCCGATGAAAACCCTCAATGATGCCATCGAAATGCGCAACGCATTATTGAAAAACCTCGAAAAAGCAGCCATTTGCAAAGACATCCGCAAGCGAAGAACACTTTTGACCATTGTCGTGGCCGGTGGAGGACCCACAGGAGTGGAAGTTTCGGGTATGTTTGCCGAAATGCGAAAAAATATTTTACTCAAAGAATATCCCGAACTCGACACCACCGCCAGTAATATTTATTTGGTCGATGGGGGAGACGCCTTACTGTCGCCTATGAGTTTGGAATCACAAGCAGATACACTCGAAGCAGTAACAAAATTGGGAGTGGTCGTAAAGCTAAACACCCGTGTGGTCGATTACAAAGACGACACCGTATTCTTTGCCGATGGAAAAACCATTCAAACCAAAAATTTAATTTGGGCGGCAGGAGTTTCAGCACGAGAATTTGAAGGAATTCCGGCAGAAAGTTACGGTCGTGGCAAACGAATGGCAACCGACGCCTTCAACAAAGTAAATGGTACCGAAAACATCTACGCCATTGGCGATACCTGCATCCAACTCAACGATGTAGATTTCCCGGGCGGTCACCCGCAAGTTGCGCAAGTGGCTATCCAACAAGGAATAAATTTGGCCGAAAATTTTAAACTAATACTTCAAAATAAGCCATTAAAACCCTTTAAATACAAAGACAAAGGTTCTATGGCGATCATCGGAAAAAACAAAGCCGTAGTCGATTTGCCCAAACCCAAAATGCATTTCAAGGGCTTTTTCGCCTGGATGATTTGGCTTTTCGTACATCTAATGTCTTTGATAACCTACCGCAACCGAATCAATACCTTTTACCATTGGATGATTGCCTATTTCTCCAAAGACCAATCGTTGCGTATGATTATTAGACCAGAGAAAAGAACAAAAGCTGATGCATAGCTCAAAATAGTTTTCATTCAGGCCGTAATTTCTGATAAAAAAGATTTATATTTGAGAAATACAAAGTAAGACAAACCTTCGTATAACAATCCAATTTTGGATAGCTTTGCGAAGGTTTGTTTTATATATACACAAGTTGGCAGTAATTAATAACATATATAACTTAAAAATATGATTACAAAGATTGAAGTAAAAGAATTATATGGTGCATTTGACCATCCAATTAAATTAAAGGAAGAAAATATAACAATGATTTTGGGTGAAAATGGTCTTGGAAAAACTGTCATATTGAAAATGATAAAGGCTTTTTTCGACAAAGATTTTTTTGAACTTCAAACATATCTATTTAAAGAATTTATTTTAACGTTTTCAAATAATGATGTGGTTTCAATAGAAAAAGAAATTAATGATAATGGTTGCGCATTAAAGTTCTCACATCATACAACAACAGGCAAAAAAAAGCCAGAAACCTATATAATGAGTTTTTCAGAAAATCAAAGACCTATACATAGACTTCGTCGAAATAGAGATCTTTATTATCATGACGAAATTCATTATGAAATTGGCAGATATTTACCATTTCCAATTGAAAAAGTTGGTCCGGACACTTGGCTAAATTCTCACGAAGGTGAATTATTTTCAACACAACAACTATTTGAGCGATATGGTGAATTCTTGCCTGCGAATATTAGAAAACAGTTCGAAAGTCTTCCTGATTGGCTAGTAAAAAAATCGTCTTCGATAAAAACAAAATTTATTGAAACACAACGACTATTGATTAGAACGAAAGCTCAAGAACAAGAGTACAAGTCTTCAGTAGTTAATTATTCGCAAGGTTTAATCGAAAAAATAAAAAATAAAACTGTTGCTGCAACTGATCTTGCTTCGAAATTAGACAGGAGTTATCCAAATAGGGTCATTAATCAAATTACACATCCAAAAAAAATTCTGATAAAGAACTAGAAGAAGGACTTAAGGAACTAAGTAGAAAAAGTGAACTTTTAAATAAAGTTGGTCTGCTTGATAGTGAAGAAGAGAATTTACCGATTAACTTTCAAACTACACACAAAAATAAGGAAATCTTAAAGGAAGTTTTACAAGTTTACCTTCAAGATAGTAATGAAAAATTAGAAATTTATAATGAACTAGCGACACGAATCGACCTTTTATTAAATATAATTAATAAAAGATTTTTATACAAAAAGTTGAGTATTCATAAATCCAGAGGTTTTGTCTTTACATCTCAATTAACAGGGAAAGATATTCCTTTATCTGGTCTTTCGTCGGGCGAACAACATGAACTTGTACTTTTTTTCCAACTTTTGTTTGATACTGAACCTAATTCACTTTTATTGATTGATGAACCCGAAATCTCTTTACACATTTCATGGCAAAATCACTTTATAAACGATTTAAAGGAAGTGATTATACTAAATAACTTGTCTGCTATTATTGCTACACATTCACCAGATATTATTAACAAGAACTGGAAATTAACTGTACAATTAAAGGGAGAATAATATGCGCGAACATTTAACTCCCGATAGGATTGCTAATTCAATATTGCAAAAATCCCGATTTAAGGGAACATATTTAATTGTTGAGGGCAACAGTGACTATACACTCTATCGAAAATTTACTGATCAAGAATTCTGCGAAATAGAGATCGCGTTTGGAAATTGTAACGTAATACAAGTAATTGAAGAACTTCAGCAGCGCGGATTTACAGATGCTCTTGGATTAATTGACTCAGACTTCCGAAGATTGGATGATGATTTACCACAAAACAAAAATGTAATTATGTCTGACGATCATGATATCGAAGTCATGATTATTAAATCTAATGCTCTTGATACAATATTGACACATCACTGTGACCCTACTAAATATTCAACTTATCTCGAAGATTTAAAAATAAAAGACATTCGGGAAGATTTGCTTAACCTAAGTAAATCAATTGGTATACTTAAATGGGTAAACAAATCTGAGAACTTAGGGTTACTATTTAAACCACATAAGGAAGATGCTCGACCATTGGATTATGCCAAATTTATTGATGTAAAATTATTTAAATTTACTGGAAATGAAAATCTGATAAATGCAGTTATAAATTATTCAATGAATAAAACAAAAATAAATACAACTAATAAAGCCGCTCTTCAATCTCTAAATTCAAAAAAATTAGATGGTGTCGAATTAAATCAACTTTGCAATGGCCACGACATTTGCCAAATTTTGAGTTTGGGGCTAAGAAAAAAACTAGCCTCACTAAATTCTAATGTTTTATCAGCGGATCAAATAGAACTTGAATTAATTTTAGCATATGATTCACGATATTTTGAGCAAACAGACATTTATAAACAAATTAAGTCATGGGAGAAACAAGTTGGAAAACAAGTTCTGAAATTTTAACTACTTACCCGAAAGAGTGGATTTGGAATCCGTGCCCGCAATTATAAGATAAACATTTTGTATCTCCTAAAGTCATTAATATAGCACAAAAAAGAAAGCTACTATCATACAGTAGCTTTCTTTTTTGTAATATAAATAGTGTAAATTAAAATTTATTTTTATTTTTGAAATTATTCATCAATACTTTAAACTTTCAATACATGACAGCTACATCAGGCTCAAAAAGCACCAACACTGCCAAAACCAAAAGTACTGTGAGTGAAACGGGGCACGCAAAGAACGTGGCAAACCTTCAGGATGTAATCGCTTTCGTAACAGGATACGGGCCAAGTTACAACCCGAGCAAGAAGGCATTAAAGTTGCCTCAGCTTACAGCACTGGCAATGGCAAGTCAGGCAAGTTTGGCCGATGTAATAACAAAAAATACAGCTTATAACAATACCGTAAACGACAGGGCTGCGGCCTTTAGAACACTAAAACCACTGGCAACAAAAGTCGTAAACGCATTGCAGATCACCGATGCCATTACCCAAAAAGTAGACGATGCAAAAGGGTTTAATAAAAAACTGCAAGGCCCCAAAGAAAAAAAGAACAAAAAGCCAACGGACCCAAATACAGTTGTGCCCAAAACTATTTCTACAAGTCAGCAATCCTACGACCAGCAAATACAGCACTTTGCGGCATTACTTTCGGTAGTACAGTCAGAAACCAGTTATGCCCCAAACGAAACCGAATTAAAGATGGCATCCCTAACCGCAAAACAAACCGACCTCATTGTCAAAAACAATGCCGTTGCAACAGCCTATGCGGCAGTAAGCAATTCAAGAATCGCGCGCGACACCTTATTATACAAAGAAGAAACAGGATTACTCTACATTGTAGACGATATAAAAAAATACATAAAATCAATCTACGGAGCAGCATCACCCGAGTTTGCCCAGGTAAAAGGATTAAAATTCAGAAAGAAACTAGCTTAATTCCAAAAGCAAAACAGGATAGGCAAAACCACAAATGCCTGTCCTGTTTATAAATCACCCATCACCATTTACGGTTATACCAATGTCATTTACGGTTATGGCGATGTCATTTACGGTTATCGCGATGTCACTTACGGTTATGGTAATGTCATTTACGATTATAGCAATGTAATTTACGGTTAGAGCAATGTCATTTACGGTTATGGTAATGTCATTTACGGTTATAGCGATGTTATTTACGGTTATAACAATGTCATTTACGGTTATAGCAATGTCATTTACGGTTATGCTATTGTAATTTATGGTTATGGCGAAGTCACTTATGGTTTTGACACTATAATTTATATTTCACCGTAAACAAATTAATATAAACAAAACCCCGATAGTGTTGATTTGCAATCACCATCAATAAACTAGATCTACAATCAGGATTATCGTGTTGTTATTCAAAATTAAGAACTGAAACTTCCTGCAATTACTTGAGATTTTAACATTTGATCTAATCTAAAAATAGTTTTTAGTAGATGCCACAACAAATCCGATGATTTGACGTAATTTAGCCTGAAATAAAGAAATGGTATAACCAATAATGGTTAAGACAATACCACATATTTCAACATAATGGCTCAATTAAATACAATGGAAACCAAGCAAAACTTCACAAAAATTCTTAAAAACAAATATGTTCCAACCGCTGAATTTTATAGCCAAATAATCGATAGTTTACAAGACTATTCCATTTTTACATTAGACAATGATTTTATTATAAATAGTTGGAGTTCTGGTTCTACAAAAATATTTGGTTACGAAACGGATGAAGTTATCGGACAACCTTTTGATTTGATATTTACAGAGGAAGATTTAAAAAATGGTGTTCCTACAATAGAAATCGAAACCTCTTTAAAAGAAGGTAGAGCAACCGATAATAGATGGCACATTGCCAAAGACAAGAGCCTGTTTTATGCTTATGGGTTGGTTTTTCCACTCATTGGTTTAAACGGAGAAATGCTTGGCTACGTTAAGGTTTTGAGGGACTTGACTGATAGAAAACAATCAGAAGATGCCATAAAAAATTACATTAAAGAATTGGAAGATCTTAATACTCATAAAGAGAGTGTTATGGCAATACTTTCGCACGATTTAAGAAGTCCGTTGTCGGCAATTATTGGAACAGCAAAATATCTAAAAGAAAATTTCCGTAAAATGAGTCCTGATGCTATGCAGGAAATGCTGGACTTGCTTTATAAATCATCTACAGATGAATTGGAAATGTTGGACTATTTGGTGGAATGGGCAAGAATAAAATACGCATCAGACACCTTTTCTCCTTCAAAATTAAAACTAATCGAATATATTAATAAAGTTTTTGATACTTTAAACGAAACGGCTTCAATAAACACCATAAATCTGCATCACGAAATCGAAGAGAACACCTCTGTGTTTGCCGACAGTAAAATGTTGATTTCCATTATTCAAAATATCGTATCAAATGCGATAAAACATACCGAAAAAGGGGGCTCGATTACAGTTTCAGCAAAAACCAAAGAGGATAAGATTATTGTTCAGATTAAAGACACCGGAATTGGAATGTCTAAAGAAATAATGGACAAATTGTTTACTCCCCAAATGAAAACGCTTTCAGAAACAAGAAAAAAGAATAAAGGAGCCGGCATTGGATTGTTATTAGTAAAAGGCTTTTTGGAAAAAAATGGCGGTGAAATCTGGGTAGAAAGTATTGAAGGGGAGGGTTCTACTTTTTATTTTACGTTGCCAATTGAGAAACCTTTATATAAAATAGGCAGTTCAGACGAAATTATGTTTGATGAAAGTGCATAATTTTAATGTTATTCGAAAAAATAAATCTTCTAAACTTTGCACATTTGGGTCTTTACGAGAATCAAATTTAGAAAAATAGAAGCAAGATTAATGTCCCATTATAATTTCATCATCTCCAGAATTCATAATGGTTTTCTTGATTTTTCTTTTACCAATATTCAAAATAATAAAAGCGATAATCGTAGTACACGTCATAATAGCAACTATAGGTACCATAGAATCTTTCACAAAAACACCCACAGCAAACGAAGCCAAAGCCCCAATTCCCAATTGAGTGGCACCCATCAATGCCGAAGCACTTCCAGTATTTTTGGCAAAAGGAGCAAGGGTTAATCCCGCAGTATTGGGATTGGAAATACCCAAACAGGCCAAAAACAAGAATAGCATTGCAATCGTACCATACAATCCTAAAACATCGTTGATTACCAAAATCAAAAAGGCAACACTAATGATTATTTGAGCAATTAAAGCACCAAAAATCATCTGTTCACTCGAGAAACGTCTCAACAATAGAGAGTTCAACTGACTCGAGCCAATAAAACTCAAAGACATAAAAGCAAAAATCCAACCATAGATGGTGGCATCTACCTTTAAAATATGCATAAACAAAATGGGAGATGCAGCAACATAAGTGAATAATCCAGAAAATGCTATAGAACCAGTTAAAGCATACGTGTAAAATTGAGGCACTTTGATAATTGACACAAAATTATTGATGATGGGCTTTGGTCGTAAAGAAATTGATAAATCGGGTTCATGTGTTTTTGGCAGACCCATTTGAGAAGCAATCAATACAAAAATTCCCATACACATCAGTATAAAAAACACAATATGCCAACCCCAATAACTCGTTACATAACCGCCAATCGTTGGCGCCAACATTGGAGAAAGCCCAACAACCAACATTAATTTGGACAAGACATTGGGTATTTCTTTCACAGGAAACAAGTCTCGAACCATTGCAACCGAAGCCACCGTAGCTGCACAACTACCAACTGCCTGAATAAACCGAAGTCCTATAAAAGTATTGATATCAGCAACAAAAACACAGCCTAAAGAAGCCAAAATATAAATCAATAACCCAATAAACAAAGGCTTTTTTCGACCAAAACGATCCAATAATGGTCCATATAGTAATTGACCAAACGAAATTCCAATAAAATAACTGGATAAAGACATGGAAACTTCAGTAACAGTAGTTTGAAGGTCTTCGGCAATTCCGGAAAACCCGGGTAAATACATATCAATTGAAAATGGTCCAAGCGCGGTCATTGAACCTAGAATCAGAATTAATTGGATGTATTTTGCTTTTGTCATTTTAATTTTTTTTTGCAAAAGTAACTTCTTTAGATTTAATCTTTTCAATAAAATAGAAGTACTTTGGTCGATTAGATAAGTAAACCATTACAAAGAGCTAAGAAAGTAGCATTTTTTATCGTTTTCTTACTTGATTTCAGTAATAAACAAATGAACTATAATTTATATTATGTAAAATAGAATTATTCAATCCAGCAAACATAATTTTACTCCATTCTACTTTTTTGAACTAGCAATAACCAATAAAGCCAAAATTAAAGCACAACTGTATTCCATTCCTCCTTCACCATGTTCGCCAACCCACCAGCCATTTTGATAATGAATAATTATATTTCCCATAATTAGCATTAAAATAAATCCCAATGACAAATATTTTATGTAGAAACCAAAACTCAATACAATTCCTCCAATAATTTCATAAATTGTAATTCCCCAAACCATTGCACTTGCCGCCAAAAAACCTTTACCTGACAAAAAATCGGCAAATTGGTTTATTGTACCGTTTGCAATTCTTGTCACTGCATGAGCCACAAAAAATAATGGAATACAGATACGTAGTACTAAAATGGAATTTGGTAACGACAGAAAAGAGACTTTTTTCATATTTTTTTTACTAAAATAGTAAATTAACATTAAAATATAAAAAAATGCAGACCTATAAGCCGGATTCTGTCCTCGTCCCGTTCAAAAGAACAAAACGATACCTTATCATTTATCTAGTCTCGTTGTTACCAACGAGATCAAGCTATCTACCCTTCAGCAACGGGCGAGAAACCCTTAAATGCTGATATACTTGATATTTCACCGCATAGAGTTTACCTGGTTTCACTACAGCATTACCTGTACATACTTTCTGTTGCACTTGTCCTATCTTATTCCGAAAAATCAGAACAAAATGACGGGTGTTACCCGCTATGCTTCTCTATGGTGTCCGGACTTTCCTCCCTCCTGTCCATAAAGACAGGACGACGATAAGGCGGTCTGCAGCGCAAAAGTAAGTTATTGGAAGGAATCATCAGTTTTTATTTGAACTTTTTATTAAAAATAAAAAAAACAATAATCAAAAATCATCATCAATTTTAGTGCTTTTAATTCAATTTTAATTATTCGCAATTATAAAAGCCAAAATTGATAATTTGGAGATATTGTACCTAAAAATACTTGTATTATTATTATATAAATTGAATAAATAGTGATTTTTTCACAATATTTGTATATACTGTATAACGCCGAAAATAACACTTACTTATGTCAATAAAAATAGCCATTTCACACAAAACTGCTTATAAATTTGATCGAAGTGTAAAACTATTTCCTCACATTTTCAGATTAAGACCCGCCGCACATTCCAGAACTCCAATTGAAGGATATTCATTTAAGATTTATCCCGAAAATCATTTTATCAATTGGCAACAAGATCCATTTGGTAATTATCAAGCAAGGGTCGTTTTTAATGAGAAAACAACTGAGTTAAGAGTTGAAGTTGAAGTTATTGCTAAATTAGAAGTTATCAATCCATTTGATTTTTTTGTCGAAGAATACGCTGAAACCTTTCCTTTTCTCTACGAAAATAAACTACACAAAGAATTATGGCCTTATCTTGAAGTTAAAGAAAAAGGGATGAAATTTGATGAGTTTGTGTCAAAACTGACACAAAAAAAGGACTTAATCACGGTTGATTTTTTGGTTTTTGCTAACCAATTGGTTTTTCAAACATTAAAATACAATATTCGTCTCGAAGTAGGTGTTCAAACCTGTGAGGAGACACTTGAGATACAAAGTGGTTCTTGTCGTGACTTTGCTTGGCTTTTGGTTCAAGCGCTCAGAAGTATTGGTCTGGCCACACGATTTGTATCGGGGTATTTAGTTCAATTGACTTCAGATCTTAAATCGCTTGATGGTCCTTCTGGCCCAGAAAAAGATTTTACAGATTTGCATGCTTGGGTAGAGGTGTATTTACCCGGAGCTGGCTGGATTGGTCTCGATCCTACTTCTGGGCTTTTTGCTGGCGAAGGGCATATTCCGTTATGTTGCACTCCTGATTATGAAAGTGCTGCTCCTGTAACTGGTGCAAGTGAGGTATGCCAAGTTGAATTTGAATTTGACAATACCGTGACCCGCATTCACGAAGATCCAAGAGTTACAAAACCCTACACCGAACAACAATGGGAAAACATTATGAAGGTGGGCAATGATGTAGAAAAAGATTTGATTGAAGGCGATGTCCGGTTGACAATGGGAGGCGAACCCACTTTCGTTTCTATCGATGATTTTGAATCACCTGAATGGAATTCTACTGCCGATGGCCCTTTGAAACGTAAACTCGCTTATGATCTAGCGCTTCGATTGAAAAGTCGTTTTGCTCACGGAGGATTGCTTCATTTTGGCCAAGGGAAATGGTATCCCGGCGAATTATTTCCGCGTTGGCAATATGCTTTATATTGGAGAAAAGATGGGTTGCCGTTGTGGAAAAACGATGCTTTAATTGCTAAAGAAGATGGCAAAAAGTTCACTTTTCACGATGCAGAACGTTTTGCCATTGAATTGACAAAATATCTTGGTATTGACATTAAAAATATAAATCCAACATACGAAGATCCCATTTATTGGGCTTTGGAAGAAGGAAAACTACCCGTTAATCTCGATCCGCTTGCCGTAAATCTAAAAGATTCTGTTCAGCGTCATACATTGGCAAAATTATTGGAAAAAGGACTGAATAACCCTTCTGGTTTTGTTGTACCATTAAAATGGATTCACACAACCAAAAGTTGGGTAAGCTGTGTTTGGGAATTTAGAAGAGGGCAATGTTATCTGATTCCTGGGAACTCCCCTATTGGTTTGCGCCTGCCTTTGGAATCTTTGCCTAAAGTTTCTAAAAATAAAAGGGAACAACCTGTTTCCCGAAGTTTATTTGAAGAATTATCGCCATTAGGTGATTATCATCAATCTTTGGAAGAACGGTATGGCAGTATTTCAGAAAGTTATAAAGCAACAGTTGCTTCGAATGCTGAAGAGGAAATAGATAAAAAAGAATCTCTGTTATTTGAGGTAGAGACTTTTTCGACTGCCATGTGTGTAGAAGAACGTGACGGAATTATATATGTTTTTCTACCCCCTACAGATTATTTAGAAACTTATTTAGATTTGATTGCTTCGGTAGAAACTACTGCCGAAAAATTACAAATTCCTGTTCGAATTGAAGGCTACCAACCCGAAACGGACTATCGCATCGAAAAAATGATGGTTACTCCAGATCCTGGCGTTATCGAAGTCAATGTTCATCCCGCCAAATCGTGGCAGGAAATTGTGGACAACACCACAGCTTTATACGAAGAAGCTTTTCTTTCTCGTTTAGGAACCGATAAATTTATGGTTGATGGTCGTCATACCGGAACTGGTGGCGGAAATCACGTTACACTGGGAGCTGCAAAACCAGAAGACAGTCCATTACTGAGAAGACCCGATTTATTACGTAGTTTAATTACTTATTGGCAACATCATCCTGTTTTAAGCTATCTTTTTGCTGGACCTTTTATTGGACCAACCAGTCAAGCACCACGCATTGATGAAGGTCGTGACGAACGCTTGTATGAAATGGAAATTGCTTTTGAACAAATTCCGAAAGATAAAGATATTCCGTTTTGGATGGTCGATCGTATTTTTAGAAATTTACTCACGGACATCACTGGAAATACGCATAGAACTGAATTTTGCATTGATAAATTATATTCTCCCGATTCGTCAACAGGGCGTTTGGGAATATTAGAGTTAAGGGCTTTTGATATGCCACCACACAAACACATGAACTTGGTACAAAACCTATTGGTTCGTTCTTTGATAGCTAAATTTTGGAAAAACCCTTATGAAAAAAAATTAGTGCGTTGGGGAACCGAATTGCACGATAAATTCTTGCTACCACACTTCGCTTATTTGGATATGATTGATGTGGTGAATGATTTGAAAGAGGCTGGTTATGATTTTGATATTTCCTGGTTTGACCCATTTTTTGAATTTAGATTTCCACATCACGGAGGTATTACGGTTGATAATATTCAATTGGAAATTCGTTTAGGAATAGAACCTTGGCATGTTTTGGGTGAGGAATTATCGAGTAATGGAACAGCTCGTTTTGTAGACTCATCGTTAGAAAGATTACAGGTTAAAATTTCAGGAATTATTCCTGAACGCCATATCTTATTGTGCAAAGGTTGCAGAATTCCGTTAAGAAGCACAGGGACGAAAGGCGAATACGTAGCAGGAATCCGCTATAAAGCATGGAATCCTCCATCTGCATTGCATCCTAATATTGGTATAGATGTACCTTTGGTTTTTGATATTGTGGATACTTGGAATAATAAAGTAATTGGTGGTTGCACTTATTTTGTCTCACATCCCGGAGGACGAAGTTTTGAAACTTATCCTGTAAATAGTTATGAAGCTGAATCCAGAAAAATAAGTCGTTTTTGGGATTTTGGTCATACACCATCAACAACTTCAGAACAGAGCGCCCCGGTTATTAATACACCCACCGTTTCGAGATTTGTGGCCGAAAACAAAACCAATCTAAAACCCGATACTCCAATTGAATTAGTTAATCCTGAATATCCAAACACATTGGATTTGAGGCATTTTTGGGTTGCAAAAAATAACAGCTTATTTTAAATAATTTAATTGTTGTTCGGTCAAAAACCACTATTTTGCATAATTATAAAAAGTAAATCATTCACAAAGAACAAATGATTCAAGATATTTCATTAGGATTACTCAACACTTATAAGCAGACGATCAATAGCTACGACGAAGTTCTTGACCAAAATGGTCAGATAAAGCCTTATTGGCAAAAACTTTTCGATACTTTAGAATCAATAGGTATTGAAGGACTGGAATTGCGTAATCAAGAAATAATCAAGAAATTAAAGGAAAACGGTGTAACTTATAATGTTTATGATTCAAATAAAGAATCAAATCGTGCTTGGAAATTAGATCCAATTCCGTTCCTGATTCATGAATCAGAATGGAAAACCATCGAACAAGGATTAAAGCAAAGAGCTCGTTTGTTGGATTTGATTTTAAAAGACTTTTACGGTCCTCAATTATTAATTAAAAATGCTATTATTCCAGCCGAATTAGTTTTTGATAATTCTGGTTTTTTATTGCCCTGTTTTGATATTAGACAAAAATCCGACAAACAATTACTCAATTATGCAGTAGATTTGGCTCGTGGTCCCGACGGAAAAATGTGGTTGCTGGACAATCGCACGCAAGCCCCTTCGGGTGCAGGATATGCACTAGAAAATAGAATTGTTATGAGCAAGGTTTTTCCAGAGCTCAACAAAAAAACATATAGAAGCAGACTGTCTCCCTATTTTAGTCAATTGCAGCAAACTGTTGATACGTTAGGAAATAATTCTAATGAAAATCCGAATGTGGTTTTCTTAACTCCCGGCCCTGGAAATGAGACCTATTTTGAACACGTTTACCTTTCCTCCTATTTGGGATATACTTTAGTGCAAGGAAATGATTTGTTGGTGAGAGATGGTTTTGTATGGCTAAAATCTATCGATCAGCTAGAACGTGTAGATGTTATTATAAAACGATTGGACGATGAATGGTGCGATCCACTCGAGTTGCGCAGAGATTCTTTGCTCGGAATTCCCGGTTTATTACAGGTAATACGTTTAGGAAATGTTGCTGTATTCAACCCTCCAGGAACCAGTGTTTTGGAAAATTACGGCCTAATGGCTTTTATGCAAAATGCCTGTAAGTTTCTGCTAAATGAACCTTTATTAATGAGTTCGGTAGCAACTTGGTGGTGTGGACAAACCAAAGAATTAAATTTTGTTTTAGCCAATTTACCTAAACTAATTATAAAAAAAACCAATCGCAAACAAGGATTTAGATCCATTTATGGGCGATTATTGAATGAAGAGCAGCTTAATGATTTGAAAAACCTCATACTTAAAAGTCCAAAAGATTATGTGGCCCAAGAAGAAGTCAGTTTATCTACCACTCCTTCTTTTATAAATGGAACAATCGAACCAAGATATGCTGCAATGCGTTGCTTTTTGATTGCAGATGGTGACGATTATAAAGTAATGCAGGGAGGCCTAACAAGGAGTTCTGCCTTGAAAGGAAAGTTTGAGATTTCGAACCAATTGGGCGGTATTTCTAAAGACACTTGGATTATTACTGATGCTCCAACAGAACATCACGAAAAAACTGTTGAACGAAAAAATACCAACAACCAGCTTAACAATTCTTTGACCAGTCGAAATGCAGAAAATTTATTTTGGGTGGGACGTTTGTGCGAAAGAACAATGGCGCTTCGTAGTTTTCTAAAAATAATTTTGAACAGACTCAACGAAAATGTAATTAAAAATGGGAATAAACAACCCGATTTTTTAGTTGTATTATTAAAATCACTAACACATCTTACTCAAACGTATCCGGGATTTGTTGGAAAAGAAATTAAAGACAGCGAAGAATATGACAATGATACCATTTTTGAAAACCCAATTGCCGAGCTCTTGCTTTTGATCAATCATTCAGAAAAAGCGGGTTCTGTAGTATACAATCTTCAATCATTGTTGAATACAATTAACCAAGTTAGTGAAAAATGGAATCATGATACCCGACGCATTATCAATTTAGTCGAAGACAGCCTTTTTGTATTAAAAAACACCAACACAAATAATATCAACCAAGTCAACCATGGTCTGGATAAATTGCACATTCGCCTTTTTTCTTTTTACGGAAATATTTACGAAACATTACCTAGAGACAATGGTTTTTATTTGCTGGAAACAGGAAAAAATGTAGAACGAATTTTATCCTTGTTGTCTGTTTTCCGCTCTACTTTCAATTTCAAAAAAATCGAGGAAGAAGAAGCGGTTCTGATGGAAGCCATATTAGAAAATCATCACTTATTGGCACAATATAGAAATATTTACAAATCGCATTTGAGCTTAAAAGCCGTCATCAATATGGTGTTTTTAGAAAAGAATTTACCTTATACGCTTTCTTTTCTATTAGACACGCTTTCGTATTATCTTTCTAAATTGCCTAAAACAATAGAGCCACATCGATTGAGTATTGCCGAAAAATCAGTTCTTGAAGCCAGTACGATTATCAAATTGATTGATGCCGAAATTTTAATACAAGTAGATTCGGCCACTCAATTTCGCACTGAATTGGATCAAACACTTTCAACTGTTTTTGAATTGATTTCGAATGTTTCAAATAATTTGGCAAGTTTATATTTCAATCATTCTGTAATGCAACATTCAGTTTTAGACACACTTAAAAATATAGATTCTGATGAAATATAAATTAAAACATCAAACTATTTACAGCTATGCAAATGCAGTTCACAATTACCAAAGTATTTTGTGCCTGCAACCCTTGAATTCATCCAAACAAATTTGTAAAAATTTTAAAATAGAGATAGAGCCCAAGCCCTCCAAAATATACAGCCGCACTGATTATTTTGGAAATGTCCAACATTATTTTTCGATTCATGAGTCTCATAAATCATTAAAAGTTGTAGTCTCCAGCGAAATTCAAGTTTTATATAAAGAAGTACAACTTTTTAATTCAATTACTTGTGAAGAGGCTAGAATGAAGTTTCAAACAGATCATGCATTAAAAATTGAAGTTTTACAGTATCAATTGCCCAGTCAATTCATTAGTTGGGATGAAGAAATAGTTGCTTTTGCCGAAACCTGTTTGATTGCCAATGTTTCGCTTTTTGAAGGAGTTTTAAATTTAATAAAAAAAATATATACTGAATTTCAATTCAAATCGGGTTCAACCAATGTCAATACGCCACTAAAAACTGTACTTAAAGAACTAAAAGGAGTTTGTCAGGATTTCTCCCACTTGGCTATTGCAAGTTTGCGTAGTGTTGGTATTCCGGCAAAATATGTAAGTGGTTATATCGAAACGCTACCGCCAAAAGGAAAACCAAAACTTGAAGGTTCTGATGCCTCTCATGCCTGGATATCGGTTTATATTCCAGAAATGGGCTGGTGCGAATTTGATCCAACGAACAATATGATTCCTCAACAACGTCATATTGTAACAGCTTATGGAAGAGATTTTGCTGATGTATCTCCACTAAAAGGAATTATTTTTAGTTCTGGAGATCATAAAGTAAAAGTAGAAGTTGATGTTATACCTTTCATTTAATTTATTTAAAAATTTAAAAATATCATAAAAAAACACCCTCTTTTGACCAACAGAAAAGCTTCTATAATTGACAAAAATACTGTTAATACTTTATTTTTTGAAATTATAAAATCTGGAATTCCTTTTGGTTATCAACAAGCCAATTGCCATAATATTTCGCATTATATCTGTTTGCTATTAGAATCTAAAGGCTATCAATGTGCCAAAATTTGGGCTTTTGCACCTGTTGTTTATTCTATGAATAGTTCTCGGTTAATCACTTTTATAGACAAAAAAAACATGTCCCCTACCGGAAAAATAGATTGGGGCTATCATGTTGCTCCAATACTTCAGGTTAGAATTAAAAATAAAGTTCGGAAGATGGTCGTCGATCCTGGACTATTTCCCAAAGGGCCAGTTCGCTATAGAACATGGCTTGCGAAACTCAAAACTAGAAAACTCATTTATTTAATAATGGATTCAGAATGGTATTTGTTTAATTCCTCAATAATTCCAAATTCACAATTACAACCCAATCTTAATGAATTTTCAGAGGTAATTGAGCCAAATGTCAAACTACCCGATTGGTTTTCGGACAAACTTATTACGGATTTTTTTAGATATGAAGAGGATTCCTTCAACCAACATTGGATTGAAAAAGGATTAGCGGTAAACGAAACTGCTGTAGCTTTTTATAATACCGAAATTAAACCAATACTAAATTCTAATCTTCATCAAAATTTAGTTCAGGATTATAAAATGTTGGTAGGGAATGTTTTTAATTTTGAAACGATTTTTAGAGATAATAATTGGAACTATGAAATGAATGATGATTTTCAATCTAAACATCTGGAAGTAATTGCCAAATACAGGAATATTTATTCTGCCAACCTAATAAAATGGCAAGAAAACTTAGTTTTATTGACAGAAAAAATAAGAAAAAAAACTGTTTCACAAACCAAAGGTAAATTTTAATCACTTTTTAGCCAACCCGTAATACTCATTCTGGTATTTTGGGTAACCAAAACCTCATGGACAAGCTCGTCGCTTTTGAAGAAAACCGTTTTTCCTTGCGTTGGACTAATCTTTTGATTGTTGTCTAGTTGATGAATCAGCAGTTCTCCCCCATCACTCTCCTGCCAATCGCTGTTCAAATAACTAATTATGGAATACTTCCTGCTTGGATTGTTCTTGAATTGATCTAAATGTTTCAGATAAAAATCACCTTTTTCATATAGGGAATAATGAAATTCATACCCAGTAATTCCGGCATAGCAACTTTCATTTAGATATAAAATAAAAGCTTCCATTTGGGCAAAAAACTCATTTTCGAAAATATTGTTGTGTTTTTTGTCCAGCCAATAAATAGAATCACTTCGGACGGCTCCATCGTATGACAACTTCTCCGAATTGCCTATTCCAGCGGCAGATAATTGACTGTTTTTATTCAACGTATATAAATTCTGTTTTAAGTTATTGGCCAAATCATCACTCAAAAAATGCTCCGATATTCCTACTTTATTTTCTATATAAGTAGCAATCAAATCCTCAAAACTGTTTTCCATGTTTGTTTTTATTGACTGCATAGACCGCCAACGGGACAAGGTAGACTAAATAAAATGGGAAAGGTCCCAAAATAAAATATTCTTATTTTTAGTTTTATAAAAAGTAGTGCTACGGCTTTTGTTTTTAATATATAAATGGCTAACTTTAAATTACTTTATACCATTTATTTAAATCTAATTTTTATGTACAATGCCATTCTTTAAATTATTTTTTTAATATAAAGTAAACATGAAAGCAGATACAATCAAGATAGAAGCCTTTCAAATCGCTGAAGCTTTTAATATAAAACAATTGAGGGCTGAATTTGAAGTTGAAGCCTATTCGGGTACTACTTCTGAGCTTTTTTATACATTTAAAGAAAAAGATCGCTATCTCTATATTTTTGACTATGGTGTGATTGTTTTTGCAAACTATACTGCAGCTGAAAAAGATAAAATCATTCAGTTTCTCAAAAACTACGCGACAACTTTGGTTGATCTGGATTTGTTTGAAGAATATAAAATAGAAACCGATCAAAATATTCCTAAATACCTAGTTAAAAATGATTTTGTGACTGTCAATGAAATTAATCCATCAGTATTGCGAATTGTTATGCTTAACACAGGTCAGTCTGTTGCGCTCGAATATTATGAGGTTTTGACCGATGCATTGATTACTTCATCCAAAGTATACATTCAGGAATTAGAACAACGAGGAAAACTGAGCATTTCAAAAAATAATTTACTTAAATATATTGGAAAAGTATTAAATGTTAAAAACAGTATTGTAGATAATCTTTACATTCTGGATGACCCCAATCTTGTTTGGGACAATGAAGATCTCAGTTTATTGAATCGCAATCTTAAAACCAATTTTGATATAAATCCTCGTTTCAAAGATCTGGATTATCGATTACGAATTATCGAAGACAATTTAAAACTATTTACCGACGTCTTGAATGTTCGCGAAAGCTCCCGCCTGGAATGGATAGTCATTATTTTAATTGCAATCGAAATTATTATTGCCTCGATTTATCATTAATAGACAAAACATAACTTACGATATGTTATAAAGAAGAAAGCCGAAACTATATTTCGGCTTTTGTTGTTAAAAATCTGAATTCATTATAATTTGCTGATATAACTCCCGAACATATCCTTGAATTGATACCCTTCAGACAGACGGTCTTTGTTCAGTTTCTTGTATTCTACCAACCCCCAAAGGATAAACTCTTTCATGAAATAACGATCTTGTTTTTCCAGTTCGGGTTGGTATTTTGCTATTAATTTATCCAAAGGAGTAATACTATCCAAAATAGATTTGTATTCTTCATCAGAACAATCATCCAATAATTCGAAACCGCTTTCGGTAAAAAACCAATCCAAAATATCGGTATAAACGGTTCTTTCTCCGGGTTTTTCCAGTTTTTCAATTTTCGGAAAATAAGCTGGAAAAAAAGTGTGTATCGCATCACCTATCAAGTGTTGGGCCACAATGGCAGCTCCCTCCTGCTCTCCTTCGTACACCAATTCGACTTTACCGGTTATTGATGGAATAATTCCCATAAAATCGGATAAACGCAAAGTTGTAAAATCAATTCCTGATCGTAAAGCGCGGCGTTCTGCAGTACTCAATAAATTTTCGTAAGCAGTAATACTCAATCTGGCACTGACACCACTTTTGTTGTCAACGTATTCACTTTCTCTGGCTTCAAAACTGATTTGCTCCAATAAATCTTTGGCCAACGAAGGAACGTAAACCAGATTGGTTTGATTTTCATCTAATTTTGCTTCCTGCGTGGTAATCGTTCTTGCAATTTTTATGGTTTCTGGATAATGTGTCAAAATTTGCGAACCAATTCGGTCTTTCAAAGGAGTTACAATACTTCCTCTATTGGTATAATCTTCAGGATTTGCGGTAAAGACAAATTGCATATCGAGTGGCATGCGCAATTTAAACCCACGAATTTGTATATCGCCTTCCTGCAGTATGTTAAATAGTGCTACTTGAATTCTTGCTTGCAAATCAGGCAATTCGTTAATCACAAAAATACAACGATTGGCACGTGGAATCATTCCAAAATGAATCACACGATCATCGGCATAGGATAATTTTAAATTGGCTGCTTTTATCGGATCGACATCTCCTATCAAATCAGCAACGGTAACATCTGGAGTAGCGAGTTTTTCGAAGAATCGCTCGCTTCTGTGTAACCAGGAGATTGGAGTATCATCCCCTTTGGCAGCAATTAAATCTTTGGCAAAACGGGACAATGGATGAAATGGATCATCGTTGATTTCAGAACCCGTTACAAACGGAATGTATTCATCCAATAATTCGACCATTTTACGAGCCAATCTTGTTTTGGCCTGACCGCGAAGCCCCAATAAATTGATGTTGTGACGGGACAAAATGGCTCGTTCCAACTCAGGAATAACAGTATTTTCAAAGCCGTGCACTCCTTCAAAAGTAGTTTGCCCTGATTTAATTTTCTCTCTTAAATTGTACCGTAATTCATCTTTAATATTCTTGCTTACGTATCCCAATTTCTTTAACTCCCCGAATGTATTTATGTTTTCTATTTTCATATTTTTCTTTTAAAGTTGCTAAGATTCTAAGTTTCTAAGAATCTAAGTTTTATTAATTCCGTTTATTTTATAAAATGACAAATGCTTCTGCTACAAACAATGCTCAAAACTCATAACTCATAACCCAAAACTACTTAACCCTTTTTTTCCTATTGGTTTCATAATCTTGAAAAATCATTTCGCCCAAGCCTTTTAATCCAGTATAAAACGCTTTTCCTTGGTTGGCTTCGGTGAAGTGATTTACAAATTTTTGCAAATAAGGATCACTGGCAATCATAAAAGTAGTGATCGGAATATGCAATTTCCGTGCTTGTTGGGCTTGTGTATAACATTTGTCAACGATATATTGATCCAAACCGTTGCTGTTCATGTAATATGAGCCGTCTTTTTCTCTCACACAGCTCGGTTTCCCATCGGTTATCATAAAAATTTGCTTGTTGGTATTTCGTTTTCTACGCAATAAATCCATGGCTAGTTGCAAACCAGCAACAGTGTTGGTATGAAATGGTCCCACTTTTAAATATGGTAAATCGTGAATAGAAATTCTCCAAGCATCGTTACCAAAAACCAGTATATCCAAGGTGTCTTTTGGATAGCGGGTGGTAATTAATTCAGCCAAAGCCATTGCCACTTTTTTGGCAGGAGTTATTCGGTCTTCTCCATACAGGATCATACTGTGACTGATATCAATCATCAAAACGGTGCTCATTTGCGATTTGTATTGCGTTTCTTCGACAACCAAATCATTTTCGGTAAGCATAAAATCGGCAACACCATTATTGATTTGTGCGTTACGCAAACTTTCGGTCAATGAAATTCGCTCTAAACTATCGCCAAAATGAAACTCCCGGAACTCTCCTGTATGCTCGTCACCGTTGCCCACGTGTTTGGTTTTGTGGTTACCGCTCCCCGACTTTTTTATGTTTCCAAAAATGTTGTCTAAAGCCTGTTGTCGTATGGCGCGTTCGGTCTTGGCGGTAATTCCAACTCCAGAAGTTCCATCCTCTTTGAGTTCTTCCCGGATGTATCCTTTCTTCTTTAAATCATCAATAAAATCATCAATAGTATAGGATGGTTCAGTTAGTTTGTATTCTTTGTCCAATTCGCGCAACCAACTAATAGCCTCGTCAAAATCTCCTGATGTGTGTGTGATAAGCTCTTTAAAAATAGCAAAGAGTTTATCAAATGGAGATTGAAACGGAGCTTCATAACTCTTAAAATAAAATCCTTTTTTTATCGTATTGTTCATAATGATAAATTTAGATTATTTTAAAAGAACTTATTATAAACAAATTATAATTTTACGTTAAAAGCCAAATTGGTAATTAGTGAAAAGTTAATCGGAAATAGTAATTGTACGATTTTTTCAATACCTCCAAAAAAATAAATTTAAAGAATCTCTATTCACTTTTTACCAAAATCAGTCCACTTTTTTAAAAACTAACTTTCCCCCGGATGGATTTGTAAGCACCAATTTCATATTCTCCACTTTATAATTGGTAGTACTTTGTAAAGCTTTAAGAAATTCGTTTTCTTTATTATTTTCTCCACAAGCCATTCTCGTATTAATAATATTGGTAAAACGAAGCAATCCTCTTTCGAAGAAAATGGTTCCATTCATTCGATTACAACCTGCGTAACCCATAAATCGATTGGTTGAACTGTTTATTTCAAGATTGGGTAATTCTTTATTGAAGTTTGTCAAACTCACTTTTCCTCCATTAAGTTTTTCCAGAACCCAAATATCGTGCAAACGTGGGTCTGTAATGTAGTTTCCACAACCGCTCAAAAACGTAGATTTGTTGTCTTTTACAATTTCGATGCGAACAGAATATGACGATTTATCACCCGACATGGTATTGGTACATTCCTGTTGCATAATCTGGATAATCATTAACCCTGCTCCAGTAGTAACCCTGTACATTTTCACATTGGCATCCATCGCTCTGATAGGCTCAACATGAGTGCCATTAAAAGATTCAAAGCCAGGTATTAGAGATGTAAATTCAATGGTTTTTTCGGATATTTTCAAACTCCAGCCAGTTTCATTTCCATTTCCTCTAAAATAAATACCATTTTCCAAATTTTCCATTTGTTGCTTGTAGGCAGCTGTTGGTTCCGTTTTTGCAGGTTCATTCGGTGTTGCTACAGCACTTTTACAGCTGGCTATAAGCACAATAATTACTAATAACTGAATCCACTTTTTCATAATTTAGAGTATAAAATAATTACTTAAACTTTCCATCTACATAAAACCAACTGCCGTTTTCTTGTTTAAAAGTAGAAAATTCATAATGTACTTGGTTTACATTATTCTCGTCTATGAAATACGCTTTAAATTCGACTGTGTTTTCTGTAGCGGAAATGATTTCTAGTTTTTGCCATTTATTGGCTGTAGCCCAATGCAAAATTTCTTCTCGTGAATAGTATTTTCTTTCGGAACTGTGTGTTGTTGCCAATAAATAATCTGCTTTATGGGTGGAGTAAGCCGAATATCTTGATTTCATTAACGCCAAAGCACTTGGCGCTTTTTTGGTACCATTTATATAAGGTGCACAACAGCTTTCAAATGAATTCTCAGTACCACAATAACATTTTTTTGGAGTCATCGTTATTAAAGAAACTGTATTTAGTTATAATTGCCCGTCAAGTAAAACGATTCTTTGTTGCAATTGATTCAATAATACTTGGTACTTACTAATTTCAATTAATTCATCATCTTCTTCTGCATAATCTAGTAATTCGTCTAAATCCTCACTAACTTCAACTAATTTGTTATTAGCCGCTCTAGCATTTTTAGCAGTAATAAAATCAATTATTTCTTGAACTCCATTTTTTAATTCACTAAATTTATTCTTATCCATACTATTATAGTTTAATTATTTTCGGAAGACTTGTTGTCTTCATTGAATTTTCTAGTAATTTGTTTTAGCTTTTCTTTACGATCCATAGCTGCTTTTTTGGCTTTGTCTTGCGCTTTGTGCAGTTTGTCGTTGTGTTTCTTGATATTTCCTTCGTTGTTTCTACTCATAGTATTTCTCTTTTATATTGAAGATAACGATCTGGTTTTAAACATATCGCTATTAAAAACGAATGCAAAGTTCGGCTTTATTATTGAAATTATGATTGTTTTTATTAAGCTGAATACACGACTTTGCTCTTTAGTGTTACAATTAGAACAACCATTTCTTACTTTTCTAAATTAGAATTAGTATCTTTAGACGTGCAAAATTCTCTTTTTGGATTATTAAATAATCTTTTGAACTTTTAAGCGTGTATGGAATTTACAAAAAAATGGCTCAAATTAATCCGCTGGTCTTTGATAAATCCAAGGACTGCAGGTTTTTTTATATTTTTATTCCTTAGTAGTGGCATTGTATTTTCTATATTTCAACGGATTCAAATCATTAAAGAAAATGAACATCGTGAAATGGAAATTGCTCTTGAAGCCGTTAAACAAAACGTAAACCAATGTCTCAAAAACTGTTATACAACCACACTCACGTTGGCATTAACAATAAACGACAAAGGGATTCCAGAAAATTTTGATTCTATAAGTTCTCAACTTTTGGCGTCTAATGACTGCTTAGATGCCGTACAGCTAGTGCCAAATGGAGTAATAAAATATATTTACCCACTAAAGGGAAATGAATCTGCTTTAAATTTAAACTTATTCAATACTCCAAACGTTAGTAAAGAAGCCATACAATCCATAACAAATAAAAGTATGTATTTTGCAGGTCCTTTGATTTTAAAGCAAGGCGGACTGGGTATTATAGGCAGGCTGCCAGTTTATAAAAAAAATAAATTTTGGGGGTTTGCTGCAGTTGTAATTAAATTAAATACTTTGCTTAAAATTTCTGGAGTAAATTCAATTGATACCAATAAATATTATTTTCAATTTTCAAAAATAAATCCAAACACAAAAAAAGAAGAGTTTTTTCTCCCTTTTAGAGATGATTTTCAACAAGCCCAACAGATTTCAACAAAAATGCCTGATGGAAATTGGAAATTATATTTAACTAGATTAAAAGGAAATCACGAATACTCATCTCTAATTATTCCTTCAATTTTAAGCATTATCCTCTGTTTATTATTTGGCGCTTTTATAACTATTTTGCTAAATAAACCAAAGCGATTGGAGGAATTAATAACTATTCAGGCCGAAAAGCTTTTGAATAGCGAACTGAAATTTAAAACTATTTTTGATCGTGCACCAATAGGAATTGCACTCGTAGACAATAATACTGGAACTTTTCTAGAAATCAACAATAAATTTTGCCAACTGTTGGAATACTCTGAAAAAGAAATGAAACTCATTAATTATCAATTAATTACTCATCCACAAGATTTAATAATAAATGAATTAAATGCAAAAAATCTCAATGAAGGTATAATAAATGAATACACACTAAAAAAACGTTACATAACTAAAACAGGAAAAAAAGTTTGGGTAAATTTAAATGTAACTTCGCTTTTGAATACAGGTGAAAAAAGAAACACCAACATTGCAATTGTAGAAGACATTACTCTGCAAAAACAAATTTTAGAAAATCTTAGAAAAAGTGAAGCACAGTTCAGGAACCTATTCAAAGAATCCCCTATTCCATTATGGGAAGTTGATTTGTCATACATTAAAAATTACCTCAAGAATCTAAAACTCATTGATAAAGATCCAAAAATTGTTGAAAATTACATTAAGGAGCACCCAGAAGTAGTTCTTAAATGTTTTTCCTTAATTAAAATTGTAGCCTTAAACAATAAATGTTTAGAACTGCTTAATATTAAAGCAAAAGAAGAATTAACCAATAATTTAGAGCAGGTACTTGACAAAGAAACAATAAACGACTTTATCAAGCAATTGGTTGCTATTACGCAAAATAATTTAGAATTGATATATGATTCTCAAATTAAGAATAGTAATGGTGACTCAATTGATATTCATTTTAGATGGAATGTAATACGTGGTTATGAAAAAACATTCGAAAGAATAATAATTTCAACGGAGGATATTACTTCTCGAAAATTAAATGAAAAAGTGATTCTTAATTCACAACAAAAAATAGAATCCATTGTAAACACTATAGACGGGATTGTTTGGGAATGTGACATAACAACTTTTGCCTTTACTTTTGTGAGCAAAAAAGTAAAACAAATTTTGGGTTATACCCCAGAGGAATGGATAGATGAACCCAATTTTTGGGAAAATCACATTCATCCCGATGACAGAGTAGCTGCGATGGAGTATTGTTCTGCAAAAACCAAGGAATTATTAAATCACGATTTAGAATATAGAATGATTTGCAAAAATGGTTCTGCAATTTGGATACGGGACATGGTGAATATTGTTTATGAAAATGATAAAGCTGTAAGCTTACATGGAATAATGATTGATATAACTAAATCAAAAAATATTGAAGCTGATTTGAATAATTCATTCAATTTGGTTACCAAACAAAATGAAAGGTTATTAAATTTTTCCTATATAATATCTCACAATTTACGGTCACACACCAGCAATATTGCCTCAATTGTAGCATTAATAATGTCTGCTGAAACAAAAGAAGAAAGAGCAGATTTGATGAAATTACTAGTTTCGGTTTCCAACTTACTCAACGAAACAATGTTGCATTTAAACGAAGTTATTAATATACGGACTAATATAAGCATATCAACAGAAGATTTGAGCTTAAAAGAATATGCCGATAACGTGATGAAAGTTTTCTCTCAACAGATTATTTCAAAAAAAGTCACCATTTCCAATCAAATTCCTGAAGATTTGATAATCCATTATAATCCTGCCTATTTAGAAAGTGTACTTTACAATATGATTTCAAATGCAATAAAATACAACCATCCCGAACGAAAACTATGTATCGATTTAAAATGGATAACAAAAAAAGATAAAAAATACCTCGAAATATCAGACAATGGTATTGGTATTGATTTGGTAAAAAACGGAAAAAAAATTTTTGGTATGTATAAAACTTTTAGCAATAACCCAAATTCAAAAGGAGTTGGATTATTCATCACAAAAAACCAAATAGAAGCAATGGGGGGGACTATAACTGTAGAAAGCGAACCCAATATAGGTACAACATTTAAAATTGAAATATTATGAATCAAAAAACAATATGGGTAATAGATGATGATCCGATTTATCAAATTATCGTTGATAAAATTATCAAAAAATCAGAATTATTTTCGGCTGTTTCCAGTTTCAAAAACGGAAAGGAAGCAATAGATGCAATAAAAAATGTTTTAGAAAACAAAGAAACTCTTCCTGGTATAATTCTGTTGGATATTAATATGCCAATTATGGATGGTTGGGAATTTATGGAAGAATTGGTTCTACTAAAATCCCAAATCAATGGATCAATACAAATATACATTGTAAGTTCTTCTATTGCATTAGAAGACAAAAGCAAAGCAAAAAATTATCCCGAAATCATTGCTTATTTATCAAAACCTATAAATACTAATGATTTAATATTAATAGCCGCAAACCATTAAACGAACGCTCTTTTTATTTCATCAAGCGTTTTATTGGTAAAAATTAATTCATCGATAATTTCCTTGCGTAATACATCAATATCATCGTAATCAAAATACTTGGCCCACGAAGTAAGATCAAACAAATTCCGAATTTGTTTGATCCTTTTTGTTGTATCAAAACTCGTTCTCAGAATGGCTTTCGAGTCGTAATTCGGATTATTGCGGTGTTGATAATTGACCGTTCTTTTGTTATAATCAGCTTCGAGATAATACAATTCTTCTTCGGCATTATCAGGATAGAATTCGTTCCATGCTGCAAAACCAATTTTAAATTTTGAATCCGTTGCGGGTTGCATCGGCTCCAATCGCCATTTACTATTGGCCAATCGCCCCCAATGATTAGACAAACGGTACATCCCTTCTGGAGTATAAAAATACTTACTTCCCGATTTACTGTCATACTGCACAGGCATACCGTCAATTCTCTCTGGCAATACTTCCTGAAAAACACAAAACGTATTTTTGAATGATTTTGGACTCGGTCGAAATATTTTTTCCATAAAACAAAGGTAAACAGAAATCATACTATAGACCAAATCAAACAATAATTGATTAACTTTGTAGCCAGAATTATTTTAAAATAAACAGATTATGACCAAAGCATCAGAAGAAAGAATGTTACAAAAAGGAGTTTTTACAGGAATAATGGAACAGGATGAAAACAACAATTATTTTTGTGGTATTTATCTTTTAGATTTCAAAATGGCTCAAAAACACAACCTTGGCGATTGGATAACCATAAAAAGTATCATCGAAAACCCAAGCGATATTAGCTATAACAAATATCCAAAAAAATCTAAAAACTTTGACAAAGCCAATAATAAGCCTGAACAATAGGGTTTTATAGTATTTAATTCATTTCAAAAAAATCAAAAAAAACCTTTTTTTGATTTTTTTTTTGCTCGAAACTAAAAAGTTAAAAAAAAGTGTACCTTTGCAAAAAATTGTCGATTTTCGATTAAATAATTTTGATTGATTAGTAAAAGACAAGTAGTTACCTTATTTATGAAAAAAATAGTTGAATACCGCAAACTGCTTAACGTAGAAAAAACAGTAGAGCTAAAAGAGTTAAAAACCATTTATCGCAATGCGATGAAAGATGCACATCCTGATAAATTTCAAGGTGATGACGCAGGTTTAAAAGCTGCCGAAGAAAACAGTAAAAAAATTATTGAAGCGTACCACTTTTTAGTAAGTATCAATCCTGAAACAGTTAAACAGAATTTACCTGAATACACGGAAACAATTTCTACATCAACAATAACTGATTATAAATTTGTTGAAGGTAGATTGATAATCAATTTCTCAAACGGAAGCGTTTATGAATACATCAGTGTTCCTAAAGCAACCTATGTAAAAATGGTCAATGCAGATTCTCCTGGAAGATTTGCAAAAAGACACATCCTTAATGCATTTACTTGGAGAAAAACAATCAATCAAGATTAGTTTTACCACTATTTAATACACAAGCACTCTTTCGAAAGAGTGCTTTTTTTTTGTTTATTTTTTAGCCAAGCGGTTTAATCTCAATTATCAAAAAACTATTTTCTTCATTATTTATAAACGATTTAAAAAAAGACAGTTATCCAAAAAATATTTTTTTATTAACATGATTTTAACAAGTTTATTAATAAATTAGCTTACCAAATCAAAACTAACCAAAACAAAACATTATGAATGAACAGAACGAATCCTACAAACGGCAACATAAAAATGCTCTATTAACCCTTCAAAAGCTGCAAAAAGTAAAGGATGAAATCGATTTTAAATTAAAATCAAATCCTATATGTACACATTTGCACAAAGATTTAAGAAGCATTAATCTTGACATTAAGATAACTGTCAATGAAATTGAGCATATTGAATCTTATATTAATGAATTTGAGATGTAAATCAAAAAACAATTTAATTCTAAGGGTTTCTAATTTTGTAAACCTTTTTTATTAAGACATATTGTTTCCAATACATTCATATACTTTTTTAATGAAATTATAAAAAACCCATTTACCTCATTTTTTTATACTTGTTACAAAATAAGAAAATTATAACATAAATTTAGGGTATAATGTTATTGTTAATTTATAATTTTAAATACTTTTGTAACCTTAAACAATTAACTAATAAAAATGAAAAAAATTATTTTATTTCTTACTGCTACAGTAATGTTAACCTCTTGTAGCAAAGATAAATACACAATTACTGGAACTGCGACAGGATTTGAAAACGGAAAAACTGTAATTCTTGAGACTCAAGACGAAAAAGGAATGGGATTAGTTGCAGTTGATACTGTAAAAATTGAGAATGGTAAATTCGAAATTAAAGGAAAGACTACTGAACCATCTTTCCATACTCTACAAATAGAAGGTGTACAAGGAAAAATTCCATTTATTTTAGAAAACGGAGATATTACAATTGTAGTAAACAAAGATACAATTCAAAAATCTAAAGTTTCTGGTACTTACAATAATGACGAATATGTGAAATTTAATGAAGAAATCACTAAAGTTCAAAAGCCATTAATGGATTTCCAAACAAAAAATATGCAATTGATGCAAACAGCTCAACAAACAAAAGATACAGCTGTTATCAATGGATTGATGAAAGAGTATTCTAAAATTCAAACTGAAATTGGTGTAACATCAAAAGCTAAATATTTAGATTATGCAAACACACATCCAAAATCATTTATAAGTGTATTAATCATTCAAGGAATGAGCAATGACCCTTCTACAGAAGCAAACAAAGTAGAGTCAATGTACAATGCTCTTGATGAGTCTTTGAAAAACTCTAAACCAGGTAAAGCGGTTAAAGAAAAAATAACAGCATTAAAATCTCCATCTGTAGGTGCTACACCAACAGCTCCAGCTGCTGCTCCAGCTAAATGAAGAACAGATTTTTCTGCGCCTAATCCTCAAGGAAAAACTATTTCGCTTAAGGAAAGCTTAGGAAAAGTAACAATCGTTGATTTTTGGGCTTCATGGTGTGGTCCGTGTCGAAAAGAAAATCCAAATGTAGTAGCCATTTATGCCGAATTGCATTCAAAAGGATTAAACATAATTGGTGTTTCTCTAGATGAAGATTCTGCAAAATGGAAAGAAGCTATTGCGAAAGATAAACTAACTTGGACACAAGTTTCTAACCTTAAAGGTTGGGAAGATCCAATTGCAAAGCAATACAACGTCGAATCAATTCCTGCTACTTTTGTCCTTGATCAATCTGGAAATGTAGTAGCACAAGGTTTAAGAGGCGATGAACTAAAAGCAAAAATTATCGAATTATTAGGGAAATAATCCTTTTAAAATATCAAAAATAAAAAATCTCCCTTGTGGAGATTTTTTTATTTTATTCAATACCAATGCGTTAAAAATAATACTAAAATAAAGTGCAAAAAAAGTTTGTAGAACTAAAAACAGTCTCTATATTTGCACCCGGTTAAAGTGATAAGCATTACCAAATATGGCCTGGGGAGATACTCAAGCGGCCAACGAGGGCAGACTGTAAATCTGCTGTGTGAACTTCGCAGGTTCGAATCCTGCTCTCCCCACAAAAAAAAGCTTCAAGAAATTGAAGCTTTTTTTTTTGAATAAATTGTAAAAAAAACAATCCCATCGTATTTCTAAAAAAAGATGGGATTATATAAAATTTATTACAAACTGTTATTCCAATTTAAAACTCACACTCACATTGGCTATGATTTCAATTTCACCAATCGCAAGTGTTTCTGTTGGCGGTGCTCCTGCAACTCCATCCATTGCCATCGTTTTCATTGCATATACCGGCTGAGGATAATAGGTTTGTGAATTATCAGTAATAGTAAACCCTACTCCTACTTTTTGACCTAAAACGGATACATAGTCCTCAGCTTTCATTTTAGCTTCTTTCATAGCTTGTTTTCGTGCGTCGGATTGGTATTGTGCCAATTTTGAGGATTGAAAAGTAACATTGTCAATTCGATTGATTCCTTGGTCAACCAAACCTTCCATTAATTCATCATACTTAGACAAATCTTTCAAAAGGATTTCTATAGTTTGTGTTGCATTATATGAATGTTTCTTTTTTTCATAATCATACTGTGGATTCAAGGATACTCTTTTTGTTTTATAATCGGCTGTCGGTAAGTTCATAGTTTTGACCAATTTTAAAACGGCCTCCATTTGCTGATCATTTTGTTTTTTCACTTCTTTAGCATTCGTTCCTTTAGTTTCGACGGTTGCCAAAATGGTAACCTGATCTGGAACTACTTTAATTTTTCCTTCACCGGAAACATTAATTAGAGGAATTGGTTTAACTTCTTGACTGTGTGCCAAAACTGTAAATAGACAGATAACAAGTAAAATTGATTTTTTCATATTATTGATTTTAAAGATTAAAATTGAGGTTTAAAGTTTTCCCGCTTTTGCCATTCCAAAAAGAATAACAATGGGAATAGACAATAAAACAGTCATTAAAGTATGCTCTTGTATTAATTCTGGATTTCTTAAAAGTGTAATCAAATAACCGCCCATTGCACCTCCAAAATGGGCAGTATGTCCAATGTTATCGTTCTTGGATCGCATCCCATAAATAGAATATAATAAATAGACTATACCAAATATATAAGCCGGTATTGGAATCACAAAAAATAACCCCAACATCATATCAGGTTGCAATAATATAGCTGAATATAAAACTCCTGTAACCGCTCCAGAAGCTCCTACAGCTCTATAACTGTAATCTTCTTTGTGGAATAACATTGTCAATAAACTCCCAAATATCAAACTACCAAAATAGACCAAAATAAATGAAAAGCTGCCTAAATAGCTCAAAACCACAGGGGCGAAAAAAAAAAGCGTTAACATGTTGAATAGCAAATGAGTCATATCAACATGAAGAAAACCAGACGAAATCATGCGGATTTGTTCTCCTGCTCGAATGCTTCCCACGTGAAATTCATATTTTCTAAAAAAGGAAAAGTCATTAAACCCTTTATAACTTATCAGTACATTGGCAACTATTATTCCAATCAAAATGGCATTCATAAAATGTAGGTTTTAAAAATTTTATGTAAATCTAATTAATATTACAGTGTCAATTTATAAAGAAATCATAAACTATTTCAATTTACTGTTTAATAGTTTACATTTGAAAAAATTTAAAATGAAATTCCTAATCTACCTAATTGTTTACCCTTTTTTATGGTGTATTTCAATTCTTCCTTTTCCCCTACTTTATCTTTTATCCGATTTTGTTTTCATATTATTATATAGAATTGTTGGCTATCGAAAAAAAACCGTTCGACAAAATCTTGCTTTAGCATTACCCCATTTATCTGATAAAGAGCGATTGATTATAGAAAAAAAATTCTATCATCATTTATGTGATATCTTTCTCGAAATGATTAAAACCATGAGTATTTCAAAAACGGAAATATCCAAAAGATATGTTTTTAAGAATATAGAAGTTTATGAAGAAATGGAAAAAAAAGAAAAGAGTATTGCTCTTATGTGTGCCCATTATGCTAGTTATGAATGGGCAGTATCATTAAATTTTCATTCCAATTTTAAGAGCTTTGGTATTTACAAAAAAATTAAAAACCCTTATTTTGATAAGTTAGTGCATTCCATTCGTAGTAGGTTTAAAGCAAATCTAATTACTACAAAAGAAACAATACCAACGATAATCAATAATAACGACAACAATATTCTATCAGTATATGGTTTTGCAAGCGATCAGTCGCCTAAAGAAAACAGTGCCTTTCATTGGGCGAAATTTATGGGAATAGAAGTTCCCGTTCATACTGGTGCCGAAATGTTAGCTAAAAGATACAATATGAATGTTGTTTTTCTAAAAACTAAAAAAGTGAAACGTGGTTATTATGAGGCAACCATCGAAGTGCTCTCTGAAAACACAAGTGAAGTTCCCAACTATGAGATTACAGATCAGTTTTTGAAACTTGTTGAAAAACAAATTTACGAAGCTCCAGAATATTATTTGTGGACGCATAAACGATGGAAACACCAAAGATAATTTCAATTTAAAAAATTCAAAAAAGAAGTAAAAGTAATAATCCATAATTTTGAAATATTATAGAAAAAGATTATTTTTTTATATTTGTATAAATTTTGAATAAATGCAATACCTCGTATATTTGTTTGTATATCCAATTATTTGGGTAATTTCGATGCTTCCTTTTCGTTTACTGTATTTGTTTTCTGATTTTGTTTATATTATAGTTTATCGAATTATTCGATATCGTAAAAAAACAGTTCAGGAAAATCTTGCTCTGGCATTGCCTCATTTATCAGATAAAGAGCGATTGATTATAGAGAAAAAATTCTATCATCACATGTGTGACATGTTTTTGGAGATGGTAAAAACAATGAACATTTCCAAAGAAGAAATTTGCAAAAGATTTGTCTTTAAAAATATTGAGATGTACAAAGAGCTTGAAAAGCAAGGAAAAAGCGTTGCAATTATCTGTTCTCATTATGCTAGTTATGAATGGATAATTTCGATGAATTATTATTCCGATTTTGTGGGCTATGGAATTTACAAGCAACTAAAGAATCCTTATTTTGACAAATTAGTACATAAAATTCGTTCAAGATTTAATGCCAAATTGATTACCACAAAACAAACAATACCAACTATAATCAATAATAATAAAAACAATGTATTGTCTTTGTACGGTTTTGCCAGCGACCAATCACCTAGAGCTAAATCTGCTTTTCACTGGACAAAATTTATGGGAATTGAAGTCCCGGTGCATACCGGAGCCGAAATGTTATCCAAGAGATACAACATGAATTTGGTTTATCTCAATACCAAAAAAGTAAAACGAGGTCATTATGAAGCAACATTAGAAATTCTTTCAGACAATCCAAAAGAAATTCCAAATTATGAACTTACCGATCAATATCTAAAACTTTTAGAAAAACAAATTTATGAAGCTCCGGAATATTATTTGTGGACCCATAAAAGATGGAAATACAGACGTTAGAATTTTAGATTGCAGAATTTAGAAATTTGATAAAAAAAAATCACTTAATCAAAAAAAAACTGTTTTGATTAAGTGATTTTTTTTTATCTCTTAATTTTGATCTATAAGATTCTAAGCTTCTCAGAAGCTTAGAATAGTATTTTTATAACGAAAACCAATCTTGTACTAATTTATCTTCAATTACCTTAGCATTTTTGTGTATGAACTCATTGGTATCTTTGTTGTAATCATAATCTAAAGCCCAGGTTTTATGATTTTCGGCCAATGATTTAATGCTATTGCAAACATATTCAATTTCTTGAGTTGTCGTTGTCGGATGTATCGACATTCTGATCCAACCTGGTTTTCTGATCAAATCTCCCAAACTTATTTCGTCTATCAATTTATTCGAGGTTTCCTGATCAACGTGCAATAAAAAATGGCCATAAGTTCCAGCACAACTACAACCGCCACGCGTTTGGATTCCGAATTTATCATTCAATAATTTCACTCCCAAATTAAAATGCAAATCTTCAACAAAAAAAGAAATTACACCCAATCGGTCATGATGTTGTCCCGCAAGAATTTTTATGTTGGGGATGTTTCCTAATGAGTCAAAAACGTATTCTACAATTTCATGTTCGCGTTTGAGGATATTTTCAATACCCATTTGCTCTTTCAACTGAATCGCCAGCGCAGTTTTGATTACTTGAAGAAAACCTGGAGTTCCTCCGTCCTCCCTGTCTTCAATATTGTCTATGTACTTGTGTTCTCCCCATGGATTTGTCCAGGATACAGTTCCGCCGCCTGGACAATCAGGAACCATATTGTGGTATAATTTTTTATTAAATACCAAAACTCCAGAAGTTCCTGGGCCACCCAAAAATTTATGCGGAGAAAAGAAAATCGCATCCAAATACGACTCTGAATCTTCGGGATGCATATCTATTTTTACATAAGGGCCCGAGCATGCAAAATCTACAAAGCAAACACCATTATGCTCATGCATTAGTTTAGCAGCTTGATGATAGGGTGTTTTAATTCCAGTAACATTTGAACAGGAAGTTATCGAAGCAATTTTATAGGTTCTGTCTTTATATTTTTCTAATAATAAGGCAAGGTTTTTTAAGCTAAAAAGTCCTTCTTCACAGGAGGGTATTACCTCTACATCTGCGATTGTCTCAAGCCAAGAAGTTTGATTGGAGTGATGCTCCATATGCGAAATGAAAACAATTGGTTTTTTTTCGGCTGGAATATTGATAAAATCTTTTAGATTTTCGGGTACTTTCAATCCTAAGATTCTTTGGAATTTATTCACAACTCCTGTCATTCCAGTTCCATCAGTTATTAAAACGTCATCTGAATTGGCATTGACATGATGCTTGATAATGTGGCGGGCATGGTGATATGATTTGGTCATCGCTGTCCCGGATACAGTAGTTTCGGTATGGGTATTGGCTACAAAAGGGCCGAAGTCATTCATTAGTTTTTCTTCAATCGGACGATACAAACGTCCACTGGCAGTCCAATCCGTATATATAATTTTTTGCTGACCATACGGAGATTCAAATTCCTGATCAATTCCAATAATATTATTACGAAATTGTTGAAAATACTGCTCTAATTTTGTTGGAGTTACTGTTGTGGTCATTTTATTTTAATTAGGCACCAAATATATTGTTTTTTGTTTAAACAGAAAATATTCGAACTTTTCATTTTTGCAAATGTTTTCAATGAAAATTGTAATTATTATCATTCTTGAGTTGCTTTGATCTTATTTTTTTATCGAATAACTAAAAGCTAAACATAAACCTATCTTGTATAAGTTAAAATATTCAAAAAAATTCATCGATCTTAAAAAAAACAACAGTTCTATTTTATTTTTTTATATAAAAAAATATATTTGCAATCAGAAAAGTTCGGGATGTAGCGCAGCCAGGTAGCGTACTAGCATGGGGTGCTAGGGGTCGCTGGTTCGAATCCAGTCATCCCGACAAAGTATAAAAAAACCGACTTTAGAGTCGGTTTTTAGTTTTATATTCCAGCTACTGCTTTTATTTCGTCAATAATTCGCAGTGCCAAATCATCTGCCAATTTCTGACTGGAGGCCTCGGTATAAATACGAATAATAGGTTCTGTATTCGATTTTCTTAAATGCACCCAATTATCTGCAAAGTCAATCTTCACTCCGTCAATCGTAGTGATGTCTTCATTTTTGTATTTTTCGGTCATCGCGACAAGAATCGCATCAACATCAATTTGTGGAGTCAATTCGATTTTGTTTTTACTCATATAATATTCAGGGTACGAAGCACGCAAAGCCGAAACCGACATTTTTTTGTTGGCCAAGTGAGTCAGGAACAAAGCCACACCTACCATACTGTCACGTCCATAATGTGATTCTGGATAAATAATCCCTCCGTTACCTTCACCTCCTATTATTGCATTGTTTTTCTTCATCAACTCTACCACATTAACTTCGCCTACAGCACTTGCTTCGTAGGTCCCGTTATGTTTGTTCGTCACATCACGTAATGCTCGAGATGAAGACATATTAGAAACCGTATTTCCTGGGGTTTTACTCAAAACATAATCGGCACAAGCGACCAAAGTATATTCTTCTCCAAACATTTCTCCATCTTCACATATAAATGCCAAACGATCTACATCTGGGTCAACCACTACTCCTAAATGCGCTTTTTCTTTGACAACCAACTCTGAAATATCAGTTAAATGTTCTTTTAGAGGTTCAGGATTATGAGGGAAATGTCCGTTAGGTTCACAGTATAACTTTACTACTTCAACGCCCATCAATTCTAATAATTTAGGAATAATAATTCCACCCGATGAATTTACTCCATCAACAACTACCTTAAATTTTGCAGCTTTTACAGCTTCAACATCTACCAATGGTAAATTCAAAACTTCGTCAATATGAATGTCCATATAGGCATCATTTTGAGTAATTTCTCCCAAATTATCCACATCCGAAAAATCGAACGCTTCGTCTTCGGCAATTTGAAGAATTTTTTCTCCTTCAGCTCCATTCAAAAACTCTCCTTTTTCATTCAATAATTTCAAGGCATTCCATTGTTTTGGGTTGTGAGACGCTGTCAGAATAATTCCACCATCAGCTTTTTCCAAAGGAACAGCTACTTCAACAGTTGGAGTTGTAGATAATCCCAAGTCAATTACATCAATTCCTAATCCTATAAGTGTATTGATTACCAAATTATGAATCATTGGTCCCGAAATACGGGCATCACGACCTACTACAACAGTTAGCTTCTCTTTTTTAGAATAATTTTTCAGCCAGGTTCCATAAGCAGAAGCAAATTTCACAGCATCAACTGGGGTCAAATTGTCCCCTACTTTCCCTCCTATTGTTCCTCGAATTCCGGATATTGATTTTATTAAAGTCATTTTTTTGTATTAATGGTTATTTAATACAAATATAAAAAAGTTGCCGAGTTTCTTAGGTGCACAGATGCTAAGTTTTTATAAAAACAGGATCTTGAATCCTTGAGTTTCTGAGAATATGAAAATTATACATTTACTCTGATGTTTTAATTTATGAAATAATCAATAAAAAAGTTTATACATTTACGAATGTAAACTTAGAATCTCATTATCTAAGAACCTTAGCAACTCAATAAAAATGAACTTTCTAGCCCACATTTATTTATCTGGAGATAACGATTTGATAAAAATTGGAAACTTTATGGCGGATGGAATTCGTGGGAAACATTTTGAAACCTATCCTTCGGAGATACAAAAAGGCATTATTTTACATCGTTTTATTGATACGTATACTGATGCTCATCCTGTTTTTAGAGATAGCACCAAACGTTTGCATCAAAACTATCATCACTATGCGGGTGTTATTGTAGATGTTTTTTATGATCATTTTTTGGCCAAAAACTGGAATACTTATTCAGATGAAAATTTGATCGATTTTACAAATAATTTTTATCAATCTTTGCGGGACAATTTTGATTTTTTATCCGAAAGAGCCAAAGGAATGATGCCTTATATGATCGAATACAATTGGCTTGTGAGTTATCAAACAGTTGAGGGAATCAGTAGAATTTTGACCCAAATGGATAGCCGAACCAAAAACGAATCTAAAATGCGATTTTCTCCAAACGAACTCGTTGAATATTATTCCGAATTTGAAAATGAATTTATTGTTTTCTTTGAAGATTTAAGAGTACAATCCCATCAAAAATTAATTTCTCTATGAAAAAAATTACCATTCTATTTTTTATTGTAAGTCTAAATTGTCTGTCACAAACCAAAATTAAAGAAACAACAGGCCTAATTGCTGAGAAAGCAATGGTAGTTTCTGCACGAGAAGAAGCATCCAAAATTGGAGCAGAAATTATGCAAAAAGGCGGAAATGCTTTTGATGCTATGGTGGGCACCGAATTGGCTTTGGCAGTAGCTTATCCGTATGCAGGAAATCTTGGTGGTGGCGGGTTTATGGTATTTCGGAAAGCCAATGGAGAAGTTGGTTCTTTAGATTATCGAGAAAAAGCACCTTTGGCGGCTACCAAAAATATGTATCTGGACAAAGACGGAAATGTTATTAAAGGAAAAAGTACAGAAACTCCTCTTGCGATTGGTGTTCCAGGTACCATTGCCGGAGTTTTTGCCGTTCACCAAAAATATGGTTCTATGCCAATGTCCGAAATTTTGAAACCTGTTATTGCATTGGCCGAAAAAGGCTTAATTGTAACACGAAGACAAGAACACCGACTCGATGACTATAGAGAATCCATCATAAAAGCGAATGGAATAAACACAAAATTTGCCACAGTTTACAAACAAAATGATACTATCAAATATCCTGTTTTGGCTGAAACATTAAAAAGGATTGCCAAGAATGGAAGAAATGAGTTTTACAAAGGACAAACCGCAAAAATTTTGGTTAAATACCTCCAAAAAAATGGTGGAATTATTACAATGAAAGATTTGGCAAAATATGAAGCCAAATGGCGAACTCCCCTATCTTTTACTTATAAAGATTTAAAAGTGATTTCGATGGCTCCTCCAAGTAGCGGTGGCATTTGTTTGGCTCAAATCCTGAAAATGATTGAACCCTACGACTTATCCAAAATGGGACACAATTCAGCCGAATCTATACAGCTAATTGTCGAAGCCGAACGAAGAGCTTATGCAGATAGAAGTTATTTTCTAGGTGACCCTGACTTTGTAAAAATCCCTTTAAAGGCATTGATGGCCGATGATTATCTAAAAGAAAGAATGTCAAGTTTTAATGTAGACAAAGCAACTTTATCGTCTGAAATTAAAGAAGGTAAAATAACTTATAAAGAAAGTACCGAAACGACCCACTACTCTATTATCGATCCTTTCGGTAACGCAATTGCGGCAACGACAACCCTAAATGATGGGTTTGGATCGAAATATTATTGTGATGAATTGGGCTTTTTTCTCAATAACGAAATGGACGATTTCAGTTCAAAACCTGGTGAACCCAATATGTTTGGATTAGTAGGAAACGAAGCCAACAGCATCGCTCCCCAAAAAAGGATGTTAAGCTCAATGACTCCAACTATTGTAGAAAAAAACGGCAAACTATTTATGATGGTGGGATCTCCGGGAGGATCAACTATTATTACTTCGGTTTTGCAAACGATACTAAACGTTTATGAATACAATTTAGGGATGCAGGAAGCTGTGAATGCTTCTAGATTTCATCATCAGTGGTTACCCGATGTCATTACATTTGAACCCAATACTTTCGATACAAATACATTTGATAAATTAAAAGCCAAAGGATATATCATCAACGAAAAAACGACTCCTGTTATCGGAAAAGTGGATGCTATATTAGTCCTTTCTGATGGGAAAATTGAAGGTGGTGCCGATTTTAGGGGTGATGATAAAGCCGTAGGTTTTTAATTTTTATTATAGCTATTGAAATTGCCATTGTTTTTTTATTATATGAATTTTATATCCTCTTTAGAAAAAGCATTTATGGATAATAGTAATAGCCAAAATGCTGTTGCCATGTCAAAATACATGAAAAATAATTTTGTTTTTTTTGGAATTAAAACAGAGGAAAGAAGACGAATTTTTAAAACTATTTGGACAGAAAATCAAAAAGAAGTTTCTACTAGTACAAGAGAAATTGCTTCGTTATTGTTTTCAAAAAAAGAACGGGAATTGCATTATTGTGCGGTAGAAATAGTAATGAAAAATCTCAAAAACAATTACATAAAAGAAGATATTCTGCTTATCGAAAAACTTGTAATCACCAACTCATGGTGGGATACAGTTGATGTTATTGCCAAATTTATTTTAGGGGATTATTTGCTACAATTCCCTTTGGAAACAGATGCTGTTATTGCACGTTTTTCTAATTCAGAGAATATGTGGCTCAATCGAACTGCTATACTTTTTCAATTGGGTTATAAAGAAAAAACAAATTTTGATTTGTTAAAATTCATTTGTGAGAAACATAAAACATCAACCGAATTTTTTATTCAAAAAGCCATTGGCTGGGCATTGCGGGAATATGCAAAAACAAATCCAGAAGCAGTCAAAGATTTTGTTTCTAAATCCAGTTTAAAAAAATTGAGCGAGAAAGAAGCCTTAAAAAATTTATGACAAGGATTCATTTATCATCACAAACGACTGATAAACAATATTTTATTCAAAATAAAGTAAATTATTTCAATTAAATCAAAAGACCTTATATTTAGTACGTTTTGTTTTATTAAATTTGCTTACAAAAATCAAATAAAATGGCGGATAATAGAGCTTCAGAAGAAAATAACCCAAATGCATTTCAAACCAATAACAAAGCAAGAAATAAAAAAATTGCGTTAATAGCCGGAATACTATTTGTTCTCGGTTTAATTGTTATCCCAAGGGTTTGGGCAAAATTCCATAAGAAAGAAGTAGTCTGTCTCAATAATCAAACTGAGATTTATGAAAAATACAAAGATGCAGTTGTGCTTGTAAAACATACTTATGCTTTACAAATTTCCATCAAAGGGTCGGAGCCTTTTCAAATCACAGTAGATGATAGCTCGTTTGAAGATAAAACAATCTCTGGAACCGGATTTTTTGTTTCTGATGATGGAAAAATTGTCACCAATCATCATGTTGCAGAACCTTGGAAATACACTGAACCCAAAAATGACGATTTTAGCGATTTAAAAGACCACATCGCTGCCGTTCTACCCGACTCTATTGACAAAAAAGACTATAAAACCTATCTCGAATCGCATTGGAATGACTATTATCAAAATGAAGGCGAAGAAGATTATTCTGAAGAAGATGCTCCTGTAGCTGAAACTGCACCAGTCGCAAATGTGGATTCTACTAGTGTAAACAGTGAAGTGAATGATTTGATAGCTGACAATCAATCAGAGGAAAAAGCAGTAACAAGCCAAATTACTTATACAAAAATCGAAGACATCGAAATTGTTCCTAAAACCGTTGAAATAAGTGTGGCATTACATGGTTCGAAAGACGATTGGTTAGAATGTAAAGTTTTCAAAATAGCCGATGGTGATGAAGTGGATGTTGCTATTTTACAACTCACAAGTGAAAAATTACCTGATTCAGTATCTGATATTGTGGATTTAGAAAATGCCGTAAAAGATGACGCTACTTTAAAACCGGGTACCAATGCCATTTTGATAGGTTATCCAATGGGTTTACAATTGGCAAATACTCGCAGAGGAATAAAAGTTCAGGTTTATGAAGGTCAAATCAATAAAGAATCTGATGGCGTAAGTGTACAATACAATGTCACATCTACACATGGAGCCAGTGGATCGCCGGTTTTTAATGAATGTGGGCAACTCATTGCAATCAATTATGCCGGATATGACGAAGCTCAGGGATATAATTTTGGTATTGTTGCCAAACATGCCATGTCTCTGATGCAATAAATCACTTTTTTTAAATAAAGCAAGAGGAACCGTTTAAATCTATTCTATGATTTAAACGGTATTCTATTTACTAAAATATTATTTTTCAAAAGATTATAATAATTTTAGATAATCATCAAAATAAAAAAGCTAACTTCATAAGTGAATTTAATTTTTCAAAAAAAATAAATTCTAATACTTTAAATCAACTCCATGTATTCCGATATAAAAAGATTATTCGATATTCCTGTTTATCAACAAAACAATAAAGCTTTGCTCCATGCCTTCAACACAAAAGAAAATGGAGTTTGGCAAAGAGAATCTACAAGCTCCTTTTTAGATAAAGTCCAAATTTTGAGTAAAGCATTATTAGAAATTGGAGTACAAAAAGGTGAAAAAATAGCTATAGTTACACATATAAATTGCACACAATGGCATCTTGTTGATATGGCCGTGCAACAAGTAGGAGCTATTTTGGTGCCAATCTATCCAACTGTCTCGAAAGCTGATTTTGAGTATATTTTGAATCATGCAGAAGTTAAATTTTGTTTTGTATCTGAAGAAGAATTATTTGATAAAATTGAAGAAGTAAAAGTGTTGGTTCCTTCACTACAGGAAATTTTCGGATTTGGCGAATTCAGAAACTGCAGAAGTTTAGCCGTTTTGCATCAAATTGGCGAAAAAAGTTCTCTTGATGTGGTTTTAGAAGATATAAAAAAATCGATTCAAACTGAAGATTTGGTGACCATTATTTATACATCTGGTACTACCGGAAAACCAAAAGGAGTGATGCTATCGCATGGCAATTTGATTTCAAACATTATATTTATTTCGGATTGCATGCCAAAAAATGTACAAAGAGCTTTGAGTTTTTTGCCCATTTGTCATGTTTTTGAGCGAATGGCATTGTACCGTTTTCAACTGGATTCAGTCGAAATTTATTTTGCTGAAGCAATCGATAAAATAGGAGAAAATGCTCAGGATATAAAGCCGGAAATAATGACAGTTGTTCCTAGAATGATTGAAAAAATTTATGACAAAATCCTTTCTAAAGCCAATGAATTAGGAAAAATAAAGCGATTAATTTTTAATTGGTCCTTGCACTTAGCCAACCAATATGAACCTTTTACAGAACAATCATTTTGGTATCATTTTAAATTAAAAATAGCTCGAAAATTAATATTTCAAAGATGGAAAGATGCTCTTGGAGGTGAAATTAAAGCTTTAATTTGTGGCAGTGCGCCATTGCAAACAAAATTAATCCGAATTTTTGATGCTGCTGGTATTCCAATTTTGGAAGGCTATGGAATGACTGAAACATCTCCAATAATTTCCGGACCGCAGTGGAAAAAAGGAGAATATAAAGTGGGTACAGTTGGAAAACCACTTAAGAATATGCAAGTTCAGATTGCCGAAGATGGAGAAATCCTGGTCAAAGGCCAAAATGTAATGTTGGGTTATTATAAAGAAAAAGAATTAACTGCCGAGAACTTTACTGCAGATGGATTTCTTAAAACTGGTGATATCGGACATTTAGATGAAGAAGGCTTCATGAAAATTACCGACAGAAAAAAAGAAATGTTCAAAACTTCTGGAGGAAAGTATGTAGCTCCGCAAGTTATTGAAAACAAACTGAAAGCATCCAATTTTATAGAAGAAGTAATGGTTGTAGGCGTTGGAGAAAAAATGCCATGTGCTTTGATTGTTCCGGATTTTGATTTTATTAAATCATGGATTATTGCAAAAAAAAATCACAATATTGATGTTTCTTCTTTTAAAAGCATTGTTGAGAATAAAATTGTAGAGGAAAGAATTAATGAAGAAATAGAGCAAGTAAACTCAAGTTTAGGAAATTGGGAGCAAATTAAAAAACATACTTTATTACCTCAAGTTTGGTCTATTGATACTGGAGAATTGACACCAACTTTAAAATTAAAAAGAACAGTTATTATGGAAAAGTATAAAGTGGTTTACGAAAAAATGTATGGTCGTTGATTGATTTTATTAGTAACTGTCATTATTGTTTTTTTTATTAAATTTATAAAAGCCTATTTTTGTGTTAAACAATCTTCAAAAATAAAATGTTTAAAAGATATATTTCAAAATTAGAGAACATTATTGCTTTATCACAATCGTTATTATCTCCGAAGCAATTTATATTTTTATCAAGTGTTTTGGTTGGAATATCCTCAGCTATTGCCGTAATTGTTTTAAAGACATTTGCTCACTGGGTATTCCGGTTTGCCACTTATGTTACAATACATGCTAATTTTTTTAAGTTGGGGATCTTAAAAGTAATGTTACCCGTTATTGGAATTGTGTTGACTGTTTTTGTCATAAAAAAATTTCTAGGTGGTTCTATTGAAAAAGGTACTTCACAAATCTTATATGCTGTAGCCAAAAAGGCAAGTATTATTCCAAAAAAGCAGATGTATGCTCAGATTCTCACTAGTTCACTCACGGTAGGTTTGGGAGGTTCTGCTGGTCTTGAAAGTCCAATTGTGATTACTGGAGCTGCGTTTGGATCCAATTATGCCCAAAAATATAAATTGCATTACAAAGACAGAACTTTGCTTATTGGCTGTGGAGTAGCAGCAGGAATAGCAGCTGCTTTCAACGCCCCGATTGCAGGAGTTTTGTTTGCTATTGAAGTTTTATTGGTTGATGTCAGCATTTCGGCTTTTACACCAATAATGATAGCTGCCGCAACTGGGGCTTTAGTTTCGGCAATCGCATTGGACGAAACCATTTTATTAAACTTCACAAGCAGACAAACCTTCAATTATCACAATATTCCTTATTACATACTTCTGGGAATCTTTACTGGATTTACAGCAGTATTTTATGCTCGTAATTTTCAAAAAACTGAACATTTTTTCAGTCATGTTCGTTTATCCCCTTACAAAAAAGCACTTTTTGGAGCATCTATTCTGGCACTTTTAATTTTTATTTTTCCGACACTATTTGGAGAGGGATATGAAAGTATCCGAACATTGTCCGATAAAGACCCGGGTGAATTACTAGAAAATACCCTTTTTAGAGGATTTAGAGATAATAGTTGGGCATTATTGGCTTTCGTTGGATGCTCTTTTATGCTAAAGGCATTTGCTACAGGAATCACTTTGGGAAGTGGCGGTAATGGTGGAAATTTTGCTCCATCACTGTTTTTAGGTTCTTATGTTGGTTTTTTCTTTTCGAAATTATTAAATTTAACAGGCTTGACTAATTTGCCCATCAGTAATTTTACAATGGTTGGTATGGCCGGTATTTTGAGCGGATTGTTTCATGCACCATTGACGGCAATCTTCTTAATTGCAGAAATTACAGGAGGTTACGGTCTGATGATTCCACTTATGATTGTGTCTTCTATCAGCTTTGCTATATCGAAACGATTTGAAGTACATTCATTGGATGTTAAGGGATTAGCAAAAAAAGGACATGTATTTACCAGTAATAAAGATGCCAATGTACTTTCAACTTTAGACACAAACGCCATTATACATAGAGATTATTTAACCATATCACCAGAAGAGAATCTAGAAAAATTAGTCGATCTAATATCGCATTCCAATCAAGTTATTTTTCCTGTAGTTTCAAAAGAAAATCAGCTTTTGGGAATTGTCCATTTCAATGATATTCGAGAAATAATTTTCAATTCGTATCGTGTAAAATATACTTTGGTAAAAGAAATTATGGTTCAGCCCGTTGCCATCATTTATCCATTCAATAATATGGAAGTTGTCATGAATAAATTCGAGTCATCCAAAAAAGCCTTTCTTCCGGTTATAAATGATGATAAATACTATGGTTTTATATCCAAATCCGAAGCTCTTGAAGCCTACAGAACCAAGTTAAAATCGATGACCATTGAATAGCTTATTATCGGATAGATTAAAATTTTAAAGTATCCGATAATAAATGTATCTTTGTGGTCTTATGTGGGATATCAATTTAACATACCGAGAAGAACTTCAATCAACCTTTGATAGATTGTATGAAAAAAGACAAGATTTGCAGTCCAGCAGACCATTGCCTACCATTGCTTTGCATAAAATTCGTGAAAGCCTTTCGATAGAATGGACTTATAATTCGAATAGTATTGAAGGAAATACCATGAGCTTACGGGAAACTCAAATGGTCATACAAGAAGGGATTACTGTAAAAGGAAAATCACTTCGAGAGCATTTTGAAACACATAACCACGATAAAGCCATTGATTATTTGTACTCAATCGTAAATGAAGATTATACTTTACGCAGTATCGATATTTTATCGTTGCATGGATTGGTTTTACGTTCTATCGAAGAGGATTTTGCAGGGCGCATTCGTAATGCGGGTGTCCGAATTACAGGTGCCAATTTTACACCGCCGAACGCCAACAAAGTACCCGATTTATTGGATGAATTGATTGATTTTATAAATACAAATCCTTTAAACCTAAATGAGATTGAGTTGGCTACTGTGTTTCACCATAAATTGGTATGGATTCATCCCTTTTTCGATGGGAATGGTCGCACTGTCCGATTGGCTATGAATCTAATATTAATGCGCTGTGGTTTTCCACCTGCTATTATTCTTAAAAATGACCGAAAGAAATACTACGAAGCATTGAATCAAGCCAATGGTGGTAATTATCAAAAATTAACTTTATTGATGTGCCAAGCACTGGAACGAACCTTAAATATTTACAAAAGGGCGATGCCTGATAATTACACAGAATATAAGGAAATTTCAGATATCATTCAAGAACCTAATTTCCCATACGGTCAGGAATATATTAGTTTATTGGCTCGTCAGGGAAAAATTGACGCATACAAAGAAGGCCGAAACTGGCTTACTACTAAGGAAGCGATTGAAGATTATATGGAAACCCGAAAAAGAAAACGCTAGCTTTAAGTTAGCGTTTTTTTATGCTCTTTTTTAACACAATCTTCCATAGTGTTCTATCAAAAGTAGCAATCAAAATGGTAACTTTGCTTTTTTGCAAAAATTATGCTAGATACAAACAATACGATTGAAGTTCAAGGTGCCCGAGTTCACAATCTGAAAAATATAGACGTTTCCATTCCTAGAGAAAAACTGGTAGTTATTACCGGTCTTTCTGGCTCTGGAAAATCCTCTTTGGCATTTGACACAATCTATGCCGAGGGACAACGCCGTTATGTAGAGACGTTTTCTGCTTATGCGAGACAGTTTCTTGGTGGCTTGGAGCGTCCCGATGTCGATAAAATTGACGGCCTCTCGCCTGTTATAGCTATCGAACAAAAAACAACAAGTAAAAGCCCGCGTTCTACTGTAGGGACCATCACCGAAATATACGATTTCCTGCGTTTGCTTTATGCTCGTGGTGCCGATGCCTACAGCTACAACACAGGAGAAAAAATGGTTTCTTACTCGGATGATCAAATTAAAGATTTAATTATACAGGATTTTACTGGAAAACGAATTAATATTCTAGCACCGGTTATCCGAGCGAGAAAAGGACATTACGCAGAACTTTTTCAGCAAATAACCAAACAGGGATTCCTGAAAGTTCGTGTCAACGGAGATATTTTGGACTTGGTTTCGGGAATGAAATTAGACCGTTACAAAACCCATGATATCGAAATTGTTGTCGACAGAATGGTTATCGAAGATACACCAGACAACGATAAACGTTTATCCGAAAGCATCAATACAGCGATGCATCATGGCGAAAACGTATTGATGGTTCTGGACCAAGACACCAATGAAGTGCGCTATTTCAGTCGAAATTTGATGTGCCCAACTACTGGAATATCTTATCAAAATCCCGAACCGAATTTATTTTCTTTCAATTCCCCAAAAGGAGCTTGCGATAATTGCAACGGACTGGGAACTGTTAATCAAATTAATATTGACAAAATAATTCCTAATCCAAAATTATCTATTAAAGCGGGAGGATTTGCACCTTTGGGTGAATACAAATCGTCTTGGATTTTCAAGCAATTGGAAATTATTGGAGAAAAATATGGTTTTAAACTGACCGATGCTGTCGAAAAAATTTCTGCTGAAGCCATGGAAATGATTTTGAACGGTGGGAAAGAAAAATTCACCATCAATTCTGAAGTTTTAGGCGTTGCTCGAGATTATAAAATTGACTTTGAAGGGATTTCTCATTTTATAAAAAACCAACACGACGAAAGTGGTTCGACAACTATCAAACGTTGGGCAGCAGCCTTTATGGATGAAGTAAAATGTCCCGTTTGTGAAGGTTCGCGTTTGAAAAAAGAAGCGAACTATTTTAGAATAAATGAAAAAAGCATATCCGAATTGTGTGATATGGACATTTCGGATTTGACCGCATGGTTTTTGGAATTAGACCAACATTTATCCGATAAACAAAAACGAATTGCAACTGAAGTAATTAAGGAAATAAAAGACCGATTGGCATTTTTGATGAACGTAGGCTTGGATTATTTGGCTTTGAGCCGAAGTTCCAAATCACTTTCGGGTGGTGAGGCGCAACGTATTCGATTGGCGACGCAAATTGGTTCTCAATTGGTAGGTGTTTTATATATTTTGGACGAGCCAAGTATCGGTTTGCACCAAAGAGACAATGACAAACTGATTCATTCATTAGAACAATTACGCGACATTGGTAATTCAGTAATTGTAGTCGAACACGATAAAGATATGATTGAACGCGCCGATTATGTGATTGATATTGGACCAAAAGCAGGAAAATATGGGGGTGAGATCATCAGCATTGGAACTCCTGCTGAAACGTTGGCATCCAATACGATTACGGCTCAGTATTTGAATGGAAAAATGAAGCTTGAAATTCCTAAAAAACGTCGTGAAGGAAATGGAAAATTCCTAAAACTCACTGGTGCTACAGGTAATAACCTGAAAAATGTTACGATTGATTTGCCTTTGGGTAAAATGATTTGCGTCACAGGTGTTTCGGGAAGTGGGAAATCGACCTTAATCAATGAAACCCTCTACCCTATTTTGAACGCTTATTATTTTAATGGCGTTAAAATTCCGAAACCATATAAAAAAATTGAAGGTTTAGAACATATCGACAAAGTGATTGATATTGACCAAAGTCCGATTGGAAGAACACCGCGCTCGAATCCTGCAACCTATACGGAAGTTTTTACCGAAATCAGAAACTTGTTTACGATGACTTCCGAGAGTATGATTCGAGGTTATAAAGCGGGACGTTTTAGTTTCAATGTAAAAGGCGGGCGTTGCGAAACCTGTGAAGGTTCTGGAGTGCGAACCATAGAAATGAATTTCTTGCCCGATGTATATGTAGAATGTGAAACGTGTCAAGGAAAACGCTTTAACAGAGAAACATTGGAAATTCGATATAAAGGAAAATCCATTTCGGATGTGTTGAATATGACGGTTGATGAAGCGGTTCCTTTCTTTGAAATGATACCAAAGATTTATAGAAAAGTAAAAACGATTCAAGATGTAGGTTTGGGTTATATCACGCTTGGCCAACAAAGCACCACACTTTCGGGTGGTGAGGCACAACGCATCAAACTGGCCGGAGAATTGTCTAAAAAAGATACGGGAAATACATTCTATATTCTGGATGAACCCACAACAGGTTTACATTTTGAAGACATTAGAGTATTGATGGATGTTATAAATAAGTTGGTGGACAAAGGAAATACCATCTTGATTATCGAGCATAATATGGATGTCATTAAACTAGCCGATTACATTATCGACATTGGTCCAGAAGGCGGAAAAGGTGGCGGACAGCTTGTAGCCAAAGGAACTCCCGAAGAAATAGCAAAAAATAAAAAAAGCTATACAGCACAGTTTTTGAAAAAAGAGTTATCTTAGATAAACATCTTTTGAAAAGATTAATTTTAAAACAAAAGTTGAATTGAAAACGGATTCCCTAGCCCCGATAGAAGTGGAAATCCTTTTTATTTTTCCTTTAAAAATAAAAAGATTGAAACGCATAGCGGGAAATAGCTCCAAATAAATACATTAATATGAGATTAGAAGATTTTGACAACGACGAGGACAAAGTAATCCAAGATAAGCTGAAACAGAAAACTTGGAACGAGATACGAAGCAATGATAGTTGGGGGATTTTTAAAATCATGTCCGAATTTGTAAATGGATATGATACGATGGGACGCATTGGCCCTTGTGTGACTATTTTTGGATCGGCTAGGACAAAACCAGAAGATAAATATTATTTGCTGGCCGAGAAAATTGCTTTCAAAATCAGTAAAGCAGGCTATGGAGTAATCACGGGTGGTGGTCCTGGAATTATGGAAGCGGGAAACAAAGGAGCGCATTTGGGAGGTGGAACTTCGGTGGGACTGAATATCGAATTGCCTTTTGAACAGCATTTTAATCCATATATTGACAGAGATAAAAACTTGAATTTTGATTATTTCTTTGTTCGAAAAGTAATGTTTGTAAAATATTCGCAAGGATTTGTAGTAATGCCAGGTGGATTTGGAACTATGGACGAGTTGTTTGAAGCCATAACTTTAATTCAAACTAAAAAGATAGCCAAATTCCCAATTATATTAGTGGGAAGTGCATTTTGGTCTGGTTTGATTGATTGGATAAAAACGGTTTTGGTTGAAAAAGAACATACTATAAGCCCAGGTGATTTGGATTTATTCAAAGTGGTTGATACTGAAGATGAAGTGGTGGCTGTTTTAGATAAATTCTATAAAAAGTACGATTTGAGTCCAAATTTTTAATAATCAGAGCTGTCTTATTTTTTGGGGAACGAGACGGCTCTTTTCATTTGACGTGTTTTGATGCATTTTGACAATTTAATACTGAACTTTTCTTAATTTTTTGTAACTTGTTTTTAGTTTTATACTTTTTCAGTAAACTTATACGTCCCCAAATTGAAAACTTACGGTAAAATTATCCTTTTACTTATTGTTTTGTTGGTTTCCCATAAACAATATGCACAGCATCACTCCAAGATGGCTGTTGAAGTGGATATGGATACCAATAGCCTGACTATTGATCAAGAAATTATCTTTTACAATCAAAGCAATGACACTTTGACTTCGATTATTTTAAACGATTGGAATAATGCTTTTTCAGAAAAAGACAGCCCGCTGGGAAAACGCTTTTCAGACGAGTTTTATAACAAGTTTCACATGGCATTGGAAGAAGATCGCGGGGGAACTTTTAATCTAACCATTGAGGATAAAGAAAAAAATGCTTTTAGTTGGGAAAGAACCAAAAAAAATCCCGACTTCATAAAGGTTCTATTGCATCGAGTATTAATTCCAAACCAAAAAATTAAATTACACCTTACCTATGTTTCCAAAATTCCTAGTGATAAATTTACCAAATATGGCCATTTTGAAAACTATGGTATGCATCTCAAAAATTGGTTTCTTACGCCTGCCCGTTACGAAGATCATCAATTTGTAAAATACAGTAACGAAAATCTTGATGATATAGCCAATGGGGTTTCAGATTTTGATATTGATTTGAAAATCTCAAATAAAAATGCAATAACTTCGGATTTGGCAATTTCTAATTTAGGAAAGACTGAATTTGAAACCCATGTAAACCTTAGCGGTAAAAACCGAACTGATGTTGATTTAATTATAGAAAAAGAATCAACTTATAAAAGTTATAAAATTGGAAATTTGGAAGTCATAACCAACCTAAGATCCAGCGGAAAAGTGAGTGATTCTGTTAGAACGGAACTAATCAATAGAATCGCAAATTTTATAAAGGAAAATATTGGTATTTATCCCTATACTAAAATAATAATTTCCCAAGCCGATTATGACCGAAATCCATTTTACGGACTGAATCAATTGCCCAAATTCATGAGACCGTTTCCGGATGATTTTCTTTTTGAAATTAAATTTCTGAAAACCTATTTGAATGTTTTTCTAAAAAACAGTTTGCAATTGGACTCCAGAAAAGACAATTGGATTTATGACGGGATTCAGGTGTTTACCATGATGGATTATATAGATCAATATCATCCAGAAAGTAAAATGATGGGATCTGCCTCTAAATACTTTTTGCTGAGAGGATTCAAAATGGCACAGACTGATTTTAACGAGCAATACAGTTATTATTATATGCTGATGTCTAGAAAAAATTTGGATCAACCGCTTAACGCTCCAAAAAATTCGCTGATAAAATACAATGTTCAAATTGCAAATAAGTATAGAGCTGGATTGAGTTTAAAATATTTGGACGATTATCTTGGAAATGATTTCGTCACTTCTGGTATTCAGCAGTTTTATATCCTGAATACAGAAGGGCAAACATCCAGAAATGATTTTGAAAAAATATTGAGATCAAAAACTTCAAAAAATATTGACTGGTTTTTTGATTACATTATAGATAGCCGAGAAACCATTGATTATAAATTTGGTGATGTATCAAAAACCAAAGATAGTGTGACTTTTACTGTACAGAACAAAGGAATTCCATTGGTTCCTATGCCGGTATTCGGAATTAAAAACAAACAGATTATTTTTAAAAAATGGCTTGAAATCAATCAAATTGACACTACACTAACATTCGAACGCAAAAATGTAGATAAACTGGTGCTTAATTATAATAATGAAGTACCTGAATTTAATTTGAGAAACAATTGGAAATCATTGAACCCGTTTTCACTAAATCGACCTTTAAAACTCACTTTCTTTGAAGATTTAGAAGATTCTCATCGTTCTCAATTGTTTTATGTTCCTACTCTGTTTTATAACCTTTATGATGGTTTTGCACCGGGAATCAGTTTTTACAATTATAGTTTCTTCGATAAGCCTTTTATTTTTACATTAAATCCGATGTATTCGTTCAACACTAAATCGATTGTAGGCAGTTATTTCTTTGGAATTAACCAATATCTGCGTGAAGGAAGATTGTATAATATTCGTTATTTCTTAAGCGGTTCCTATTTTCATTACGCTCCCGATGCCGCCTATTTGAAATTAAATCCCAGTTTATCCTTTTTCTTTCGGGAGCCCAGCTATCGAGACAACAGAAAACAAGCTATATTTATAAAATACAATATCATAAACAAAGAGCCTTCCTCCATCGTGATTGACAGCACTGACAACTACTCTATTTTGGATCTTAAATATCAAAATATAAAGACAGAAGTTGCCAGCCATGTAAAATTTGTTACCGATGTTCAATTTTCGGAATATTTTGGAAAAGTATCCGCTGAAGTGGAATACCGAAAACTATTCAATGACAAACGTTATTTTAATATTAGAGCATTTGCAGGAACTTTTTTATACAATACCAATAATACCCAAAATTATAATTTTGGAGTTTCGAGAGTAAATGATTATATGTTTGATTATGCCGTTTATGCACGTTCTGAAACAACAGGCATACTAAGTCAGCAATATTTCTTCGCTCAAGGTGGTTTTAAATCTTTTTTAAATCCTCCTCAATCAAATCAGTGGTTGGCTTCAACCAATATGAGTTATACCATTTGGAATTGGATAGACGCTTATGCCGATTTTGGTTTTGTAAAAAATAAAGGATTCCAAAACACCTTTCTTTATGATAGTGGTATTCGGCTCAATTTAGTTCAAGATTATTTTGAATTGTTCTTTCCTGTGTATTCATCAAATGGATTTGAAGTGACTCAAAAAAATTATAACGAAAAAATACGATTTATCTTTGTTTTTAACCCTAAATCATTAATTAATCTTTTTACTAGAAAATGGTTTTAATCCAAAACAAAAACTTTAAATTATTGAATTATTCTCTATAAATAGTCAATAAAAAAATATTTATCATAAAAATACATCTCATTTACTAAAAATTATTTGTTAAAAATTTAGAAAAATAAAGAAATGAATAATGATATATAGATAGTTTTTGATTAAATTTGCCGCATTAAAGCTATACTTTTAAATTATGATAAAAGAGAAAGTCAATACTGATCTAACATTTGAAGATTTTAAAACCGAAGTCTTAAACGATTACAGAATTGCCATAATAAGCAGAGAGTGCAGTTTATTGGGTCGGAAAGAAGTATTAACTGGAAAAGCCAAATTTGGTATTTTTGGAGATGGCAAAGAAGTTCCGCAGCTTGCTATGGCTAAGTTCTTCAAAAATGGAGATTTCCGTTCTGGTTATTATCGCGATCAAACTTTTATGATGGCCATAGGAGAATTGACTGTTCAACAATTTTTTGCGGGTTTATACGGTCATACAGATATTGATATAGAACCGATGTCTGCAGGAAGACAAATGGGTGGTCACTTTGTAACCCACAGTTTGAACGAAGACGGAACTTGGAAAAACTTAACACAACAAAAAAACTCGAGTGCCGATATTTCTCCAACAGCAGGGCAAATGCCTCGTTTGTTGGGATTAGCACAAGCTTCAAAAATATATAGAAATGTTACCGGAATTCCTAATGCAGAAAATTTCTCCATTGATGGAAATGAAATTGCCTGGGGAACAATAGGAAACGCCAGTACCTCTGAAGGATTATTTTTTGAAACAATTAATGCCGCAGGTGTATTACAAGTACCTATGGTAATGAGTGTTTGGGATGATGAATACGGAATTTCGGTTCATGCCAGACATCAGACCACCAAAGAGAGTATATCCGAAATATTAAAAGGATACCAAAGAGAAGAAAATACAAATGGTTTTGAAATCCTAAAAGTAAAAGGTTGGGATTATGTCGATTTGATCGCTACTTATGAAAAGGCTTCTGAAATTGCTCGCGAAAATCACATTCCTGTATTGATTCATGTTAATCAATTGACCCAACCGCAAGGACACTCCAGTTCGGGTTCACATGAAAGATATAAAAATGCGGCTCGATTGGCATGGGAAAAAGACTTTGATTGCATTCGTCAAATGAAATTATGGATGATTGCTATCAATATTGCTTCCCCAGAAGAAATTGACGCGATTGATTTGGAAGCTAAAAAAGAAGTTTTTGAAGGCAAAAAAGCCGCATGGAACGCCTTTATTGGCCCAATCGTGGAAGAACAAAATGAGTTAATCGCTATTTTAGAAAGAATAGCCATAACTAGCATCAAAAAAGATGAAATTCTTAAAACTATTTCTAGTTTAAAAAGCATTAAATCTCCTTTGAAAAAAGAAATATTAGTAGCAGCGCGTAAAACTTTACGTTTAATTATCAATGAGGAAGACAAATTAGAGTTATCTCGTTGGATCACTAATTATATTAAAAAAACACAACCGAAATTCAGCAGTAATTTATTTTCTGAATCTGATAAAAATGTGTTTTCTGTTAAAGAAGTTTTACCTGTTTATTCAGAGAATGCTATAGCAGATACAGATGGTAGAATGATCTTGAGAGATAATTTTGATGCTATTTTTACTAAATATCCTGAAGCATTAATTTTTGGCGAAGACGCCGGAAATATTGGTGATGTAAACCAAGGTCTTGAAGGAATGCAAGAAAAATATGGAGAGCTGCGTGTTGCCGATGTTGGCATTCGTGAAGCTACTATATTAGGACAAGGAATCGGAATGGCATTAAGAGGATTACGCCCAATTGCCGAAATTCAGTATTTGGATTATTTATTGTATGCGATCCAAATTATGAGCGACGATTTGGCAACATTGCAATATAGAACGGTTGGTAAACAAAAAGCCCCCCTTATCATTCGTACTCGTGGGCATCGATTGGAAGGTATTTGGCATTCTGGTTCCCCAATGGGAATGATTATAAATGCCATTCGAGGAATTCATGTTTTGGTACCAAGAAATATGACTCAAGCCGCTGGTTTTTATAATGCTTTATTAGAATGTGATGAGCCTGCTTTGGTTATCGAATGTTTGAACGGTTACCGATTGAAAGAAAAAATGCCTGAGAATTATGGTGACTTCAAAACGCCAATTGGTGTTGTAGAAACATTGAGAAAAGGAACAGATATAACGCTAGTATCTTATGGGTCTACTTTAAGATTAGTAGAACAAGCTGCCAAAGAATTATTTGAAGCTGGTATTGATTGCGAGGTTATCGATTTGCAATCGTTACTCCCATTTGACATTCATAGTGATATTGTAAAAAGTATTTCAAAAACCAATCGATTATTGGTTATTGATGAAGATCTTCCTGGAGGCGCCTCTGCATATATTTTGCAACAAATTGTTGAACAACAAGATGCGTACAACCATCTAGACAGCAAACCTCAAACCTTGACTGCCAAAGCACACAGACCAGCTTATGGAACAGATGGTGATTATTTCTCTAAACCTTCTACTGAAGATATTTACGAGAAAGTATATGAAATGATGCATGAAGTAAATCCTTCAAAATTTCCAAGTTTGTATTAAGCTAAAAAATAATATTCAAAATCCCATTCACTCGTGAATGGGATTTTTTTTTATCTTTATTGAAACTTATCACCGTTCTTGAATGACACCACTAGAAACTTTATTTTTGGATTTAAAAGATATCAAAGTTATCGACAGCGCTATCCCCTATTCGAAATATACTCCGTTAGATTTATCCCCTTCCAATCCAGATTTGAACCAACTGAATATTTCTAGTGCAACAGATTTTGAAAATTACATAGAGCAATTTATACTTAAGAATAAAGCCAGTGTCGCCTACGGCGGTTATAATGAAGTTCGCAATTTGTATAAAAGAAGCACCGTTTTTAATGATTCGAATACAGAGGAACGCAATATTCATATCGGTTTGGATTTATGGATAAAAGCTGGAACGCCTGTTTTGGCTGCACTAGATGGAAAAGTCCACAGTTTTCAATACAACAATAATCTAGGTGATTATGGACCGACCATAATTCTGGAACATCAATTAGGTCACCATGTTTTTTATACTTTATACGGGCATTTATCTTTAGAAAGTATTAATTCTCTCAAAGTAGGTGATTTTTTTGCTAAAGGTCAGCAATTGGCCAAACTAGGAGACATTATAGTAAATGGAGATTATGCGCCACATTTACATTTTCAAATTATAAAAAACATTGAAGAAAACTTCGGAGATTATCCAGGTGTTTGCAACAAAAATAAACTGGCACATTATTTAGAAAATTGTCCAGATCCTAATTTATTATTAAAGATTTAATAATGAATCTCATATTTTTTAAGTTTACTACATCAAAAAACTAAAAAAAATTTGATTAATTCTATAAGCGTCCTTTGTACTATACATCAGCTTTATTATTGTTATTCAACAAAATAACCAAACAATATTCCATACGATTTAAAAAGATAGGTACCATATTAATAGTTATTGGTGTTTGTTATAACTACATTTGATATGGATATATCCTATTTAAAGGGTGTATTAAAAAGAATACTTCTTTTTAATACTACTGTCCAAAGTAAATATTGGTACAATGAAATCAATTTCGACCATAGAACACAATGATTTACTTGATCCTATTGCCGACAATAAATTTAAAACAAAAAAAGAAATCACATTCTCAAAAACGCCTACAAAAAAGCATCATGTTTCAAAAAAGGAAGAGAAAAATAAATCTTTTACTGTCGTAGCTATTGGTGCATCTGCAGGCGGTCTTGAAGCAGTAAGCCAATTATTGAAAAACCTTTCTTCTACAACAGGTATGGCTTTTATTTATGTCCAACACCTAAGTCCAGATCATAAAAGTTTACTAGATGTGCTTCTATCAAAAGTAACTCAAATGGAGGTTCAGGTGATTGACGATATGGAAAAAATGGAACCCAATAATGTTTATGTGATTCCCAATGACAAGGAAATTGAGGTAACAGATGGTCACATCAAACTAATTCCCCGATCCAAACACAGAATTTCAAACTTCTCCATCGATTTACTTTTTTCTTCTTTGGCCGAAACGCACCATGAAAATGTAATTGGAATTATTTTATCGGGATCTGCCAATGATGGCACTCGAGGATTGAAAGAAATAAAACAAGCTGGTGGTATCACTTTTGCCCAAGATGAATCGGCTAAGTTTAGCAGTATGCCCAATTCAGCCATAGCAGAAGGTATTGTTGATTTTGTTTTATCTCCAAAAGAAATTGGAATCGAATTAACGCGCATCAGCCAACATCCTTTACTTATAAGATATCCTATAAAGAAAGCCCCTGAAACAGAAATAGATAATAGCAATCCAGAATTAAAAACTATTCTTCAACTTTTGCATCAACGGAAAAATGTAGATTTCAGCCATTATAAAATGAACACTATAAAAAGGCGAATGCTACGTAGGATGCTAGTTCATAAGATTAAAACTTTAAAAGAATATGCCGAATTGCTTTCCAATCAAAGCAATGAAGTCGATTTACTTTATCAGGATTTGTTGATCAATGTAACTGCTTTTTTTAGAGATGAAGAGGCCTTTTTACATTTAAAAAATATAATTCTGCCCAAATTACTCGAAACCAAATCAACAGGAGAAACACTTCGTTTATGGGTTTCTGCTTGTGCCACTGGCGAAGAAGTGTATTCTATTGCTATGTTAATACTAGAAATACAAGAAAACAATTCAAACAGCACACCTTTCCAAATTTTTGCTTCAGACCTCAGTGGCGAAGCCATCAGAATTGCCCGAATTGGAGAATATACTGCAAGTCAAGTACTAGCAGTTTCTCCGGAAAGACTGCAACGTTTCTTTACAAAATCGAAAGACAACTACAGAATTGTAAAAGAGTTGCGGGACGTCTGTGTCTTTGCAAAACATAACATTTTGCGAGATCCTCCATTTTCAAGAATGGATTTTATCAGTTGCCGCAATATGTTAATTTATTTAGACACAACAGCCCAAAAAAAAGCTATTTCTACTTTTCATTATGCATTAAATGATGGAGGGTGTTTGATGCTTGGTAAATCCGAAACGATTGGAACAACTACACAACTTTTTACAATTCTAGATAAAAAATTTAAAATTTATTCCCGAAAAAAAAATTCAGGATTACGTACTATCCCAGATCTTACTTCACAACTTTCCCATTCTACCATGTCTGATAAAAATAAAATACCAACTTCAACATTCAAAAAAACAGCTACATCAGTAAACGGTACCATTGAGATGGCTTTTGATACCGTTTTGCTCGAAAATCATGTACCTGCCAGTGTCATTATCAATTATGATTTGGAAATCCTTCAATTTAGGGGATCTACTTCTTTATATCTCCAACATTCCCCAGGTAAGGCCAGTTTTAATATTTTGAAAATGGCACATATCGAAATCACATTTGAGTTGCGAAATGCCATCCATCATGCCATAAAAACAAAACTTCCTATTCGAAAAATGGGGATTGAAATGAATCGGAATCCTATAGACAAAACCATTCAGATAGTAAATATTGAAGCCATTCCGTTGAATATTGAAGGAGAAGAACCGCTATTGATCGTCATTTTTACAGGATATGTGCAACACGAAACCGAAGAAGAATCGATAAAAGGACAAGAAAACAATACGATTGCCAAAGACCGGAGAATAAAAAAACTAGAAGAAGAGCTTGCCTCCGCTAGAGCAGATATGGGTTCTATCACACACGATCAGGAAGCTGCCAATGAAGAATTGCAAAGCGCCAACGAAGAGATCGTCTCGAGCAATGAAGAATTGCAAAGCTTGAATGAAGAACTGGAAACATCTAAAGAAGAAATTGAATCGACCAACGAGGAATTGGTTACCAGTAATCAGGAATTGCATTCCAGAATCCAACAAGTTGAAGAATTAAATCAATACAATGAAGCCATACTTTCGACAGTTCATGAGCCTGTGCTTATTCTCGATAAAGATATTAAAATCAAATCGGCCAACAAATCATTCTGCAAAACATTTCACGTAACCGAAGACGAATGCGTCGGAAAATCATTATATAAATTAGGAAATAACCAATGGAACATTCCAAAATTAAGAACACTCATAGAGGAAATAGTTTTAGAAAATAAGCATTTTCATGATTTTGAAGTAGAACATATTTTTCCGACGATTGGCAAAAAAATAATGTTGCTCAACGCACACCGCATCATCCAAGCACGAGAAAACGAAGAATTGATTGTGCTTACAATTATCGACATTACCGATGTTCGAAATCTGGCAATTGAGCTCCAAATCAAAGAGAAAAAAGTACTGGAAGTTCAATTAGAGATAGGAAAAAAAGCACTCCAATCTACAGAAGACAGTAATAAACGTTATAGTATGATGCTGATGAATTCGCCTTTTTCTTTTGTTATATTAAAAGGAAAAGAGATGGTCATCAAACTTGCCAATGATAGTATTAAAGAAATTTGGGGAAAAGGAAATGATATAGAAGGCAAATCAATTCTTACTATTTTACCCGAATTAAAAGGAGGTCCAATCCCAAAAATGCTCGAAGAAGTTTACTCAACAGGTATACCACAAGTAGGATATGAACTTCTAGTACCTTTAAAACGCAATGGTCATTTGGAGGATGTTTATTTTAATTTTGTGTATCAACCTTATCTCGATGCTGATGAAACCATCATGGGAGTTACCATCATTGCTTATGAAGTTACTAATCATATTAATTTAAAAAACGAATTAATTGAAGCCAAACATATTGCAGAAGAAAACACCAAAATTGCCGAAAACGCTTTAAAATCAAAGCAACAATTTTTATCGAATATGAGTCATGAGATCAGGACTCCGATGAATGCCATAATTGGATTTACCAATGTGGCTTTGAAAACCGATTTGAACAAAGAACAACGAGAATTTATTACCGCCATTAAATCTTCCGGAAATGCATTGATTGTATTAATTAATGACATTTTGGACCTTGCCAAAGTAGATGCTGGAAAAATGACATTCGACAAAAAAACATTTAACATATTTGAATCTATTGCCGACATCTTTTATTTATTTGAATCCAAATGTTTGGAAAAAAATTTAAAACTGGAACAACAATATGATACTCGAATTCCAGAATATATTGTAGGTGATTGTATGCGTTTGCGACAAATTATTTTGAATTTAATAAGCAATGCCATCAAGTTTACTGCCAAAGGAAAAATAATTTTGAATGTTCGAATGTTGAATGAAGATTCTGAAAAAACCACAATAGAATTTACCTTGACAGATACAGGCATAGGAATCCCTAAAAATAGACTGACACACATTTTTGACAATTTCGAACAAGCCTCTACCGAAATTTCGAGATTGTATGGAGGAACCGGTTTAGGTCTTGCCATTGTAAAACAATTAGTCGAACACCAAGGTGGTTCATTAATTGTAAAAAGTGAAGAAGGGAAAGGTTCTACTTTTGGATTTGTCATGGATTTTGAAAAATTCTGTACCGAAACTCCATCCGAAACAGAAAATATCATCCATACGATTGAAGGAATAGAAAATATAAAAGTTTTGGTAGCCGAAGACATACCACTGAATCAACTTTTGATAAAAATCATTTTGGAAGAATTTGGTTTTCAATGTGATATTGCCGAAAATGGTAAAGTTGCCATAAAAAAACTAAAAGAAAACAATTATGACATTGTTCTAATGGACATACTGATGCCCGAAATGAATGGGTTTGAAGCTACAGATTACATTAGAAATACTATGAATTCAAAAATTCCAATTATTGCACTTACTGCCGATGTGACTACGGTTGATGTCCAAAAATCTAAAACAATCGGGATGAACGATTATATCTCTAAGCCAATTGACGAAAAGCTTTTGTATAACAAAATCATCAAACAGCTTAAGAAAACACTTCCTAAGAAATAGAGAATGGTGAAGAGAATGGTGAATAGTGAATGGTGAATAGTCTTCATTCACTTCTCACTATTCACCATTCACTACTAACTATTCACTACTAACTATTCACTACTAACTATTCACTACTAACTACTCACTATTCACTTTATATAATCAGTGAATTATACAACAAAATAGCAAAGTTGTATAACATCTATTTTTGACTTCCTGACGACCTTTACTTTATCCATTAAATAATAAACAACTTGAAATTATATATCAAATACATGGTTAGCAATCGCTGCAAAATGGCGGTGAAAGATGAGTTAAAAAAACTTGGTCTGCACTTTATTGTGGTTGATTTGGGCGAAGTAGAAATCATGGAAACTATTTCTATGTACCAACGCGAACAACTCAAATTGGCCTTGTTGGATTCGGGTCTCGAATTGATGGATGACAAAAGAGCCATGCTTATCGAGAAAATCAAAAATGTAATTATTGAACTAGTTCATCATACCGACGAAAACATTAAAATCAATTTTTCGGACTATTTGCATGAAAAATTAAATCACGACTATACCTATATGTCCAACTTATTTTCTGAGGTACAAGGAACAACCATTGAGCAATTTATAATTTCGCATAAGACAGAAAGAATCAAAGAATTGATTATTTATGGTGAACTCAATATTACCGAAATTGCCTGGAAAATGGGATACAGCAGTGTAGCACATTTATCGAGCCAGTTTAAAAAAGTAACTGGATTATCCCCTACTCACTTTAAACAATTGAAAGATAAAAGGCGAAGTCCTATTGAAGAAATTGGGAATTAATAGATTCTCTTTTTGAAAGCACAACCATAAATATCACAAACAATACCACGCCTCCCAATGCAAGAATCACAATACGCCAGAAGTTTAATAGAAGCCAGTTTAGATCCTTTGGTAACCATAAGTACCGAAGGGAAAATTACGGATATGAACGAGGCGCTGACACATATTACTGGAATATCACGTGAAGAATTGACAGGGACTTACTTTGAAAATTATTTTACAGAGCCTGACAAAGCCCATGATGTCTATCTCGAAGCCTTTGCCAATAATTACGTTTCTGATTCTCCACTTACGCTGCGCCACAAAAACGGTAAACTTACCGAAGTCCTGTTTAATGGTTCTGTATATCGCGACAATCATGGTAATATAAAAGGAGTAGTAATTGTAGCTAGAGATATAGCCGAACAAAAATGGGCCCTTGAATTGAGAAAGGCCAACAAAGAATTAGCCTTTCAAAATGATGAAAAAGAAAAAAGAGCCGATGAATTAGGCATCGCCAATAAAGAATTAGCCTTTCAAAATGAAGAAAAAGAAAAACGAGCTGCTGAATTAGGTATTGCCAACAAGGAATTGGCTTTTCAAAATGATGAAAAAGAAAAAAGAGCCGACGAATTAGGTATTGCCAATAAAGAATTAGCTTTTCAAAACGAAGAAAAAGAAAAACGTGCCGCCGAATTGGGTATTGCCAACAAAGAATTGGCTTTTCAAAATGTTGAAAAAGAAAAACGTGCAGACGAATTGGGCATTGCCAATAAAGAACTAGCTTTTCAAAACGAAGAAAAAGAGAAACGTGCAGACGAATTGGGAATTGCCAATAAAGAACTAGCTTTTCAAAACGAAGAAAAAGAGAAACGAGCAGACGAATTGGGAATTGCCAATAAAGAACTAGCTTTTCAAAACGAAGAAAAAGAAAAACGTGCCGATGAGTTGGGTATTGCCAATAAAGAATTGGCTTTTCAAAACAAAGAAAAAGAAAAAAGAGCTGCAGAGTTGATTATTGCCAATGAAGAACTTGCTTATCAAAATATAGTAAAAGAAAAAAGAGCTGCAGAATTGGTTATTGCCAACAAAGAATTGGCTTTTCAAAATGATGAAAAAGAAAAAAGAGCAGACGAATTATACATTGCCAACAAAGAACTTCTTTTTCAAACGGGCGAAAAAGAAAATAGAGCAGCCGAACTAGTAATTGCCGATTTAGAACTCGAATTTCAAAACAAAGAAAAAGAGAAGCGCGAGATTGCCAACAAAGAATTGGAAGCCCATAGTTATTCCCTTAAATTGGCTTCCCAATACTCGTTGAGTTTGATTGAAGCCAGTCGTGATCCTTTATTTACAATATCCCCCAACGGAAAAATTACGGATACTAATGATGCAACGGTTCGTGTTACAGGAGTTTCGAGAGTACAACTAATAGGTTCTGATTTTATTGATTATTTCACAGAGCCTCAAAAAGCTCGTGATGGGTATAAAAAAGTTTTTTCTAAAGGTTTTGTTGTTGATTACCCACTTACTATAATGGACGGAAAATTTACCGATGTTTTGTTTAACGGTTCGGTTTACAAAGATGATTTAGGAAATGTTGTAGGTGCTGTTGTGGTGGCCAGAGATATTACAGAACAAAAAAGAATTGCAACCGAATTATTGGAAGCAAAAGTCTTTGCAGAATTAGCGACAGCTTTAGCAGAAGTAGCAAAAAGTAAAGCAGAGTCTGCAACACAAATTGCCGAAAATGCGGTAAAAGCAAAACAGCAATTTTTGTCGAATATGAGTCATGAAATTCGGACTCCGATGAATGCTATTATTGGTTTTACAAAAGTGGTCCTAAAAACCGAATTATCTGCCAAGCAAAAAGAATATCTGATGGCAATAAAAATGAGTGGCGATGCATTAATTGTACTTATAAATGATATACTAGATTTGGCAAAAGTAGATGCCGGAAAAATGACTTTCGAGAAAACTCCTTTCAAAATGAAAAAATCATTGTCGTCAATGCTTCATCTATTTGAAACCAAAATTCAAGAAAGAAACTTAAAATTAGTTTCAGATTACGATGATAAAATTCCCGAAGTGTTAGTGGGAGATCCGGTTCGTCTGCATCAAATAATTTTAAATTTAGTTAGTAATGCCGTGAAATTCACGACAGAAGGATTAATCACAGTAAGTGTTCATTTGATGTTTGAAGATGATGAGAAAGTTATAATCGAATTTGCCGTTAATGATACAGGAATTGGCATTTCCGAAGATAAAATAGACCGAATTTTTGAAAATTTCCAACAAGCATCAAGTGGCACTTCTAGATTATATGGAGGAACTGGTCTTGGACTTGCCATTGTAAAACAATTAGTAGAATCACAAGGAGGCAGTATTAGAGTCAAAAGTAAAATAAACAAGTATTCCCGTTTTAGTTTTACTTTACCTTTCTTAAAAACAAAAGAGAATGCAGCTTTAGAAAATGAAATAATGGAATTAGATAATGAAATTAAAGGTGTCAGAGTATTGGTAGTCGAAGATATGGCGCTTAATCAATTATTGATGAAAACGGTATTGGATGATTTTGGATTTGAACGCGATATTGCCGAAAACGGAAAAATTGCCATCGAAAAACTCAAAACAAATCAATACGATATTGTGTTGATGGACTTGCAAATGCCAGAAATGAACGGTTTTGAAGCCACAGAATATATTAGAGAAACATTGAATTTGACCATTCCAATTATTGCTCTAACCGCCGATGTTACTACGGTAGATTTAGAAAAGTGCAAAGCTGTTGGCATGAACGATTACATTGCAAAACCTATTGACGAACGAGTATTGTACAGCAAAATCGTAGGTTTAATTAAAAAACCAGAAATTTTGAAATCAAATAAAAAAGTCAAAACGGAAGTTTCTGAGGTTGAAAAAGTGAAATACACTAATCTAGACTATTTGAACCACCGCACCAAATCAAATCCAAAATTGATGATTGAAATGATTGGACTATATCTCGAACAAACACCTCCTTTGATCGATACTTTAAAACAGAGTTTTGTAAATCAAGATTGGAATTTACTCAATGCGGCTATACACAAAATGATTCCCTCGTTTTCAATTGTGGGAATTCATTCTGATTTTGAAAATATGGCAAAAAAAATTCAGGAATTTGTTGTGATACAGCAACAAAATGATGAAATGGAAAATATGGTATTGAAACTTGAAGATGTTTGCTTGCAAGCTTGTAAAGAATTGGAAATAGAGTTAGTAACATTAAAAAAATCCTTAAAATGAATACCACAACCAAAATAAAACTGTTCTTAGTTGACGATGATGCTTTGTTCCTAAAATCTCTTGAAATAGAATTTCTGGATCACGCCGATTTCGAGATAGAAACCTACTCTACCGGTGAACTTTGCTTGGCTAATTTATCCAATACTCCAGATGTAATTATTTTGGATTATCATCTAGATGGTATTGATTTGAATGCCATAAACGGTATTGACACTTTGGATAAAATAAAAGCATTCAATCCCGAAATTGACGTTATCATGTTGTCTTCTCAAGACAAAATAGAGGTTGCAATTGATTGTATGCACCATCAAGCCTATGATTATGTGGTAAAAAGTGAAACGGCATTTGTTCGTTTGCAAAAAATAATATCATCTCTTTTCGAATTTAGAAAAATGAAAAAAGAACTGAATTGGTATATGGAAAGAATGTAACCATAAAAACTTTAAAAATAGTAATGATGGAAAATAAAGATCCAAACGCAAAAGAAAAAAATTTGCACAGAGCAAATGAAAATGATCCATATACACTATCAGATTATCCTGAAAGTGAAGATATTTATAATCAATTGCACAAAGAATCTGATATAAATCCAGAGGATATTTCGAAAATGAAAGAAATCCTTAAAATCCAACCTGTCGAAAAAAGAAACGAAAAAGATTTTGACGATGATAGAACAGGTGGCGATTTAGACATTCCAGGTATAGATAATCAAGAAGAAATTGGCTTGGGAGATGAAGAAAATGACTATTACAGTTTAGGCGGTGATGAGCACAATGATTTGGAAGAAGACATTCCAGAATAAAAGACAAATTACATAACATTATAAATTATTTAAAATAGAAATTATGAATATCAAAAGAATCTTTGGGGCATTACTTACGGCTTTAGGAATAGGAGGCCTTATATACGATGCGGTTATATTTACTAATACTTCAGGCAGTGACAGAGACATTCGATCCCTAGTTATTTATGGAGTTTTGGGTGCGGTTTTCTTTATTGCAGGAATTAGTTTAATACGAACTACAAAAGACGAATCTTAGATTTGTAAATTGTAATCCAAAAGCTATTTCAAAAAAATAGTTACCAATAAAATAGTACTTTTTCTGATTTGCCAGGTTGGCGCAACGGCATCAAGAACATAGAAGTTTTCCAACCTTCCGTCTATGACCAACGAAAAGGTACACGAGCTTGATACCCGTTAATCAGTAAACAGTATTAATTTTTTGAACATTCATCAGTATTTATTTAGACTGCTGTTTACAAATAATTCACACTCTTTATCTTTAGATCACCCTCAAAAACATACTGCCTTGGAGAACCTGTAGGAATTTCAAAACTGACAATTTCTTTTTGGTCAATCCCTTCCAAATACATAACTAGCGCTCGCAGACTATTGCCGTGTGCTACTATCAAAACATTTCGACCCGATTTGAGTTTTGGTTCTATTTCTTTTTTATAATACGGAACTACTCTGTCATAGGTATCGGCTAGACTTTCGCCATCTGGCGGTCGAATATCATAGCTTCTTCTCCAGATTTCTACTTGTTGAGCACCATATTTATTGGTAACCTCGTCTTTGTTTTGCCCTTGTAAATTTCCATATCTTCTTTCATTTAATGCTTTATCAGCAACAATTGGAATTTTGGTTTGCTGTATAACTTGCAAAATTATTTGCAAAGTTTCCTGAGCTCGTTTAAGCATCGAAGTATAAGCAATGTCATATTTATAATTCTTTAACTTGACACCTGCTTTTTCGGCTTCTTCTTTTCCAAACAATGTGAGTTCCACATCTGTATTTCCTGTAAAACGATTTTCAAAATTATAGGTCGACTGTCCGTGTCTGATAAGTGTCAGAATTGCCATATTTCACTTTTTATTCTATTTTTTTTAAATCCGAAACACTAGAGAATCTAATGAAAAATTCAATACTCTAATGTCCGAAAAATTGTGATGTAATGATGCATAAATAAATTTTATTTTTTTTTATAAATTACTGATTTTAAATTAATTAAAAATAAACAACATCTGTAAATTCTATAATTATTTTCAAAAGTTATGTAACCCAATTTAACTCTCATATTGTCACCTTTGTATTATAACGATTTCAGAATTTGGAAAAAACAGATTAGAAAATCAAAACGGATAATTGTAAAAAAACAAAAAATTATGGAACCACAAATTGGAATCAGCAAACAAAATTTACAAAAAAGCATTGCATTTCTATCTTCAGTTTTGGCAGATGAAATGACATTATACATTAAAATAAGAAAATTTCATTGGAACGTTTCGGGTAATAGTTTTATGGAATTACATAAATTATTCGAAAATCAATACAAACAATTGGAGGCTTCAATTGATGAAATTGCAGAGCGTATCAGTAAATTAGGTGGAAAAACAATTGGTACTATGAAAGAGTTTTCAGAGCTAACAAGGCTTAAAGAAAACCCAAATAAATATCCATCGCAAAAAGATATGATTCTTGAGCTCTTAGAAGATCAAGAAACTGTTATTGTACAATTGAGAAAAGACATAACGGTCTGTGCTGAAGAAAATAACGATGCAGGTTCGGCCGATTTTATGACTGGTTTGATGGAAGATCATGAAACAATGGCTTGGATACTTAGGCGATACTTGAGTTAAAAATAAACCCAAAAAAACTATAAGATGTATAAAGTAGCAAAAGAATTAGTATCTAGTTCCAAAAGTCATTGCAAAGTAGGAAAAATAATTTCTCTCAAAAAAGGGGCAGGAGATTCTTGTGCTATTCAAATTGATTTTAAAACAGAAGCTTTTAAAAAATCGAATGTTCTATTTACAGAAAAAGTAAGAAGTCTTTAGGGTTGATTTCAATATAAAATTTCAAAATTAAAGCTATGTATCATATTTCAATTATATCATCTAGCATACGAACGGGTCGAAAAAGTCATAATGTTGCTGTTTACTTGCAAAAGTATATGACCAAAAACAAATTGGCCACAGTCGGAATATTAGATTTGAAAAGCTATAATTTTCCGATTTTTGAAGAACGATTGCAATTTCAAGAAAAACCTACTGCAGCAACACTTGAGTTTGCAGAGAAAATTAAAGCTTCTGATGGAATCATTATCGTCACTCCTGAATATAATGGTGGTTTCCCTGCAAGTTTAAAAAATGTTATTGACCTCTTGTATGCCGAGTGGGAACATAAACCTATTGGAATTTCTACTGTTTCAGAAGGAGGCTATGCAGGATCTCAAGCTTTGATTTTTTTACAATTTATGCTTTGGAAAATAAAAGCATTTACAATTCCAGCTACATTACCAATTGCAAAAGTACAAGAGGAATTTGATGATTTGGGAAATGCAATTCATAAAGAAGAAACAGATAAGTTAGCTTCTGCTTTTATAAAAGAATTACTTTGGTCCATAAAATTAACTAAAAAAGAGTCTTATCCATCGGATGTGATCAGTTTTTAAAGGAAATAATACCAGTAATTCGAGTGTTTTTTTGTTGGACCTTTTCCGCATAAATACACTCGAATTGATATTTTGGGTAACTCTCACTGATAAATTATCTACATAAAAAGCAAAAAATGACGACATCATCTGCAACCGTTATTAAGAAACTAATTCTATTTTTTCTTGTTTTTGCTGGTCTATATTATGGTCAGGTATTTTTTATGCCATTGGTGATAGGAGGAATTTTGGCAACTTTATTTTTACCTTATTGCAATTGGATGGAAAAACATAAAATTCCAAAAGGATTGGCTGTATTTCTTTGTCTTTTTACATTAGCACTTTTTATTTCGGGCCTAATTGCACTATTAAGTTGGAAAATATCCGATGTAGTAAATGACATTACACTGCTGAAAGAAAAAGCGATAGATACTGTTGACTATATTCAAAAATACATTTTTAACCATTTTAATATTTCAATAGAAGAACAATACAAAATATTGAAAGAGGAAAAACCTTCGTACACGAGTATGATGAAAATGGCATTGAGTTCGCTAGCCACCATCTTGACCAACCTTATTTTGGTTACCGCATATTTCTTGTTTTTATTGTATTATCGTTCGCATATCAAACAATTTATTTTAAAACTTACCGCTATTTCAGAGCAAAAAGCTATGGAATTAATTTTGCATAAAATAGCAAATGTATCGCAACAATATTTGGTAGGATTATCTAAAATGATTGCTTGTTTATGGATTATGTACTATGCCGGCTTTAGTTTTATAGGCTTAGAAAATGCATTCTTTTTTGCCATACTTTGCGGATTTCTAGAAATAATTCCTTTTGTTGGGAACATCACCGGAACGGCACTTACCATTTTGATTGCAGCAATGCATGGAGGAAATCTTGCTCTTTTGGGTGGAATCGTTTTAACTTATGGAATTGTTCAATTTATACAAGGTTGGTTGCTAGAACCATTGATGCTGGGACCTCAAGTAAAAATAAATCCCTTGTTTACAGTTATTGCATTGGTGTTGGGAGAACTTCTTTGGGGAATACCAGGAATTATTTTGGCAATACCACTTACTGCTATGCTAAAAATTATTTGTGATCATGTCGAATCATTAAAAGCGTATGGGTTTTTAATTGGTGAAATTGAAGTCAAAGGATCTAAAAATTTTAGTTTTATAAAAAAAATAAAAAGGTTTGTAGGAATTCATTAAAACCACAAAACATAACTAAATTTCATTATATCTAATGAAACTTTTGCAAATAGAGATCACTTATAATGTTGCATTTTTTCATACGTAAAAAAATGTTTATCAGTATTTTGTAAAATTAAAAAAAGTGTGAATCATATAACTTATTGCAAAAGTTATATAACAACTTAACCAAATTTGTTAATCACCTTTGACATAACTGTTAAATAATCACAAAATGAAAAAATTTATATTATTATGTACCTGCTTAGCATTTACATATTGCTACTGCGCAGAAGCCAAAGGTTTTAAAAGGAGTTTTGAAGTGTTTGATAGTATAGTTTGCTATAATGGAGAATTAGGTATAGAATTTTATAAAATGGATACGTCATTTTATGGAATTGAAAGTTTTACAGCATCACTTATAGAATTAAAAAAAGATACCGATAATGATGGCGTAGCCGATAAAAATGATAAATGCCCAGACACACCAGCAGGTGTTGCAGTAGACAAAACAGGTTGTCCGCTTGACAAAGATATTGATGGAGTTGCTGATTATAAGGATGAATGTCCCGATGTATTTGGTTTAGGAACCTTGAATGGATGTCCAGATAGAGATATTGATGGTATTGCTGATGCTAAAGATCGTTGTCCTGATGTTGCAGGAACTCAAGCTTTAATGGGATGTCCTGATGTTGATAATGATGGTGTAGCAGATATTGATGATAAATGTGAAAATACAACTGCAGGATTCAAAGTAGATGCAACCGGATGTCCTTTTGACAATGATAAAGATGGTTTGGCCAATGAAATGGATTTGTGCCCTGATGCATTTGGACCATTGGCTTTAAAAGGCTGTCCAGATTCTGATGGTGATGGTGTTACTGATGATAAAGACCGTTGTCCGACCGAAAAAGGAAATATTGCGGACAAAGGTTGTCCTATAATTAACCCTGCAGATGCAAAAAAAATAACGGATATAGCTGGTAAACTTTTTTTTGAAAATGATAGCGCTACCTTAAAATTTTCTTCTTACCAGCAACTCGATTATTTGGTTGCTATTTTAAACCGTTACAATGGAACCAATATACAAATTGAAGGATATACAGACAGTAATGCCACAAAAGAATACAACATCGACTTATCTCGTGAACGAGCTGTTTCTGTAAAAACTTATTTGATGAACAAAGGTATCGCTGGTGAAAGATTGTTTGCTGTAGGATTTGGAGATGCTAAACCAATTGAAAGTAACAAAACAGCTTCTGGTAGAGCCAAAAACAGAAGGGTCGAATTGAAAACATCTTATTAGAAAAAGTAAATTAATTGGTTGTTAGTTCTCTTTAAAGGAGAGGTTGTTGCAAAAACAACCTCTCCTTTTTTTTTCTAAAATCGAAAAAATATCTCAACAATTTTTAGCATAAAAACTAATTTACTTTTTTCTTTTGTATTTGTAAATCTCAGTATTTAAAAGCAATAAGGTGTGAATGATACAACTATTAACAAAAGTTTTGTAACTCTTAAACTCCATTTGTTAATGACCTTTGACTAAATAATTTAACAAAAAACAAAATGAAAAAATTACTATTCTTATGTACGTGCTTAGCATTTACATTTGTTACGAATGCACAAACCGAAGATCGAAAATGGAATATTGGAATATTTGGAGGTGCAACACAGTATAATGGAGATTTGGGTAACGATTTTTATAAAACAGACATGACGTTTTATGGAGTTGCCGGTCTATCGGTTTCGAGATATTTAGGAAAATATTTTGATTTGAACATGGCGGCAAGCAAAGGAACAGTTGCCTACAACCGAGATAATGGTTATTTCAACAGTGAGTTTTCATCACTTGCCCTGAATTTAAAAATCAATTTTTTAAACCCAGATTACATCGTTAGACCTTATGTCTTTGGTGGATTAGGAGCTATGCTTTTTGACAAAAAATTTGATGTTAACAGCAAAAAAATTGACTATCTTTTGCCAACCGCAGGGGGTGGATTGACTTTTAGACTGAGCCCAGTGGTAGTACTTAATTTGCAAGAGACTTTTATGTTTACAGATGGTGATGACAGAGATGGAGTCACTGGAGGAAGCAAGGACGCCTTCTTAACGCATACTTTGGGTTTGTCCTTTAACTTAGGAGAAAAAAAAGATGCCGATAAAGATGGTGTTTCAGATAGAAATGACAAATGCCCGGATACACCAGCAGGTGTAGCAGTAGACAAAAACGGTTGTCCTCTTGACAAAGACAATGATGGTGTTGCAGATTATCAAGACGAATGTCCAGATGTGGCAGGTTCTCCAGCCCTAAATGGTTGTCCAGATAGAGACAAAGATGGTGTAGCTGATGCAAAAGACCGTTGTCCTGATCTTGCTGGTCCAGTAGCCTTAAAAGGTTGTCCAGATTCTGATAACGATGGTGTTGCAGACATTGATGATAAATGTCCAAATACCATAGCAGGCTATAAAGTTGACGCTTCAGGATGTCCTTTGGATAATGACAAAGATGGAGTAGTAAATAATGAGGATCGTTGTCCTGATGTTGCTGGACCAGTAGCTCTAAAAGGTTGTCCAGATACCGATGGTGATGGTGTTGCCGATATTGATGACCGTTGCCCTACCGTAAAAGGAACAATTGCAAACAAAGGATGTCCAGACATATCTCCACAAGATGTGAAAAGAATTGCTTATATAGCTGGTAAAATTTTCTTCGAAAATGCAAGTGCGAAGTTAAAAGGTTCTTCATTTGTTGAACTAAATGAGTTAGTTCTAATCTTAAACCGTTACAGCGGAACCAATTTGCTAATTGAAGGCCACACTGATAGTAATGGTAGTGATACATACAATTTGAATTTATCTCAAGAACGTATGGAATCTGTAAAAAAATATCTGGAAAGCCAAGGTATTAACAGTACTAGATTGACAGCAATAGGTTATGGCGAAAGCAAACCAATCGCAAATAACAAAACGTCATTGGGTCGTGCCAAAAACAGAAGAGTTGAATTGAAAACAACATACTAAAGAGTTTATTTAATTGGTTTTGATACTCTTTTGAGAAAGAGGTTGTTGCAAAACGACCTCTTTTTTTTTGACTATTGAATTTTAAATTACTGACTCTGGAGTGCCGAAAACATTGATTTTTTTTTTAAACTCAAAACTGTAAATTGTGTAAGTAAAGGATAAAATATTGTAACCCAGTTTGGAACTATAATTCGACCTTTACACAACAAGGAGATACAGAAAATTTAAAATAAAAAATATTCTGAAAGAATATTCAAATGAAAGTAGACATATAAAAAATATAGGTAAATGGTTTGGGTGAAGGGGGGCTGTCGGAAACGACAGCCCTTTTTTTGTGTTTTTATTTGGCACAGGTATAAACTTATTTAGAACACATTAATAAAAATAGTTTTAAAAAAAAAACTGTAACTATCTGAATTTCTGTAAATAATGTAAATTATTCAAAAAGTATTGCAACATTTTTAAGCTTTATAAATTGACCTTTATAGATGTAATTTTTATTAAAAAAAATAAAATACAATACCATGGTGACATTAAAAAAAGAAGGAGTTCTTATTCAAAAAACAGCTCTGGTTTTTGAGAACGAAGGGGTTCTAAATCCAGCTGCAATTAAAGAAGGTGATTATGTTCATCTTTTTTACAGAGCTGTAAGTACAGGTAATTACTCCAGTATTGGATATTGTAAATTGAAAGGGCCTTTAACTGTAAAACACCGTGATCAGGCTCCAATTCTTGTATCCGAATTTGATTATGAATCCCATGGTGTTGAAGATCCCAGAATTGTAAAAATAGAAGACACCTATTATCTATCCTATACTGCCTTTGATGGTGTAAATGCTCTGGGAGCAATGGCAACATCAACCGATTTGGTGCGGTGGAACAAGAAAGGAATAATTGTCCCTCAAATTACCTACGATGAATTTGATGCCATTACAACAAACAATAAAAAAGTAAATGAAAAATACTTTCGCTACAACAATCACGAAGCTGTAACCGAAATACTAGATGAAAAAGTATTGATGTGGGACAAAAACATCATTTTATTTCCAAGAAAAATTGATGATAAATTTGTTTTTCTGCATCGTATTAAACCTGACATTCAAATTGTTGTTTCTGTAAAAAATTTAGAGGAACTGAATTCTCAATTTTGGGCAAACTACTTTACCCATTTTGATGAATGTATTGTAATGAAACCCAAATACGAACATGAAGCCAGTTATATTGGTGGAGGATGCCCCCCTGTCGAAACAAAACTTGGTTGGCTCATTATTTATCATGGTGTCCAGGATACCATAAAAGGATATGTTTATTCTGCTTGTGCAGCTCTATTGGATCTAAAAAACCCCATGAAGGAGATTGCCCGATTGCCCTATCCCCTTTTTAAACCCGAATTAATATGGGAATTAAAAGGCGAAGTCAATAATGTGTGTTTTCCTAGCGGAACCGCCTTATTTGATGACACTCTTTACATCTATTATGGAGCTGCCGATGAACGTATAGGAACTGCCTCTGTGAGTATAACTGAATTATTAAATGAACTAATGCTTAATACTGTTAAAAATGAGAAATAGAATCACCACCCAAAACCCAAATATCTTATCAGCCGGAATATTAAAAACGGAGTTTAATGCTCCTGTTTCCAATCATTTAATTTCTGATACAGCAATAAAACTGCCTGAAATATTGTTTATCACCACTTACCCTCCAAGAGAATGTGGCATTGCAACTTATTCTCAGGATTTGATTAAATCTCTAAATAATAAATTTAAAAATTCGTTTAAAATAAAAATTTGTGCTTTAGAATCAGATACAGAGAAACATCATTATAACGAATCTATAAAATACATTCTCAATACCGATCAACCAAATGGCTTCTATGATTTGTCGGAGAAAATTAACGCCAATAATTCAATTCAGATGGTATTGTTGCAACATGAATTTGGGCTTTTTAGAAAAAATGAAGCCAATTTTATACAGTTTTTATATAAAATTAAAAAACCTATAATTATTGTATTTCACACAGTATTAAAAAATCCTGACAATTCATTTAAAGTAAACGTGCAAGTAATAGCACAGCTCGCACACTCTATAATTGTAATGACTAATTCTTCAGCCAAGATTTTGAAAGACGACTATGGAGTTGATCCAGAAAAAATATCTGTAATTGCCCATGGAACACATCTAGTACCTCATTCTGACAAAGAATTTTTAAAAGAAAAATATAATTTATCCGAAAAAAAAGTGCTCTCAACTTTTGGTTTATTGGGTTCTGGAAAAAGTATCGAAACAACGCTTGATGCCATGCCCAACATTATCAAAGAAAACAAAGATGTTTTGTTTTTAATAATTGGAAAAACACATCCATCAATAGTAAAAGTTGAAGGTGAAAAATACAGAACAATGCTCGAAGCAAAAATTAAAACCTTACAATTACAGAACCATGTTTTGTTTATCAATACTTTTTTACCGCTACCCCAGCTTTTAGACTTTTTGCAACTGACAGATATCTATTTGTTTACTTCAAAAGATCCGAATCAAGCCGTGAGCGGAACATTTTCATATGCCATAAGTTGTGGTTGCCCCATTATCTCCACTCCTATTCCGCATGCTAGCGAAGTGTTGAGTGATGGTGCAGGTATTATAATTGATTTTGGAAATTCAGAACAACTAGCCAAAGAAGTCAATCATTTACTTAAAGACAACCATTTAAGAAAAAATATAAGTTCAAAAGGATTGCATAAGATCGCACCAACTGCATGGGAAAACTCGGCAATTGCTCATGCGCTTTTATTTGAAAAAACCGGTAATAAAAATTTTAATTTGAACTATAAAATTCCAGAAATCAATTTAGATCACATCAAAAAATTGACTACCGATTTTGGGATGATTCAGTTTTCAGTTATCAATAAACCCGATCTAGAATCTGGTTATACTATAGATGACAATGCGCGTGCCATGGTGGCAATGTGCGAACATTTTGAATTAAATAAAGACAAAACCGATTTAGATTTAATCAAAATATACTTAAATTTTATAACAAATTGTTTGCAAGACAATGGCTCGTTTTTAAATTATGTTGATGAGGATGGTGATTTTACCAATCAAAATAACGAAACCAATCTAGAAGATTCTAATGGAAGAGCCATTTGGGCTTTGGGCTATTTAATTTCTTTAGCTTCAATTTTGCCTATAGAAATAGTCGAAAAAGCAAAAATGACTTTGCAAAAGACTACAGTTAATTTACATAAAATTCATTCGACTCGTGCCATGGCATTTATTATAAAAGGGCTCTATTATGCCAATATAAAAGAGAAATCGCCTCAAAATACAGCAATAATAAAAAAACTAGCCAATAGAATACTTCAAATGTACAAACACGAATCAAATCCCAATTGGACTTGGTTTGAAAGTTACTTGACTTACGGCAACAGTATTTTGCCCGAAGCGATGCTTTGTGCATTTTTAAGTACAGGAAATGCAACTTATAAAGCGGTTGCTAAAACGTCATTTGACTTTCTTTTGAGTAAAATTTTCTTAGGCGATAGCATTAAAGTCATATCAAATAAAGGGTGGTTACTCAAAGAAAACGCAACTAAAAGTCGAGAAATTGGAGGCGAACAGCCCATTGATGTTGCCTATACTATTTTGGCTTTAAGCAAATTTTCTATAGCCTTCAAAGATGAGGAATACACCAGAAAAATAAAAATAGCATTCAACTGGTTTTTGGGTAATAATCATCTACATCAAATCATTTATAATCCTTGTACAGGTGGATGTTATGACGGATTGGAAGACACATATGTCAATTTAAATCAAGGAGCAGAATCTACCGTAAGTTATTTAATGGCTCGATTATGCATCGAAAAAAACAGTAGACACTCTTTTAAATTACATGCTACAAATGAAGCAGAAAAAGAATTCTATTTGAAATTAAGTCGCAAAAAAACATTGGTTTAATATGTGAATAATATAAAATTTATATAAAGTTTTGAAACAAATTTTGATTCTACATCATTCACCTTTGCTCGTTGAGTTTTTTACATTTTTAGAAACAATATTAACTTCATTTTAAACCAAATCAAATGGATAGGACAAAATCAATAGATGCCTTAAATAACTTAATCAGCATCAATAATAATCGATTTGAAAGTTACGCAAAAGCTTCAAGACAAACGGATGAATCAGATTTGATAATGCTTTTTATTGAATTTCAAGAAAAAAGTAAAAAATGCAAAACAGAACTAGTTTCTGAAGTTCATAAATTGGGAGGAAAACCAATAAATGATTCAAGTATTTCTCTTCCTTTTATGCAAGTTTGGATAAAAATAAAGTCAAAATTTAAAAGTAATGACAGAGAAGATATTCTTAATCGTTGCGAGCATGACGATGATATTACTATAAAAACATACAAAAATGTTTTAAGTGAAAATTCAGAAAATTTAACAGAAATACAGCAAAACATGTTGACAGCCCAACATCAATCCATAAAAATAGACCATGACATTTTAAAAGATCTTGGAAATGTATTGGTTTCTTGTAGAAAATTCACCTTAGATACTTAATATTTTTTTTGATTCGGTATCTACTTAATTCTCTGTTCAAATCCATATTAAAAATCATGAATAGTTCTGAAAATACTATAAAAGCAACCTTTGATAAATCGTATCTGAAAAATATTTTTGAAGACATCGGCAAAGCTACATTGTTTACAACTCGGTTTTTTAAAGAAGTTATAAAACCTCCCTTTGAATTCAAAGAATTTCTATGGCAGTGCTATGCTATTGGTTATAAATCATTGCCATTGGTAAGTATAACTGGTTTTATAATGGGATTGGTACTTACTATACAATCCCGACCAACAATGGCCAAATTTGGTGCAGAATCCTGGTTACCCAGCATGGTTGGTCTTTCGTTAATTCGAGAAATTGCTCCTGTAATTACGGCCTTGATTTGTGCCGGAAAAATTGCATCTGGAATTGGAGCCGAATTGGGTTCTATGAAAGTAACTGAGCAAATTGACGCCATGGAAGTTTCGGCTATAAATCCTTACAAATACTTGGTGGTTACCCGAATTATGGCAACTACAATTATGATTCCTATTTTAGTTGTTTTTGCCGACTTTATTGGAGTTTTTGGTGGCTACATAGGATACAATATTCATGAAAACATGAATTTTTACCGTTATTTCTCCAATGTGTTAGAACATCTGGAATTTCTGGACATACTGCCCGCTGTACTAAAAACTTTTTTCTTCGGATTTGCTATTGGTTTTGTTGGCTGCTATAAAGGATTTAATGCTGAGAATGGAACCGAAAGTGTTGGGAAAGCGGCAAACACGGCTGTTGTTGCTGCTTCGTTGGCCATCTTTATCATTGATATGATTGCCGTACAGATAACCGACTTATTTTACTAAAATCATGATAAAAACTAAACCATTGAAGGAAAAAAAGACAACAACACTTCCATCAGAAACGATCATAGAGCTAAAAAATGTTTGCAAATCATTTGGTGATAATACCGTTCTAAAGGGCGTTAACCTTTCGGTGAAAAAAGGTGAGAATTTAGTGATTTTAGGACGATCAGGTTCTGGAAAATCAATCACCATAAAATGCGTGGTTGGTTTAATTCATGCTGATGAAGGTGCAATTGCTATTTTTGGCACAGATATCACTAAATTAAATAATGCCGGACTAAATGATATCAGAGTTCGAATAGGTTTTCTTTTTCAAAATGGTGCTTTGTACGATTCCATGACAGTTAGACAAAATTTAGAATTTACTTTAAAACACCATTCGCCACAAGTATCTTCTACTGAAGTTGATGCAGCAATTCTTGATGCCCTTGAAAGTGTAGGATTGGAAGAAGCCATTGACAAAATGCCATCCGAATTGTCTGGAGGAATGAAAAAAAGAATAGGTCTGGCAAGGACGCTTATCATTAAGCCAGAAATCATATTATATGACGAACCAACTACGGGATTAGATACCATAACCTCGAGAGAGATTAGCGAACTGATTTTATTTGTACAAAAAAAATACAAAACAACCTCTATTATTATCACACATGATATGGCTTGTGCCAAACTAACAGGTAACCGAATTATGATTTTGAATGACGGTGTTATCCATGCCGAAGGTACCTATGAAGAATTAGAAAAAAGTAAAGACGAATGGGTTCGTTCTTTTTTCATTTAATAAATATAACACTCAAATTATGTATAAAGAATCAGGGTTTACTTGGAAACTAGGGATGTTCGTAGCAATTGGATTAATTCTCTTTATTGGGACTATATATTTTGTTGGAAAACAGAAAAATTTATTTGGCACCACTTTTACTTTACAATCACAATTCAAAACTGTGACTGGACTAAAAATAGGAAATAATGTTCGTTTTTCAGGAATAAATGTGGGAACCGTAAGTGAGATTGAACTCATTAACGACTCGACTGTCGCAGTAAAATTAGTAATCAAAGACGAAGTAAGAAAGTTTATAAAAACAGATGCCAAAGCAAGTATTGGTTCCGATGGTTTAATGGGAGATAAAGTACTTACCATTTCTCCTGGAACAAAATCAAAAAGTAGCGTAAAAGACAATGCAAGGATTGCTTCAATAAGTGCAATCGAAATAGAAGACATAATGAAGGGCGTAAAAACCACAGTTGACAATGCGTCTGTAATTACAGATCAGCTTGCAGAATTTAGTTATAAAATAAATAATGGAAATGGAACACTGTCCAAACTCTTGATGGATGAAAAAATGGGACAAAAGCTTGATGCCACTTTATCCAATTTAGAGATCGGCACAAAGGGATTTAGCGAAAATATGGACGCCGCAAAACACAACTTTTTACTGAAAGGCTATTTTAATAAAAAAGAAAAAGCAGCAGCCAAAAAGAAAGAAGAGATTCAAAAAGAAAATGAATCAAAAACCAAAGCTGCAGCAAAAAAACAAGAGGAGACTCAAAAAGAAAAAGACAAAAAATCCAAAAATGATAATCAGTAAATTATGAAATCTTTATAATTTATAGTATAACAAAACTAAACAGTTTACGTTTCATCTTTGCTGTATCAAACCTACAGGAGAACAGAAGTACTTTCTCTATTAAGTAATTAATGTTGTATAAAAGCTTCAAAATTAAAAAACAATGAAAACAGTAAAACTAATTGCCCTCGTCCTATTCTTATTTGCTTCAACAACAAATCATGCCCAAGTTTCAATTAATGTAAATTTTGGAACGCCACCACAATGGGGACCAACAGGGTATTCAGAAGTATCCTATTATTACTTGCCAGATGTGGAATCCTATTATGATATACGTCAAGAACAGTTTATATTTCTCAGTAATGGTGTTTGGATAAGATCTCATAATTTACCAAATCGCTATAGAAATTATAATTTATACAATGGGTACAAAGTAGTCTTGAATGATTATCATGGAACCAGACCTTATGGACATTACAAAGAGCATAAAGTAAAATATTACAAAGGTTATAATGGAGGTCATCAGGAAAACTACAGAGGAGCTTCTCAACATAAAAATGATAACCATGAAAATCACAATAATGAAAGTCATGATAATCATGATAATGGAAATCATGATAACGGAAACAAAGGCAATAAAGGTCATAAAAACGGCAAACACTAATAGCTAATGATATGAAAACCGAAAAAGAACTTAACGAAAAAATCCTGAAGACGACTTTGTTAATAAAAACGGAATATCCCGAATTATCAAAATATCTGCTAGAAATGCCAGAAACCATTCCAGACGTAAAAAACCCTGAAATGGATATAAAAGTGCTGAAAGAATATCTGAATTCCTTAAAAGAAATTTTAGATAAATATGCACCAAATCACAAGATTGATATTTCATAAACTTAATAAAAGAAAAATGAAAACAAGAAAAAAATTAGGCATTTGGATGGATAATTCCATAGCTCACATTATCGAATTTACTGATCAATGGGAAGAATTGCAAACTATTGAATCCAATTTTACTCATCAAGACAGAGTTAGCAGCCAAAGTAAAAGTGAAAACATAATGCACAATAAAGAACAGCAATCACAAGCTGAATTCTATAAAAAACTGGAGGACATTATTGTAAAGTATGACACTGTATTGCTTTTTGGTGCAACCAATGCAAAAACAGAACTGTTTAATAAGACGCAAAAAGACCATCGGTTTGAAAATACAAAAATTGAGGTTAAAGAAACTGACAAAATGAGTAAAAGTCAACAAATCAGTTTTTTAACTGACTATTTTGAGACTGCAAAAGCATAAATTTCTTTAAAAAAATTAAATTTAAGGCAACGGGAACGTTTGTTAAAAATTTAGGATAAGCCCTGCTATTAAATTGGTAGGGCTTTTATATTATTTCTAAAAATAAAATCACATGAACAAAATATACAGCCATACCGAAAATCTTTTTGAAAAATTAGTTTCGGTTGCAACAACAATATTAGGTAATTCCATTTCGTTTATAATAGCATTAGCCTTAGTGCTATTTTGGTGGATTAATAGTTTATTCATAAACAATGACATACATCTTCTTATTGGTGATATCATTTTTGGCGTTACTTTCTTGAGTTTATTTATAATCCAAAAATCTTTCAATCGATTCTCAGCTTCTCTACATCTAAAAATAAACGAATTGGTTTCTTCGCACGAACCTGCAAGCAATTCAGTAATGAACGCCGAAATCAAAACAGAAAGGGAAATCACAGAATTATCAAAAGAGTATTCTGATCTGGCTGAACAAATTAAAGAGATTGATGAAGAACTAAAAGGAGGCTTTAATAAAGAACTTGACAAAGCTTTGGATGACGAAGAAAATCACATCAAAGACTGATTAAGTTGATACATTATAATGTAAAAACCGTAAATCATATAACTCTTTACAAGAATTTTGTAACCCTTATATGTCAGAATCAATGCACCTTTGTAATGTTGTGAAAATGATTTCACACTTAATTACATCAAAATGAACACAACAGAACTAAAAGGAAACTGGGAAGAACAAAAAGGGAAATTGAAACAAAAATTTGCTGCCTTAACAGATAATGATTTATTATTTGCCGAAGGAAAGAAAGAAGAAATGATGGGGAAACTTCAAATCAAATTGGGAAAAACCAAAGAAGAACTTCATAAAATTATTCAAGGACTGTAAATAGCAATTAAAGTTGTATCCATTTGATCTCCACATCTGTTTAAATGGATATAATTTTTATCAAAAAAAATTAAAACCATAAATTTATTAGATATGAAAAAATCAATTTTAACCCTTGCTGCAGTAGCTTTTGTAATGGGATCAATCATTACAAGTTGCAAACCAAATACCGAAAAAGTTCAGGATGCTCAAGAAAATGTAGACAGTGCAAAAGTTGCTGTAACAGAAGCCGAAGACAATTTGGACGAAGCCAAAAGAGTGGCTACAGATGAAGAATGGCAACAATTTAAGGAAGATACCAATGCCAAAATAGAGGAAAACAACGCCAAAATTGCTGAGTTGAAATCGAGCATCAAAAAAACCGGAAATGATATTGATAAAACATATCAAAAAAATATCGACGCTATGGAACAAAAAAACAAAGAGCTTAAAATAAAAGTGGATTCCTATAAAAATGATGCCAATAGTGATTGGAAGTCTTTTAAAAGAGAATTCAACCATGATATGGATCAACTTGGCACAAGTTTGAAAGACTTTGCCGTGAACAATAAAAATTAACAAACAACCAAACAAATTTTATTTCAATTAACATTTAAAAACAAAAATCATGAGCAATCTTCTTTATACAATCGCAGTAATACTAGTCATTTTTTGGGCAATCGGATTTTTTGCATACAGTGCAGGATCTATCATACATATACTACTTGTAATTGCATTAATCGCAGTAGTTTTAAGAATAATTCAAGGTAGAAAAGTTTTATAATTAATCATAAAAAATAAAGACATGAAAGCAAATAAAATCGCATTAGGAGTTTTGGGTGGTATTGCCACAGGAGCTATATTAGGAATATTGTTTGCACCTGCTAAAGGGTCAGAAACAAGAAAAAAAATTCAAAAAAAAGGCAATAATTATGCCGATGAATTTAAAGATAAATTAGACAATCTATCTGGAACAATAAAAAGCAATTATGAAAAAATGTTCCAAAATGGTAAAGAATTAATTGCAGATGGCAAATCAAAATATGATGATGTCAAAAATGAAATTAAAAAAGGAAGTATTTAATTTTTGAATATAATGGCAACAATAGGTATAATTTTTTATAAAGATAGGACCTTAATCAAGTAACTTCCCAATCATTTGTATTAAGTACTTTTGATAAATCGCTTGCTTCAGATTTTATTAGACTCTCAAATTATCATGCCTATTGTTGTTGTTTTATTCAATTTATAAATTAGTTTAAACATTTTTTTTATGATTTGAAGTTCATCACTTTTTTACGTATTCAGAGAATGTAGATTAAATTTTAAAAACGCAAATTTGATGGATGCAAATAATAAAAATGATTTGATTATTGCCAACAAACAATTGGCATTTCAAAATCAACAAAAAGATAATAGGATATTGCAATTGGTTACTGATAACAAAAAATTAGTTATTCAAAATGATGAAAATAAAAAGTGCATTACAGAACTAAAAAATAACAATAAAAAATTGACGCTTGATTATCTAAAAAACAAAAAATGCCATGAAGATTTGATTATAGTCCATGAAAATCTTATATCACAAAATAAAAATAAAGAGAAACAGAGTGCAATATTGTCAAAAACGAATGATAAACTCAAGAATGCAAAAGAAACTCAAAATGGATATATAGAAGGACTTGAGTCAATTTTATTTATGACCTCACACAAAATACGTCAACCAATTGCAAATATTCTGGGCTTGTCCTCTTTATTAAATGATGCTAAAAATTCAAATGATGAGACCAAAGTCTTTATCGAATTCATAAAACAATCTGCATTGGTACTCGATGTTTATACGCAAGAATTAACAGCTTACACTTTTGATTTAAAAAAGAAAGTATATTTAGAAAACAATAAATAAAATATTAAAGATTAAAAAAAAACATAGAAATTGCTTCGAAAGAGAACTTCAAAAGCCGAATTGCACAAAAGCAATTTGGCTTTTTTTATGTAGTTCTGTCAATGAAAACATGATTTTATTTGTAAAATATTTTACTGCGAATTATACAACTAATACCTTAAATTATGTAATACACTTTATAAATAATCAATCAACCTTTGTGAATTAAATAATCAAATCTAAAAAAAATGAATACTAAAAACCTATTATCAACAATTGCATTGGCTATCGTTATTGGACTCTCAGGATGTTCAAAAGATGATGTTCAGGAAATTACTGGTGAATCTCCCACCGTAGTATCGGCTAATCCTGAAAATGCAACTATAAATGTTCCTTTGGACAAAACCATTTCTGTAGTTTTCAATCAAGATATGAAAGCATCCACTATAGATGGAACTTCTTTTACTGTGCAGGGAAGAACATTAGTAACCGGAACAGTAAGTTTTAGCGGAAAAACTGCTACTTTCAAGCCAACGACTCCTCTTGCAGCAAATACTACTTATACAGTAACGATAAAAACTACTGTCAAAAACCTATTGGGAAAATCCCTGGATGCTGATTATGTTTGGACATTTAGTACAGGTACTATTCTAAATCCAACAGTAATTTCCTCAGACCCAGTAAATAAATCTACAGATGTATTTCTTAATAAGGTAATCTCAGCCAAATTCAATATGGCAATGACCCAAAGTACCATAAATTCAAACACATTTACGGTAAAACAAGGGACTACAGCTGTTGCTGGAGCAGTAACCTACTCAGAAACAACGGCCTATTTTACACCAAATACTCCATTAGTGGCCAATACTCTCTATACAGCAACAATAACTACAGGAACCGAAAATATTCAAGGAACTCCATTGACTTCTAATTATGTTTGGACTTTCACCACAGGTGCGACTATAGCCCCAAAAGTAATTGCTACTGATCCTTTAGATAATGCAAAAGCAGTACCTTTAAATAAATCTATTTCGGCTAATTTTAGCGTTGCAGTAGATCCGAAAACTATTAGCACAGCAACATTTACTGTAAAAAATGGTACAACAGTATTATTAGGAGTAGTTTCCTACACTGGCACAACAGCCACTTTTAATCCAAGCAGTGACCTTTTGCCAGGAACAATTTATACCGCTACCCTATCCGGAGTAAAAAATGTTGCGGGAATTCCTATTGCCAATGATTATGTTTGGAACTTTAGCACCAGTTCAGCATTAACTGGAAATCTAGTAAATCTGGGTTCTGCTGAACGATTCGGTATTTTATCAGGCGTTGGCGTAAGCAATAATGCCGGTTTTAGCGAAATTAGAAATATGGATGTAGGTATATATCCTGGTGTACGTTCATCGGTTACTGGATTCCCACCTGCAATCATCGTCGGAGGTGCCATTTATGCATCAGATGATATTGCTCCTCCTGGAATAGGCACTATGCTAATAAAAGCCAAACAAGATTTAACAAATGCTTATCTTTTTGCCGAAGGTGCTTCTACGCCAGCTCCTGCAACTGTCTCTGGTGATCAGGGTGGAAAAACACTGGCTCCGGGGATTTACAAGTCGACTTCAACACTTTTAATACAATCTGGAGATTTAACTCTGGATGCACAAGGTGATGCCAATGCAGTTTGGATTTTTCAGGTAGCTTCAGACTTTACAACCGTTGGAGGAGCAGGCGGAAATGTAATCTTGAGCGGTGGTGCTCAAGCAAAAAACATCTTTTGGCAAGTTGGAAGATCTGCAACAATTGGAAATTATACAATTTTTAAAGGAAATATATTGGCCTTAACATCCATTACTCTTAATTCACACGCTACTGTTCAGGGCAGAATGCTTGTCCGAAACGGAGCTATCGTTATGACGGACACGAATATTATTTCAAAACCATAAAAATAAATAGTACAGACAGTATAATAATAAATTAAAAGGATAGGTAAATAAAAGCCTATCCTTTTTTTTATGAAAAAAAATACTATTTTTACTTTCTAACTTCATTAAAATGAATGCAAACGAACAACTAATTCATAAATTCTATACTGCTTTTGCAAATGCTGATGCGAAAACCATGTGTGAATGCTATCATACCAACATACAATTTGAAGACCCAGCTTTTGGAATCCTAAAAGGAAATGATGTTTGTAAAATGTGGAAAATGCTGATCGAAAAAAGTAGAGGCAATCTCAAAATTGAATTTTCTCAAATAAAAGCTGATACATACGCTGGTTCTGCACAATGGATAGCTACCTATAATTTTAGTAAGACCAATAGAAAAGTAATAAATGTTATTCAAGCGCAATTTCAGTTTCAAGATGACTTGATTATAAAACACAGCGATTATTTTGACATTTGGAAATGGTCTAAGCAAGCATTTGGAATCAAAGGATTATTGTTTGGCTGGACTGGCTTTATGCAGAAGAAAATTCAGGAACAAGCATTGTTATCACTCAAAAACTATAAAAAATAAACTCTATAATGTCTTTAGAAATAGTTAAAAACTTATTCAATCGAGATTTGAATAAATTAAAAAAAGAGATCGAATCGTATCAAAACGAAAACAAAATTTGGTGCATTGAAAAAGAAATTTCTAATTCTGCTGGGAATCTTTGTCTGCATTTAATAGGCAACCTAAATACATATATTGGTGCTGAAATAGGCAAAACAAATTATATAAGATATAGAGAATTGGAGTTTTCCCAAAAAGATATCTCTCAAATCGAATTATTAGCCAAAATTGAATCAACAAAGCAAACTGTCAGTGATGCACTTGAATTATTAGCCGATGAAGATTTAAAAAAAGAGTACCCTCTTTTGGTCTTTGAAACTAAAACTTCTACAGAATTTCTATTAATTCATCTTACTACACATCTGGCTTACCATTTAGGTCAAATAAATTACCACAGAAGATTACTAGATAATTAACTTTAAATACTTATTTGCCACAATATCAGATATTTAATATTCAATACTTCCTTTTGGCTGATTTACTATTCCTTTAAAATGAGGAATAAAAAGTATTTCTTTCCACGTTAAATTCCTCTCCTTTCTGATAAATTTGTCAATTCTTAGACGATTATAATTTCAAATACATATTTAATAATACAAAACTTATTAAAAATTTTAATTATTTTAAATTTCTAAAACGTAATAGTTTAAAAATAAATCAGTAAAATTAATAAAAACCTAAAAAACAATTGCTTTTAAAAGGAATATGTAAATAAAATTCAAAACTTTAGCCAAACTTACTATTTATCTTAAAAATTCTTAAATTTACTGATATAAATTATTTTTATAAAACAGTAACAGTTAATTAAATATTTTGAATAAAATGAAAAGTACAACTGAAACAATAAATTTTAAGACAGGAAATTGGAACACATCAATTGATGTTTATGACTTTGTATTGAAAAACATCGTTCCGTATGAAGGAGACGCAAATTTTTTGGTTGGTCCATCTGAAAAGACTAAAACATTGTGGGATATTTGTAAAGAAAATTTACTTCAAGAACAAAAAAATAAAGGATGTCTTGCCATAGATACCAATGTTATTTCAAACATCACCTCTTTTGGTCCAGGATACATTAACAAAGAGAATGAAGTAATTGTTGGTTTACAGACCGATATGCTTTTAAAAAGAGCAATGAAACCTTTTGGAGGTATTAAATTAGTAGAGTCTGCAGTGGCTGAAAGAGGTTTGAAAGTATCTGATGAAGTAGTAAAAATATTCAACTATGCAAAAGATCACAATCAGGCCGTTTTTAATGCATATGATAGCGAAATTAGAACATACCGTTCCAAACACTTATTGACTGGTTTACCAGATAATTATGCCAGAGGCCGTATTATTGGCGATTTTAGAAGAATTGCACTTTATGGAGTAGATCGTTTGATTGAAGCAAAGAGAGCCGATTTTAATGCTACTACTGGTGAAATGAGTGATCACAAAGTACGTTTGAGAGAAGAAATTTCAGATCAGATTAAGGCTTTGCAAGACATGAAAATAATGGCCAATTCTTATGGTCTTGATATTGCCAATCCTGCAACTACTGCGCAAGAAGCAGTGCAGTATACTTATTTGGCTTATTTAAGCGCCGTAAAAGAACAAGACGGAGCAGCTATGTCGCTGGGTAATGTATCTTCATTTTTGGATATTTATATCGAAAATGATTTAAAATCTGGACTTATCACTGAAGAAGAAGCACAAGAATTTATTGATCAGTTTGTAATGAAGTTGCGCTTGGTGCGTCATTTACGTCCTGGAGCATATGACACTATTTTTGGTGGAGATCCAACATGGGTAACCGAAGCCATCGGTGGACAACTTAATGATGGAAGAACAAAAGTGACTAAAACATCTTTTAGATTTTTGCAAACACTATACAATATTGGTCCATCTCCAGAACCGAATTTAACTATTTTATGGTCTCAAAAATTACCAAAGGGATTTAAGGATTTTTGTACTCAAGTATCTATTGATACTTCATCGTTGCAATATGAGAATGATGATTTAATGCGAACTAACAGAGGATCTGACGACTACGGTATTGCATGTTGCGTGTCTTACCAGCATATCGGAAAAACAATTCAGCATTTTGGGGCACGTGCCAATTTACCAAAAGCCCTACTTATGGCTTTAAATGGTGGTAGAGAGGAAGACAAAGGCTCTGTTGTTATAAAAAACATTCAGCAAATAGAAGACACTGTTTTGAATTATGACTCCGTAATGGCGATGTTCAAAATCACATTGGCTGAAGTGGCAAGAGTGTATGCAAAATCAATGTACATCATACATTATATGCATGATAAGTACTATTATGAAAGAGCTCAAATGGCCTTGATAGACAGTGATCCAAACATTGATATCGCTTATGGAGCAGCAGGAATTTCTATTATAGCCGACTCTCTTTCAGCCATAAAATATGCAAAAGTAACTCCGGTAAGAAATGAACTTGGATTGACGGTAGATTTTAATATCGAAGGTGACTTTCCTCAATTTGGAAATGACGACGACAGAGTTGATGGTATTGCAAAAGAAATAACAAGCATCTTTATTGCCGAATTAAGAAAGCACAACACTTATAAAAATGCAACTCCTACCCTTTCATTATTGACCATTACTTCGAACGTTATGTATGGTTCAAATACAGGCGCTACTCCTGATGGACGAAAAAGCGGAGAAGCTTTTGCACCTGGAGCAAATCCAATGCATGGCAGAGATATAAATGGAGCAATTGCTTCACTAAATTCGGTCAGCAAATTAAATTACGAAGATGCTCAAGATGGGATATCCTACACTTTTACAATGGTTCCAAAATCTTTAGGATCTGATAAAGAAGAGCAAGTATCCAATCTGACAACAATTTTAGATAGTTATTTTGGGCGAAATGCACATCACTTGAACGTAAACGTTTTGGATAAAGAAACTTTACTAGATGCATACAATCATCCAGAAAATTATCCTCAATTGACCATTAGAGTTTCTGGATATGCAGTTAATTTTGTTAGATTATCCAAAGCACATCAACTGGAAGTAATAACAAGAACTTTTCATGAAAACTTGTAATAATCAATAACTATAATTTATAATTAAACCACTTTAACCTGTCTAGAAATGTAAAATAATTTTAGACAGGTTTTAATTTTTATACTAATGTATTTTCCACAGCAAAAATCAAAAGCCGATTCAATTGATATATTGAATTCTGACTCATTACGGACTCATTCCATTGAAACATTGGGTACCCATGATGGGCCTGGGATTCGTATGGTCGTTTTTGGCCAAGGATGCCAGTTCCGATGTTTGTATTGTCAAAATCCAGATACACTAGATATAAATGGAGGTACTTTTATTCCAATTGAAGATCTGGTAGAAAAAGCGATGCATCAAAAATCTTATTTCAGTAAAAAAGGAGGTGTTACGGTTTCTGGCGGAGAACCATTACTGCAACGAGACAAATTGATTCAGTTTTTTGATCGATTGCATGAAAATGGAATCCATACTTGTTTGGACTCAAATGGTAGAGTTCTGGACGAAAAAACAAAAATACTTTTAAGCAAAACCGATTTATTGCTATTGGATGTCAAACACATCAACAAAGAATGGCATAAAAAATTGACGGGTTTAAAAAACAAGACAACATTAAGCGTCGCCGAATATCGAGAAAGTACCGGGAAGCCAATGTGGCTAAGATATGTACTCGTTCCGGGTTGGACCGACCAAGAAGAATACCTACACGAATGGGGACAATATTTTACCAATTATCAAACTATCGAAAGAGTAGAAATTATTCCTTTCCATCAATTAGGAAAACACAAATGGGAAATCTTAGGTTTTGACTATCAATTAGAAAACACGCTTCCTCCAACAACAGAAGAAATAAACAAAGCAGCTGATATTTTTAGACTTTACTTCAAAAATGTAAAGATTAAATAATGTCAATGTTTTAATTTTTAAATACAATAACTATTCAATTATGTCAAAAAACAAATATCTGATCGTATTGGCAGGAATGATAATGCAACTGTCGATTGGATCTATTTATGCTTATAGCAAATGGATTGAACCATTATCAAAAGAATTAAACTGGGATGCGCATGATACCAAAACTGCTTTCAGTCTGGCAATCTGCTTTTTAGGATTAACAGCTGCATTCATGGGCAAATTTGTTCAAAAAATCGGACCAACAAAGGCGGGAATGCTTGCCACTCTGTTTTTAACTATCGGATTGTCTGGGAGTGCCTTGGCCGTCAATATGGGTTCAATTTATTTGTTTTACTTATCATTTGGTGTTTTGCAAGGTATCGGCTTAGGTTTTGGGTATATCGTTCCTGTTTACACAGTTGTAAAATGGTTTCCTGATCGCCCAGGATTAGCTTCGGGTATCATTATTATGTCATTTGCTTTAGGTTCTTTACTAGCTTCTTTTTTAATTGGACCATTATATACTTCTATGGGATTATCAGGGGCGTTTCTAACTTTAGGAATTGGTTATGGAATTTGCATGTTATTGAGCGCTTTGTATTTAGCCAACCCCATAAATACTAATGCAAATCAACCAATTCATGTCGATTTGACTTCAAAAGAAATTATAACCGACAAACGTTTTATAGCATTATGGTTGTTGCTGTTTTTTAATGTATGTGGTGGTATTGCCATAATCTCAAAAGCAGCAATTTTAGGAGAAGAAGTAGTAGGAATGACAGCTACTCAAGCAACAATGTTTGTAGCAATTATAGGTTTATTTAATGGATTGGGACGTTTGTTCTGGTCAAGTATATCAGATAAAATTGGCTGTTGGACTACATTTATGATTTTTATTGGCATAAACGCTGTTTGCTTTGCTTTAATTCCAACTTTTTCAACCAATCAAACCTCATTTCAAGCTTTAACTTTTATTATTATTGCGGGTTATGGTGCAGGTTTTGCAACAATGCCTTCCTTTGTAAAAAGCATATTTGGTACTGAAAACTACGGACAGGTACTTGGTTACACATTAACGGCATGGTCTGCCGCAGCATTTGTTGGTCCATTATTGTTAGGCTTAAGTACAGAAATTACTATTTTCTACCTTTTTGCTATCTTACTTGTTTTGGCTTTGTTTGTCGGATTATGGCTAAAGAGAGTATTACTATTAAAACCACATACTATTGCAAAATAGTACAATCCAAATTTTGTCAAACTAGGTGCAATCGAGATGTATAGTTCATTCTCCAGAGCGAAGCCGATTGCATTTAAACTTGTACAATTAGAATACTTTTATAAATTATTGATACAATACCAATTCAAAAATATTTGAGAATTATTAACAAAAAAGCCTGTAAAACTAAATTTACAGGCTTTTCTATTTTATTCTAAATATAGACTAATTAAAATCATTTTCACTTTCCAAACCAAAAAGCTTTCCGGTTTTCCAAAGTTTTAAGTCTTTTTTCAAATTCTTTTTATTGCGATTAGTCAATTCTTTTGAATCTAAATCCTCCAAATTTGGCTTTCCTGCATTTACCCAAGCCGTGTACCAAAAATTGGATGTTGCCACAATGGCTTTTCGCATTTGGCTTTCCACCATTCCATTCATAGCTTCATGTAATTTTGTTGCATATTCTTTGGAATAGATCAAATCACCAAACTTGTTTTTTGCAATATTACCTTTCTCATCCTTTTCAAACATTGTCTCTGCAGTAAAAGTGGCACGTAGATTTCTATCAATCAACAACAGAGGTTCTACTTGACTGTGTGTGTCTTTCAACATGTCCCAAGTTGCTTTTTCAACATTATCCACATACTTAGCTTCTCCTGTATAAAAATTATAATTTTTACCAAACATTTCAGGGAGACGGGATTCCCACAAAGAGTGAATACCTTTTTGATTGGTCAATTGTCCATCGTGATTTGCGGAGGTATGCAAAGGCATGTGTGCATCACCTATGTAATGCGCCAAATCTCCTGCTAGGAACAAAATTTCAGTCTTTCTTTTATCCTTAAATGCTTTGGTCAACTTGGTCATAATTTCCTGAATGTACCAAGGAAGTATTCCATTACTAGACAAAAACTTCTCATCATACTTTTTCTTAGCTTCTTCAAATGGAAGTGGAATAGAATCTACAGCACCAAAATTCTCCATGTCCATAAAATGACGCGGATTTTCGGCTTTATCGCGTAAAGTATATTTACGCAAATCCGGAACCGTTGATTCTTGAGTTATAAAATCAAGATGATTGTAAAAGAAAGTTTGCATAGGTTTTGGCAATGCCATAACTGCAGCATTATTAATATGTTCGTGGCCAAAAATACCCCAAGACAAAGTAATAAAAGCAATACTAATTACCGAAAAAGTAATGAATGTAGGTTTAAATTTAAAATTTTTCATTATATTTATTTAATTGAAGTACAAAAGTATTTTTTTTAAAGATAATTTAAACGATTTGAGTTTAAATTTATGTTAATCCAAAGAAAATAAATTAAAATGTTTAGACATCAAGGGAAAAATAGAACTTCCAAACACAATTTACGTCTTGCCATACTATTATCGTTCGTAGCAGGAATTGTAAATGTAACAGGAGTTTTAGCAGTAAAAACATTAACTACAAATGTTACTGGACATTTTGCCTATTTTGCCGAAGAAGTAACCAAACACGATTACAAAGCAGCTATTGTATTTTTAATTTATACATTATTCTTTTTGGCTGGAGCTTTTACCTCTAATTTTTTAGCAGAGTTGGTATCCGAAAAGAAACAAGAACTTTCGCATTTGCCAGCAATAGCCATTGAATTTCTTATTTTGGTCACTTTAGGTTTTTTGGGAATGAAACCTGATTTAAATTTATTAGATGGAAAGTGGATTGCCTTTGGTCTGCTTTTCGCCATGGGAATCCAAAATGCATTAGTGACGAAAATTTCGCAGTCAACGGTAAGAACAACCCATCTAACAGGACTCTTCACCGATTTGGGGATCGAATTGTCGCAATTGTTTTTTTATAAAAGACCCGAGGAACGAAAAGCCTTAAAGACTAGAATTTACTTAAGATTGTCCATTATTACATTCTTTTTTCTGGGTTGTTTCATTGGTGGATTCATCTACGGTCATTTGGCTCTTAAAACACTATTTGTTGCAGCTGCTTTTCTATTGATTGCATTCTACTACGATTACATCCGACTGCATTTTATTGCCATCAAAAGAAAGCAAAAATCCTTTTTAGAAATATAGAATTGCTAATAAAGTTCCAATCGCGATACTCACCCATAGCAAAACACCTTGTAATAAAGGCAATAAACCCAACGATTTCAAAACAGAACGGTTAAGCCCCGCTCCTATCAAAAATAAGGTAATCGTAAGACCTATTTTCGAAATTGAAACCAAATGCGGTGCAACATTCGCAACAGAAGTAAAATAAGTATTGCAAACCATCGCCAAAATAAACAATCCGATAAAATAAGGAATTTTCACTTTGCTCGTTTTATTTTTAAAAGCGATTGCCGTAATCAAAGCCACAGGAATAATCCATAAAGCTCTTGCTAATTTTACAGTAGTAGCCACTTGCAAAGCTTCTGCTCCATATTTATTGGCTGCCCCAACAACAGAACTCGTATCGTGAATGGCAATGGCGCACCACAACCCAAAATCATTTTGAGACATATTCAATAAATGTCCCACAAAAGGGAATACAAACAAAGCAATCGAATTGAGTATAAAAATCACTCCCAAAGCCACCGAAGTTTGCTTTTCATCTGATTGGATTACGGGAGCAATCGCTGCAATAGCACTTCCTCCACAAATAGCCGTCCCGCAAGAAATGAGATGAGATGTTTTCTTTTCAATTTTAAACCATTTCCCAAATAAAGTTCCCAAAACAATTGTCACAATTATTGAAGCAACAGTAAAGAGAAAACCTTCTTTTCCAGCTGCTACCGCACTATGCACATTCATTCCAAATCCCAATCCCACAACCGAAACCTGTAATAAAATGTTAGTAGCCTTGTGATTCAAATGCAAAAATGGATGCCCAGAAAGATTGGCAACAATTAAACCCAACAACAACGCTATCGGAGGTGAAATAATTGAAAACAAACAAAGAAGCAGAAGCAAAACAAAAATAACCTGTTGTACTGTAGTATTGATGTTAAGGAAATTTGAGGTATTAACGCTTTCAGTTTTCATTTGTTTTGTAGATTTTAACACTACAAAGGTCGATATAAAACCAAGTCGACGCCAATCGTTAAAAACAATCTACTATAACTTTAAATTATAATAACTTGAAATGTTTTTTATAAATAATTCAGAAAGAGAGTCGGATTTTCCTTGTAAAGTAACGATATAGAAATAACGTTCAATCGTCAAATTATCGACGTCTAAAATTTGTAATTCTTTATTTTTCAACTCTTTATCAATAGAATGTATTGATAAAAAAGCAACGCAATTCGAATTCATCAGATACGATTTTATACTTTCTGTGCTTCCTAATTGCATTTCAATTTGTAAGTTCTCCATTTTGATATGGAAAGGTTTCAAAGCATATTCAATAACTTCAAGTGTTCCAGAACCTTGTTCGCGTACAAGAAACCGGAGCGATTTAAGATCGGCAGGAGCGATTTCTTTTTTATGGACTAATGGATTATTAGAATTACAAACCAAAACCAACTCATCTCTAATAAATTGAGTGTATTTTATGGATTGATTTTTAGATTGCCCTTCCACAATTCCAATTTCAATTTCTTTATTCAACAAAGCATTTTCTATTTGTTCTGTATTTCCGTTAAGCAAATTCACTTTTACAGCTTCCAGTTTTTGATGAAAACGGGCCAAAAGTGGCGGAATAATATATTGAGAAATCGTGGTACTCGCTCCCAGTCGCAACAAACCTTTGCGTTCATTGATAAAAGTGCTCATATCAAAGTCGATTTCTCTATAAATTTCAAAGATGTTCTTAGTATGCTTCAACAACACTTCCCCCGCGTTGGTGAGGGCTATTTTTGAGCCGTTTCTTTCAAAAAGTTTGATTTTGTATTCTTCCTCCAATTCTTGAATATGTTTGGAAATAGCGGGCTGTGTTATGAACAACTCGGAAGCCGCTTTGGTAAAGCTCAACCGGGTGGCTACAGTGAAAAACACTTTTAGTCTAAAATCCATAGCTTTATTTTTATCTAAATTACGGTTTACAACATCCCATTATACTTTCGAACAAACCATTCGGTAGAAAGAAATACAGCAATCAAAACCAGCAACCACTTCCAATCAATCAAAGGCGATTTGGTTACCACATCTTTCTGAACGGCTTTGTATTCCTCATTCTCTAACAATGTTTTTATCAAAGCATCGATTTGATTTGGATAAAAAGCTGCCCCTTTCGTTTGCACTGCCAATTGTTCCAATTTTTGAACATCTGGATTTACAAACTGCTTTTCAATATCAAAATCCAGAATCTCAAAATGTCCAGAATACGATGTTTTGGAATTCAGTTCCTTTACAGAGAAATTATAGCTTCCTGCTGCAAGTCCGTCAAGATTAACTTTATACGTATTGTTTCCTTTTAAAAGGTCGAAGTTCTTGGTTTGTTTTGTTTTGATATTGGTCACAGCAATGGTCAAACGTGCTTTTTCATCAAAATCATAATTCTTGTTGAAATATTGAGCTGTAATCTCGATAGCTTCACCTGAGTTGTAAAATCTTTCGTGATTGACAACCAATGATTTTTTGGCATTATTGGAAGCCAAATATTGTATTATCTTATTGATGAAAACATCATATTTTTCAAAGGATTGATTGTCGATATGGCTTTGCAAACTCCATTTCCAACTGTTTTCGCCAAACAAATAAGCCGTTCTCTTTCCTTGATTCTCCGTAAAACACAACAGAGGTGCTTTGGTATCAATGTTTCTGATTTTGGCAGAAAGCAATACATTGACTTCGCCATTAATTGCAATCGTTCCGAAACTATTTTGCAAAGGCGGCAAATTTTCGAATCCTAAATTATCCACCGCAAAAAGATTAAACTGTGAATCAAAGTCAGCCAAATAATCTTCTTCCTGACCACTCATTTTAAAAATGAAAGTATTTTGCTTCTGGTTTAAAAATGAAAAGTCAGTACTCGTTCCCGTTATGATAAACGTATTCAGATTGGCTTTTTGGTTCGCCTCAAAAACCGATTTAAATGCCGCTGTTGGCTGATACAAAATAAGCACATTATAATCCTGTAAAGACTTTATTTCGTTTGGCTTAACTAATACTACTTTATGTTGTAAATTAGATTCAATTGCTCTTTTTAAAACAGCAATATCAGGATGATTTATTGTTGAAACAATTGCAACTGTTGTTTTCTGATCAATAACTTCAACAGCAAAATTCTTGATATTATTAAAGGTATTTTTTTCAATTTCTTTTGAATCTATTTTAGCTTTATAAATCTGCAATCCCACTTTATTGGCAGGCAAAAGCACATTTAGAACAGCTGTTTTTTTTGATGGAGAAAAAGAAACGCTTTCTTTATGCAAAACTTCATTTCCTTGTATAATACTAAAATTTGTGGTTACACTTTTATCTCCGGAATACTGCAAAAACACTTCAACTGGGAATTTATTTTTTAGAAATGCATATTTATTGACATTCAACTGATTAATTTTCAAATCCAACACTTTGGTTGTGTCACCCAAAATCAAAGGATAAACTTTATTGTTTTCGTCAAAACTATACACATAATCATTGCCAGAAGTTTGATTTCCGTCCGTAATAATTACCGTTGGATAAAACGCATTTTTATAAATACTCTTCAAATTTTTGGCAACCAAATCCAGATTGGTTTGAGTTCCCGTAAAAGTTAAACTATCCGATTGTCGAAAATCAGTATCAAAAAGATACGATTGCACTTCAAATTTTTCTTGAAGCGCCTTATTTGACTTTAACTTTTGGGCTAATTCCAAAGCTTTTTCTTTCGCATTCAAAAAAGAAATAGAACTAGAGTTATCAACCACAATAGGCAATGGTGTTTTGATAATTTCGAGCTTACTAGTTGTGATAATGGGATTTATCAGAAGCAACAGTATCGAAAAAACACTAAGAAAACGCAAAAAAGTCAAAAACAAATACACCTTCGATTTGTTTTTGACTTTATATAAATATTGAAAAAACGACAAACCACCCGCTATTAATACAGAAAGTAGTAGTAATAGAATCGTGTTTACAGTCATATTTTTTTATTTTAAATGATGAATTCTGAATTGTTTGCACATTTATAATTCATCATTTATAATTCATAATTATTTTAAGTCAGCATTCCTCCGCAAACATTCAAAACTTGGCCTGTTACATACGCACTCATATTCGATGCAAAGAATAAACAAGCATTGGCAACATCATCCGTAGAACCACCACGTTTCAAAGGAATTCCATCTCTCCAACCTTTTACAACATCCTCGCTTAATTTGGCTGTCATTTCAGTTTCGATAAAACCTGGTGCAATTACATTACAACGTATATTACGAGAACCCAATTCCAACGCTACAGATTTCGAAAAACCAATTACACCTGCTTTTGAAGCCGCATAATTTGTTTGACCCGCATTTCCTTTTACGCCAACCACAGAACTCATATTGATAATAGAACCTGAACGTTGTTTCAAAAATGTTTTCTGAATCGCTTTGGTCATATTAAAAACTGACTTCAGGTTAACATCAATAACTTGGTCAAAATCAGCCTCTGACATACGCATCAATAAATTATCTTTAGTGATACCGGCATTATTTATCAAAATATCAACTGTACCAAAATCGGCTAGAACTGCATCTACAAATTTTTGAGCTTCATTAAAATCGGCAGCATTAGATTGGTAACCTTTGGCTTTTATTCCCAAAGCATTCAATTCATTTTCCAAAGCTTGTGCAGACTCAACAGATGAGCTATAAGTAAAGGCAACATTTGCTCCATTTTTTGCAAAAACTTCGGCTATTCCTTTTCCAATTCCACGACTTGCGCCAGTAATAATGGCTACTTTTCCTTCTAGTAATTTCATATGTAAATATTTATTGCTTATTATTTGTCATATGTAATTAGCATAACTTCTGTTAATCTGTATTACCTATTTACAGAGATGCTCATTTCATATTCTAAAATTAGTTTATTTTTTTTATTAGGAGCTAATCCTGCTATCCGCTGCAATCTTTTGTGTTAAAAAAAAACACAAAAGGATTTCCACTGCTATCAGGGCTAGTTTACAAAGGTCAAATATAATAATAAAATACGGATAGAAAAAAATTACAATTCCAATTTGATTTCACAGAGATACCCAAAGGAAAAAACACAAAGTTGCACAAATAAAAATTTATAAAACTTTTCGAATCTCTGTGCTAGTTTTTGTGACACTTTGCGAAATAGCATAATTTAGAAATTTTAATTTGATTGTGATGCCACAATGAAAACAATAGCAAGCAAAGCCAGACAAAGACCTACAATGTTTAGTTTCGTAACTTTCTCCTTGAAAACAAAAACACCTACAAGACTACCAATCATTATAACTCCCATATTCATGCCTGCAAAAACGGTAGAGGGATTTTGGGCAAATGCCTGATGCGCCTTTAGATAGAATAGGATGTTCCCAAAATTAAAAATCCCAACCAAACCTCCGAAAATAATACTCTTAAAATCTATTTTAGTCTTTCTAAAAAGTATTTCATAGACATTGAAAAATATCATTATTACAAGCGCTACCGAAAAAATCACAAATAACGAAATCGTAAAAGGCAGGCTTGAAGTCAGCGCAATTTGTTTAAAAAGAAGATCGATTACTCCAAAACCAAGCAATACCAAAGCAGGATAAATCCATTTGTTTTCCTTGTTTTCAGCAGGTTTATTCAGAATAAGTAGTATCGCCGGAAATCCAAACAAAAGAGCCGTTAGCTTGAGTGTGCTGAATTGTTCTCCAAAAAACAGCCAAGCTCCTAATATAGAGAAAATCAGTGATAATCGTTGGGCAGCATCGGTTTTTACAATACCCATATATTTTATAGAAGTAGCCAAAAAAAGAAATACTACAGGCAATAAAATTCCTAGTGGAATAAGAATTCCCCAAGGAGATGAAGCATCCAAGGCATTTAAATCAGGGCTAAAAAAGAAATAACAAAAAAATAAAGCAAATACATAATTGTATGCCACAATCTGTGTAGCTGACACCTGATAACGACGAGCTAGTTTAAAAATCACGCCAACAGTCACACTGCAAATAACAGACAGAATAAGAAATAACATAATTCTATTTTTTCATGCAAAAATACTATTTAAACCAAGAATTCACATTAAATTCTTCTTCGAACAACTGCAAATCCGATTTATTACAAATATTTTTAATCAACTTTATACTATTTTTAATATTATTTAAGTTCTATACAACTAAATTGCACTAAAATAAATTGAATATGGAGAACATAAAAATACTTTGGGTCGACGATGAAATCGATTTACTCAAACCACATATATTATTTCTGGAGAAAAAAAATTACAGCGTTACCACTTGCAACAATGGACGCGATGCCATCGATATTTTTGACGAAAACAATTTTGACATTGTTTTTCTTGACGAAAATATGCCCGGAATGAGCGGTCTGGAAACGTTATCGGAGATGAAAGAGAAAAAATCTTCTATCCCGATGATAATGATTACCAAAAGTGAGGAAGAATATATAATGGAGGAGGCGATTGGTTCCAAAATTGCCGATTATCTTATCAAACCCGTAAATCCCAATCAGATTTTGTTGAGTTTGAAGAAAAATCTAGATCATTCCCGATTGATTTCTCAAAAAACGACTTTGGATTACCAAAAAGAGTTTCGAAAAATCACTATGGAAATGGCAATGGTCAACTCCTATGAAGATTGGGTTGAATTGTACAAAAAACTAATATTTTGGGAACTGGAACTCGAAAATATAAATGATCAAGGAATGGTAGAAATTCTGGAATCCCAAAAAGTGGAAGCCAATTCCCAATTTGGTAAATTTATAGAACGCAATTACGAAGATTGGTTTGCTCCAAAAGCGGATAAACCGATACAATCGCATACCTTATTTAAAGAATTGGTTGTGCCAGAAATTCTCAAGAAAGACAAGCCTGTACTTTTTGTTGTGATTGACAATTTGCGCTACGATCAATGGAAAGCCTTTGAAAGCGTGGTGGGTAATTATTATAAATTAGAGAAAGAAGTTCCATATTATGCAATATTACCAACTGCTACACAATATGCAAGAAATGCCATTTTCTCTGGATTAACTCCTCTTGAAATGGAAAAACAATTTCCACAGTATTGGAAAAATGACCCAGAAGAAGGAGGTAAAAACCTATTTGAAGCTGAATTTCTAACGGCTCAAATTAAGCGTTTAAGACTTGATATAAAAGAAGATTATTTTAAGATCACCAATTTGGCAGGAGGGAAAAAATTAGCAGAAAACTTCAAATCACTAAAAGACAACGACTTAGTTACTATTGTTTATAATTTTGTCGATATGCTATCGCACGCCAAGACCGAAATGGATGTCGTAAAAGAATTAGCTTCTGACGATAAAGCGTATCGTTCGCTGACATTGAGTTGGTTCAAAAATTCACCTCTATTGGAAATTATTCAACAAGCACAAAAATTAGGTTTCAAATTAATTTTGACAACCGACCACGGAACCATTAATGTGAAAAATCCATCAAAAGTAGTAGGAGATAAAAATACCAGTTTGAATTTACGTTACAAAACTGGACGTAGTTTGACTTACGAACAAAAAGATGTATATGCTGTAAAAGAGCCTAAACTTATTGGTTTACCAGCCATAAATATGAGCAGCTCGTATATTTTTGCAAAAAATGATTTGTTTTTGGCGTATGTAAACAACTACAATCATTATGTGAGTTATTACAAAAACACGTATCAACATGGCGGAATCTCATTAGAAGAAATGATTATTCCTTTTCTAGTTTTTAATCCAAAGTAGAGAAAAAGAATATAGAAAGCAGTTTTCAGGAATCTGTTATTAAACTGTCAAAAAAAAATAGAAACTGCATTAATACTAGGCACAAAAACAAAAAACGCATAACTGAATAAAAAAATGACGATTACATTTTCTATAAACCAACTTGGAGCAGTTGCTCAACAAATTTTAGACGAAAATCCAAATAAAGTTATCCTTTTTAATGGGGAAATGGGCGTTGGAAAAACAACTTTAATCAAACAACTTTGCAAAACATTGGGTGTACAGGATGCCACCAGCAGCCCAACTTTTTCTCTGGTGAATGAATATCAAACCGATACGAATCAAATTGTGTATCATTTTGATTTTTATAGATTAAACAAGGAAACCGAGGCACTCGATATGGGTGTTGACGATTATTTATACTCTGGAAATTGGTGTTTTATAGAATGGTCAGAAAAAATTGAAAATTTGATTCCAGATCAACATACCATAATTACAATTGAACTTCTTCCCAGCGGTGAGCGTTTATTAGAATTAAAGTAATTTAGAATTATGAGTTTAGACACCAATAAAGTCAAAATCATTCCTTTTTCAATCGAATTGAAGGATGCCATCAAAACATTAAATTTGGAATGGCTTCATAAATATTTTAAGGTTGAGCCTAAAGATGAAAAGGTACTATCTGACCCTCAAGGTGAAATAATTGACAAAGGGGGATTGATTTTTTATGCCCAATACAACAATCAAATTGTTGGTACAGTTTCTTTATTAAAAGTTGACGCAAACACATTTGAATTGACAAAAATGGCAGTATCCGATGAAAATCAAGGACTTGGTATCGGTAAAAAACTGATGGAACATTGTTTGACTGAGGCAAAGCAAAAAGGAATTCAAAAATTGATTTTGTATTCTAATCGCAAATTAAAACCGGCAATACATCTATATGAAAGTTTTGGCTTTATCGAAATCCCAGTTGAAGAGGGCGTTTATGAAAGAGCCGATATCAAAATGGAGAAAGTACTTGTCTAAAACTAATCCTATTAGGTAACATTTAAATAAAAAAAGTTACAAATCTTTTTTGTAAATTGTACCACTTAACACAATTTTCTCAATGTCTATAAGTCCATTTACAAAAGAACAACTACTGCCTCAAGAAGAAAAACTAGAAATAGCTAGACACAAAAGCCAACTTTTTATAGGAATTCCAAAAGAGACCAGTTATCAGGAAAGACGCATTTGTTTAACACCAGATGCGGTGAATTCGCTTACCTATCAAGGACATAGAGTAATGATTGAAGCAGGAGCTGGCGTAAGTTCCAGTTACACTGACAAAGAATACAGCGATGCAGGAGCAGAAATTACTCAAGATACTAAAAAAGTTTTTGGCTGTCCAATGCTTTTAAAAGTAGAGCCTCCAACAATCGCCGAAATTGAAATGATGCATGCCAAAACAATTGTTTTATCAGCCATTCAACTAAAAACTAGAAAAAAATCCTATTTTGAAGCTTTATCTCGAAAAAAAATAACAGCACTTGCTTTTGAATATTTAAAAGATGAAGATGGCTCCTACCCTGCCGTAAAATCATTGAGTGAAATTGCGGGAACAGCTTCCATACTCATTGCTGCTGAATTAATGATTACAAATGAGTTTGGAAAAGGACTCTTATTTGGAAACATTACAGGAGTTCCTCCTACCGAAGTTGTCATTTTAGGCGCCGGAACTGCAGGAGAATTTGCGGCCAAAACTGCAATAGGACTTGGAGCAAGCGTCAAAGTATTCGATAATTCGATAACCAAGCTGCGTCGTCTGCAAAACAACCTAAACCAACGTATTTTTACTTCTACCATTCAACAAAAATCATTACTAAAAGCGTTAAGACGTTGTGACGTTGCTATTGGTGCCATGAGAGGAATAGAACGTTGTCCCGTAGTTGTGACCGAAACAATGGTCGAACACATGAAAAAAGGTGCCGTAATAGTTGATATAAGTATTGATACTGGCGGATGTTTTGAAACTTCCGAAGTGACAACTCACGAAAAACCCACTTTTATAAAAAGTAATGTTTTGCATTATTGTGTACCCAATATTCCTTCCCGATATTCCAAAACGGCCTCGCTTTCCATAAGCAATATTATCACTCCATATTTATTGCAAATTGCAGAAGATGGTGGTATCGAAAGTGCCATCCGTTGCAATGCAGGACTAAAAAACGGTGTTTATTTATACCACGGCATTCTCACCAACAAAGCCATAGGCGATTGGTTTGATTTACCGGATAACGATATTAATTTAATTGTTTTTTAACTAAACTTTCCCATACCTTTGCGCAAAAATTAAAATATGAATTTCGTACAACGTTTTGCATACTACTTAGTAGGTTTGATAATGGGTTTATTTGTGGTAGCAGCAATATTTAGTGGAAAAGATACCCGATGTAATTATTTTCCAAATGCAAGAGTTTTAAATAATTTAAGCACAAAGCCTTTCTCTTATTCTGATAAAGCTTCCTTGATTTTATCACAAAAATGGGTAGACACCACCGATATTAAGAACACTTTAAAATTGGGAGATGTAGATTTTGACAAAAGTAATATACCGTACAAAAAAGGGAAATTATATGTAATTGAAGGCAAAACCAGAAAAAACCAAGAAATCATAATTAAAGTAACTAATTACGAAAACAAAGCAGTACTTGAAGACATAATCAAGAAATAAACATACTAAACTCTTCCTCGCGAAGAGTTTTTTTATTGCTTTTTTTGGAGCAAAAAAAGAGGAATAATCAGGAAACATGGTACCCGCTATTCGTTGCAATCTTTTTATTTTTAAAGAAAAAACAAAAAGGATTTCCACTTCTATCGGGGCTAAAATCAAACATAGTGCCTCTTTGTTATTATTTACAATCAAAACTAAAAGCAAAAAACCATAACTCAAATCAATGAATTATGGTTTTATTTTTAGCAATATTATCCTAATTATCTTTGTGCTAAGTAAGCCAAAACGTTTTTCTCAATTCTTTCATTAATATTCGAAATATCTGCTTTTACAAATTTTTCGCCTAGAATATTTTCGTATAATTCGATATATCTATCCGAAACCGTTTCGATATATTCATCTGTCATATCAGGAATACTTTGCCCTTCCAAGCCTTGAAAACCATTCTGGATCAACCAGCGTCTTACGAATTCTTTTGACAATTGTTTTTGTTCTTCGCCTTTGTCCTGTCTTTCCTGATATCCTTCAGAATAGAAATAACGAGAAGAATCTGGAGTATGAATTTCATCGATCAATACAATAACACCATCTTTTGTTTTTCCAAATTCGTATTTAGTATCGACCAAAATCAAACCACGACTGGCTGCAATCTCTGTTCCTCTTTCAAACAAAGCACGAGTATATTTTTCTAATACTAAATAATCTTCTTCAGTAACTATACCTTTAGCCAAAATGTCTTCATGAGAAATATCTTCATCATGAGAACCATTATCCGCTTTGGTAGTTGGAGTGATTATTGGTTCTGGAAATTTATCATTTTCCTTCAAACCTTCAGCCATTGTTACACCACAAATTTGTCTTTTCCCAAGAGCATATTCACGAGCAGCGTGACCTGAAAGATAGCCACGAATCACCATTTCTACTTTAAAAGGTTCACACAAATGTCCAACAGCAACACTTGGATCCGGAGTAGCAATTAACCAGTTGGGTACAATATCTTGAGTCAATTCCATGAATTTTGTAGCAATCTGATTCAAAATTTGCCCTTTGTATGGAATTCCCTTTGGCAAAACGACATCAAATGCCGAAAGCCTGTCTGTAGCGATCATTACAAGTAAATCGTCATTGATATTGTAAACTTCTCTTACTTTTCCTCTATAAACTGATTTTTGATTGGGAAAATTAAAATTGGTAGTGGTAATTGTATTGCTCATCAGTAGTGTATTGTGTTATTGTTTTTATGAATGCAAATTTAAAACTAATTAATAGAGAACGCAAGTAGTAAGCAAAATAGGAATTAAAAAAAGGAAAAGTAATTCAAAAATACTTATTCATTGAAATCCATTCTTTAGAGATTCAAAATTATAACTGCATAATATTCGATAAATACTTGGCAACCCCATCTTCATCATTGGATGAAATCACTTCCAAATGAGATAATTTATTTTTTAAATTTTCTGGTGCATTCCCCATAATTAATCCTATTCCAGCAGCACCCAACATTTTTTCATCATTAAATCCATCACCAAAAGAAACCGATTCCTCAAAAGAATAACCTTCCATTTCGAGAATTTTAGCAATCGCTACACTTTTATCAACCGATTTGTCCATAAATTCCAAACAAATAGGCAAACTAAAAGCATGACTAAACACATCCGAATGATTTTCAAGAATTTTGTCTTTTAAATCCACTAATTTTTGATGATCATCATGCGTAAAAAATATTTTAATAGCACTAAAATTATCTAATGTTGCAAAATCAACCACTTCGGGTGGATAGGCCAAATCTTTTTGAAAAGCATTTAACTTTTTATTCGTTTTTGAGGTTTGCCAGACCGTTTCTTTAAACAAAACCGTTGTTATTTCTGGGTCGATATCCAATGACAGAATTGATTTGACAGCATCTCCTTCTAAATTAAAAGAATATAAAAGTTCTTTTTGGGGTGAATGAATCCTTGCTCCATTTGAAGTTACCAGATAAACAGGAAGTTCCAGACTGCTGATTATTGCCATGGCATCCATGTGATGACGTCCTGTTGCAACGATAATTAAATAATTTTGTTCATGTAGCTCTTTAAAAACTGATTTGGTATAGGCAGATATTGTATGGTCTGAGTTGAGTAATGTCCCGTCTAGATCGCTAATTACTACTTTAATTTTTCTTTTCGACATTTTTTATTTCAAATTCATTTATAACACATTCCAAATTTATTGCATTTCAAGAAGATACCCAAAAAGTTGATCACTTATAAAACGCTTTTAACTTAATTATATCGATATGTTAACTTTAATTGGCAAATCAAATCCAGAACTGACAATCACCCACTTTTTAAACAAAAAAAAAAGAGAAACTCAGCAATTGAGTTTCTCCTTTGTATTTTTTGCGTTTGAATATAATTGTTAAAAACAGTGATTTTTCAACTTAATAATCATTGTTTTCAATTTGTTTGTAAGCATCAATAACTTTTTTGACCAATCGATGACGTACAATATCTTTGTCATCGAGATAAATAATACCAATTCCGTCAACATCTTTTAAAACCAATATCGCTTCTTTCAGTCCGGAAATGGTTCTTCGCGGCAAATCAACTTGGCCTGGGTCTCCGGTTATCATAAACTTAGCGCTTTTTCCCATGCGGGTCAAAAACATTTTCATTTGCGAATGTGTCGTATTTTGAGCTTCGTCCAAAATCACAAAAGCATGGTCTAGTGTTCGTCCGCGCATAAAAGCCAATGGTGCAATTTGGATAATTCCTTTTAGGATATAGTCTTCCAATTTCTCATTGGGAAGCATATCCCGCAGCGCATCGTATAAAGGTTGCATGTATGGATCCAGCTTTTCTTTCATATCGCCGGGAAGAAAACCAAGGTTTTCGCCAGCTTCAACAGCGGGACGGGTAAGAATAATTCGTTTGACTTGTTTTTCCTTTAGTGCTTTTACGGCCATGGCAACTCCTGTATAGGTTTTCCCTGTTCCGGCAGGACCTACAGCAAAAACCATATCATTTTTCTCCATTGTATCGACCAACAACTGTTGATTGGGAGTCATCGGTTTAATGATTTTTCCTCCTACGCCATGAACCAAAATTTTATCATGACCAAAAGCTTTTTTATCATCCTGGTCGTTGCTTTGAATAACACGTTCTATTACATTATCATCAATTGTATTGTATCTTGTAAAATGCAACATTAATCTCTGAAACCGCTTTTCGAATTCATCTAAAATTTCTTTGTCGCCAAAAGCTTTAAGGGTTGTTCCCCGAGCGACAATTTTTAATTTTGGATAATATTTTTTAATAGACTCCAAATGTGAGTCCTGAGTACCCCAAAAATCTTTTGGAGCAATGTCGATGAGCTCGATGATTCTTTCGTTCAAAATAAGAAGTTTTTAAGTTAATTAATTTAGAAACAAATCAATTCTAATATTTACGCTGTGATACTTTTACATCACAGTTTTAAATTTTTAAATAGGTAAATAATACTAAAAAACATCTTTCTAGAAATTATGGGATTTTTCTAGTTTTAAAATTATACGTTGGCTAACAATTTTTTTAGCATCGATTCATTTAATAAATCAGATACTTTTATGGTACTAAGATCGCAAAGATTACCTGTATAAATCAGTACGATCTCTTTTTCATTTGATTGTTGCACTTTTACAACCTCAATTTTTTCTTTTTTAAGTTCATTTTTAATGCCTGAAAAATCATCGCTATTTATTATTGAATTGGACGATCCTTTCTGACTAAATGAATATAGACTACAAAAGAAAAGAAATAAAATAAAAATTGACTTTGACATACATTTTGTTTTAATTCAAATAAAAAATCTATTCAAATAAAGGTTAAAATACTTTAGCTTTGCATTTCTCAAATTTAGTAAAAAATAAGTTTCGGCACCGATAAACGTCAATAGTTATAAACAATTTTATGTCAATAATTACCCTTACAACCGATTACGGCTTAAAAGACCACTTTGTAGGTGCGTTAAAAGGGAAAATAATATCTGAGTATTCTGACGCCACAATTATTGACATTTCTCACGACATAGACCCATTCAACACTGTCGAAGCAAGTTACATTATTTCGGCATCATATGCAAGTTTTCCAAAAGGGACTGTTCATATTATTGGAGTTGATTTGGAATCCAACAAAGAAAATCAGCATATTGCCATGCAATGGAACGATCATTTCTTTATTGCAGCTGATAATGGCATCTTGAGCATGCTTTCGCAAAAGATAATCCCACAAAAAATAGTCGCAATAACCATCCATGACCGCTTGCATACCGATGCTTCCGATCTGGATGTTTTTGTAACCGTAGCTTGTCATATTGCCAAGGGAGGTGTCCTTAATGTGATTGGAAAGGAAATCAACAACTTAAAACAAGTGACGGATTTGCAAGTAACTTTATCAGATGACGGAAGTCAATTAAAAGGGAATGTAATTTATATCGACCATTTTGGGAATGTCGTAACCAATATTTCCAAAAAACAATTTTTAGAATCTGCCAAAGCGAGGGATTATGAAATTATATTCAAAAACCAAACAATAAAAACAATTCTGCCATATTATTCTGCCATTGCCAATTCAGAAAAATATCCCGTAAAATATTATGAAGGGCAAAAATTGGCGATTTTCAACGAAGCCGGTTTTCTCGAAATTGCTCTTTTTAGAAGCAATCCTTTAACTGTAGGTTCGGCGAGTACATTATTGGGGCTCAATTATAGAGATGTGGTTTCGGTACAATTTAAGAATTAAGATTGCAGATTTCAGAATAAAGATCTTAAAGAAGAATACAGATTTTAAATTGCCATTGATGTTCATATTGCTTTTACATTAAATAAAATATAAAAATGTTTGTACGAATAGTAAAACTGAGTTTTCATGAGGAAAACATTCCTGCTTTTTTGGAAAATTTCGAATTAATGAAAGATAAAATACGGAATGCTCCCGGAAATCGTTTTCTGGAATTGTATCAGGATAAGGACAACAAAAACATTTTCTTTACCTATAGTTATTGGGAAACCGAAGCAGATTTAGAAAATTATCGAAATTCTGAGCTTTTTAATACCGTTTGGACATTTACCAAACAATTATTCAATGCAAAACCTGAGGCTTGGAGCGTTGATAAATTAGTAAGTTTACAGTAAGCCTATTTTAGATTTCAGATAAAAAACTTAGTATATTTGCGCCTTTGTGGCAAATAAAAGATCAAAAAAATCATCTATTAAACAAAAAAATAAATGAAGTCAATCGTATTTCGCGAAATAAAATCCTTTTTTGGTTCACCAATCGGATATTTGGTAATTGCCCTTTTCTTGATTGGAAACGGCTTATTCCTTTGGGTATTCGAAGGGGATTATAATATTCTAAACACTGGTTTTGCCGATTTAACACCCTTTTTCACACTGGCTCCATGGATTTTAATTTTCTTGATTCCTGCAGTAACTATGCGCAGTTTCTCTGATGAAAAAAAACAAGGCACTCTTGAATTATTACTCACAAAACCAATTAGTCTTTGGGAGATTGTAAACGGAAAATTCTTGGGGGCTTTTCTATTAATTGTAATGGCTATTATTCCAACTTTTATTTATGTAGAAGTGATATGGAATTTGGGTGCTCCCGAAGGAAATCTGGATTTAGGAAGTACACTTGGTTCTTATTTTGGATTATTGTTTTTAATTGCGGCATATTCGGCTATTGGAATTTTTACTTCATCTGTTTCCGAAAACCAGATTGTTTCTTTTATCATTGCCGTTTTTCTATGCTTCTTTTTCTATTTTGGATTTCAAGCATTAGCATCTGTTTTGCCAAGCTTTTCCAATTTCATTTCTTATTTCGGAATGCAAGATCATTACAAGAGTATGAGCCGAGGAGTTATAGACACAAGAGACGTTATTTACTTTGCAAGTATTACGGTTTTGTTCCTTTCTTTCACAGTCTTTAATTTAAAATCTATTAAATCGTAATGAGAGCATTCAATATAAAAAACGCCAAATCATTATTGATTACTATTGCAGTAGTATTACTTTTAAATATTGTTAGCAATTTCTTTTTTCATCGTTTTGATTTAACTCAGGATCATCGCTATACGCTATCTCCTACTACTTTAAAGATTCTTAAAGACGTAAAGAATCCACTATCCATAAAAGTCTATCTGCAAGGGGAATTACCTGCAGAATTCAAGCGATTACAACTGGAATCCCAACAACTTTTGGAGGAGTTTCAAGCCTATAATTCTAATATTATCATCGAATTTGTAGATCCGCTGGAGAACAAAGACGAAACTATGGACAATATCAAAGAACTATATAGAAAAGGCTTAACTCCAATAAATATTACTGTTGACGACAAAGGAAAACAGTCCCAATCGATGGTTTTTCCTTGGGCAATTGCTGTTTATAACAACAAGGAAGTAAATATTCCGCTGTTGAAGAATCTGATGGGAGCTTCTACAACACAAAAAGTAATTGGATCTGTTCAACATCTTGAATATTCTATTTCGGATGGAATCAATAAAATATCCAAAGACAAACAAAAGAAAGTTGCTATCATCAAAGGAAATGGAGAACTTCAGGAACGACACATTGCTAAATTCCTAATGCAAGTGCGTGAAAGTTATTTCATCGGGCCTTTTACGTTGGATTCGGTTGTCAAAAATCCAGAAGGAACTTTACAATCATTACAGAATTATGATTTGGCAGTCATTGCCAAACCAACCGAAGCTTTTACCGATGAAGAAAAACTAGTTTTAGATCAATTCATCATAAATGGCGGAAAAACCCTTTGGCTTATTGATCAGGTCAATGCCGAAATGGACAGCCTTTATAATCCATCGGGAGCAACATTAGCATTTCCAAAAGACTTGAATTTAAACGATATGCTCTTCAAATACGGAGTACGTATCAATCCTGACTTGGTCAAAGACGAACAAGGAAGTCCAATAAAACTGGCTAGCGGAGAACAAGGAAGTGCAACACAATACCAGGATTTTAACTGGAAATTTGCACCTCAGGTATATCCTATCAGCAAACATCCCATTGTGAAAAATTTGGGCGGCATCAAATTTGATTTTGCCAATGCGATGGATACTTTGAAAAACGGCATTAAGAAAACAGTATTGTTGCAGTCTTCTCCTTATTCAAAAAAAATAGGAACTCCTGTTGAAATCAACCTGAATATTGTATCGGAACAAACTTCTCCAGCTGATTACCTCAATAAAGGAAATATTCCAATGGCAGTATTATTAGAAGGTAAATTCCATTCTATGTTTGAGAACCGTGTTTTACCTTTTGAAGACAAATCATTCGAAACTACCGGAAAAGAGAGCAAAATGATTGTGATTTCGGATGGAGATATTATAAAAAACCAATTGGACAAAACAGGACAACCGGTTGAATTGGGCTATGACCAACGCTCAGGGAATTTATACGACAACAAAGATTTTATGATGAATTGTGTGAATTATCTACTGGATGATACGGGACTTATTAACATTCGTAGCAAGGATCTAGATTTACCATTGTTGGATAAAGAAAAAGTGTATGAAAATTATACCTTTACACAGTTCCTAACTATCGGACTACCACTTCTAATTTTGTTCTTATTTGGTATCGGATTTACATTCCTTAGAAAAAGAAAGTACAGTAAATAGATGTTAATAAAAAAGTTGGTTTTCTAGAATAGTTTACAATATATTTGTAAAGTGTATTTCAATTTTTAATTCAGAAAAAGCACACCATTAAAAACAAAACAATACAGATGAAATTTATAGTATCGAGTTCGTACTTATTAAAACAATTACAAGTTTTAGGTAGCGTTATCAACAATAACAATACTTTACCAATCTTGGACAACTTCTTGTTTGAATTAAATAATAACGAATTAACGGTTTCTGCATCCGATTTGGAGACTACAATGTCAGCCACATTGGCTATAGACTCTACCAGTAAAGGAAGTGTTGCAGTACCTGCAAAATTATTATTGGAAATTCTTAAAACCTTTCCAGAACAACCCTTAACTTTCACAGTTGAAGAAAACAGCACTATAGAAATCAGTTCAAACTCAGGAAAATATGCTTTGGCGTATGCTCCGGGAGAAGAATTCCCAAAATCAGTAAACTTAGACGAACCATCGGTAACGTTAGTTCCCGCAGATGTTTTAGCAACTGCTATTAGCAAAACCATCTTCGCAGCAGGAAACGACGATTTGCGTCCGGTAATGTCTGGCGTATTCTTCCAGTTTTCGCCAGAAGGTCTGATTTTTGTGGCAACAGACGCTCACAAATTGGTAAAATATGCTCGCACTGATGTAAAAGCATCTCAAGTAGCTGAGTTTATTATGCCAAAGAAACCTTTAAACATTTTAAAAAGTATCTTAGGCACATCAGATGCTGAAGTAAAAATAGAATACAACGATTCAAATGCTACGTTCTCTTTTGACAACTACATTTTATTGTGTCGTTTAATCGATGGAAAATATCCAAATTACGAAGCAGTTATTCCAAAAGAAAATCCAAACAAATTGATGATGGATCGTTCTCAATTCTTGAGTTCTGTGCGTCGTGTTGCGATTTTCTCTAACAAAACAACGCACCAAATTCGTTTGAAAGTCGCTGGAGCAGAATTAAACATTTCTGCCGAAGATATAGACTACTCAAACAAAGCCGAAGAAAGATTGACTTGTGATTACCAAGGAGACGATATGCAAATAGGTTTCAACTCTCGTTTCTTAACCGAAATGTTAAACAACCTGCAATCTGACATGATTATGCTCGAAATGTCATTACCTAACAGAGCTGGAATTCTAACTCCTATAGATGGACTAGAAGAAGGCGAAACCGTAACTATGCTTGTAATGCCAGTCATGCTTAACAGCTAGTAACCTCAAAATACTAAACTAACCAAAACCATTTTTTTATATTTGAAAAAACCAAAATTCCTAACCAGAGTTTTGGTTTTTTTTTGACTTATCCAACATTTATTGTTTATTTCTCGCTAAGTGGCAAAAACGCAAAGTTTAGGGCAACATTTTTTGCGTCTTAGCAACTTTGTGTGAACTTATCTCACTAAACTTAAAAACTTATTTCTAAATAACTCCCATTTTCTTCATCAAGAAAGTAGCGCTTTTGTTTTTGCAAATACCGTCACGAAGTGTGTAATCAAAATGCAATTCGTTATTACTAATCTCAACTTCAAAGCATTTGTTGGTTAAAATATTTGGGTATTCATTTGTAGTTAAACAAACTTCAATATCGTGCGTAGCGATGGCGCCGATTGCTTTTTTGGCAATTACTTTTTTGACCACTTCAATCGTTCCGTTGCGTTTATCATCGGAATTGGTTCCTCTTAGAATTTCGTCCAAAAGCACAAAGGCGGGATTGGCTTCCAATTCATCCATAATTTGCTTTAAGCGCTTGATTTCAGCAAAGAAATAGGATTCACTATCGGATAACGAATCAGAGAGTCGCATCGAGACCAAAACGGGCAATGGATGCACATTGGCCTGACTCGCACACAAAGGTGCACCCATTCCCGAAAGTACCATATTGATTCCTAAACTACGCAAAAAAGTACTTTTGCCCGACATATTCGACCCTGTAAGAATCATAAACGATTGTGGCTGGAACTCTACCTCATTCCCTACTCTAGTTACCGGATTTAATAAAGGATGACTTAGATTAGAAAAAGAAATTTCATAATTCGAATTCAATTCAGGATATACAAACTCCGGATTGTTATACGAGAAATTGGCCAAACTATTGAGCATTTCAAACTCTCCAATAACTTCTAACCATTCTTCTAAAACTTCAGCATGTTCCTTTTTCCAAGCAATCATCGATTTTAGAACGTGAAGGTTAAAAAGAAATGTTCCGTTAAATAATAAAGCAGTAACAAAATTCCCAATAGTTTCCATATTAGAAAATAACTCCGCTAATTTTTGAAGATGAGCGCTAGCCTTTTGGTTTTTAAAGTTGAATTTTTGTTGCAAATCTTTCAGTTTTTCGGACTTAAAACTTTCGTTTTCAATTTTTTGAACCAATAAACTGTATTGACTGATTATTGTATTTATATTTTCGGATTGTGCAATTTCCATTTGAATTCGCTTTGTGAAATTCCCCAAAATACCTAAATTAATTACAAACAAAAAAGATGAATATGTCAAGAAAACCGTGTTTGAAGTCACAAAATAAGCGATAAGACAACATACAAAAAGTGCTGGAAATAAATATGAAATTACCACAGCTGCTTTAGAAAGTGGTTTGCTATTGTATAATCTCCATTGCAACAAGGTTTTATAAAATGATTCATTGTCTTGTCCTACTTTGGCAAGAGCCAAAAACTCCTGACGCCAATTTAACTTTTCTTTTAATTCCTGTACAGCTTTATGATTCTTTAGTATTTCCTCATTTGGCAAAAGTGTCAATAACTGTTTGGCTAAGGTTTTTTTTCCAATAAAAGTGGCTGTTCTATTTAAATTTTGGAACAACGAATGCGCACCGAAAATATCCAAATCATAGGCATACGGATGATGAAAATCGTTGAACTCAGTACCATTTTCAAAAGGGATTGATTTGCGTTCTAAATAAGCGATTTCATTTTCATTGATTTGGATCAATGCAGTTTTTATCTTTTTTTGAAAAGATAATTTCGAATGGATTCGCATCAAAAAAAGAAAACCAGCAAAGAGTATAATTGCTGTTATGACAAATACTGATTCGCTGGTTTTTATGTAATAAAATAGGCTTCCTAAAAAAAGTAAAATACTAATAAACCTCAGAAAACTAATGCTATTGTATTTTGAATTAATTGCTTTTAACTCCCCCGAATAGTTTCGACTATTGCTTTTGTATATTTCCATTGTTCGTTTTAATGATATACAAATGTAGGCAATCACAATTTCAATGGCAATTTCAATGTCAATAGAAAAATCTAAAAAATCAAATTATACATTCGTAAATGCGCAACCTATTCCTCGTGCATGGCCAAAACCGGAACTGTTGATATATTTGAAAATTTTTGGGTTAAACTCGGTTTGAACAACTCAGAGAAAAAATTACGCTTGTGGGTAATCATCGCCAAAATGTCAATATTTTTATGTGATATAAAGTCCAAAATAGTTTCTTTAACAAGATCACTGTTTATTATTGAAAATTGGACGGGTTCGTTTTCGAACTCAGTTTTCCATTCGTTAATTGTTGCTTCTGAAACATCAGATTTACTCGTTTTGACATACAAACATTTTACAACAGCATGCGTTTTTTTGGCTATCTTAATAACTTGTCTTAAAGCTGATTTGTCTTTTTCTCTAAAACGGGTAGTAAAACCAATGATTTCGATTTTGGTAAATTGAGCTTCCAAGGGAATGCTTAGAACTGGAACATCTAATGCTGTGACTACTGCTCCAGTGTTGGAACCTATGAAAAATGATTCCCAACCAGTGGCTCCTGAAGTTCCCATTACGATAAAATCTATTTTTTCTTCTCTGATGGCTTTTTTTATACTGTAAATCAAGTCCCCATCCATCAGTTTGTGGCTAAGTTTGATGTTTTCAAGATGATTTTTTTGTGCGAGTTCACGAAGTTTTGGGATTTCATTTTTGAACATATCAAACTGTGCCAATTGCAGAGAATCAAAAATTGCATAGTAATTGTCGGGAGTGAACTGATTGTCAATAATGGGCAATTCGAAAGTATGTAGTAATATGAGTTCTGCATTCACCACTTTTGCAAAATGTAATGCATGGACAAATGCATTATTGGCGACTTCGGAAAAATCTGTGGGGAATAAAATCTTTTTCATTGTGATAGTTTTTTAATTGATGAATATCATTATTTCATTAGAATGATTACTGAATTGATAAAATTGGAATTTTACTGTGAAATGCGAGTTTTTTGGAAAGACTTACCTCAAATAATTTTTGAAAAAAACTTCTGTGTTGTACGTGAATGGCAATCATATTTATGTTGTTTTTTTCAATAAAATCCAAAATTTCACCCTCAACATCGTTGCTTAATATGGAATGAAAAGCTACATTTTGGTTTTTAAAAACGTTTTTGAAATCGACAATAAAATCGTCTTTGTAAACCGTGTGTGGTGGTTTTACATTCAGGCAATCAATGTGGGAATGAAATATATTGGCTAAAGTTTGTACTTTTTGCAAAGCTTCGATATCTTTTATGTCATATTTTGTGGTAAACAATATTTTTTCAATGGGTTTAAATTCACATTTTTCGGGTATAGCTAGAACGATAGCTTTGGATTCATTCATAATTTTGGTAGCGATAGTTCCCAAAAATATTTCACGCAAATGGGTAGCTCCTTTGGTCCCCATAACGATGAAATCGATGTTTTCTTTTTTGGAAAGTTTGACTACTTCTTCTACCAAAGAACCTTGTAGGAGCACATTACTGATTTTTATATGTTCCAAATTATTGGCTTCGGCTATTTTTCGTAAAACAGGAACCTCGTCTTTGTAATTTTCGAAATTAGTTAATTCTTCATATTCATAAATCTCCTGCAAATAGATAGAAACATCTAAATAAGCGGGTGAGTCCAATTGATAAACGTGCAACGTAATAATTTCAGCATCAATCGCATCGGCTAGCTTTAAAGCGTAAATAAAGGCGTTTTTTGAAACGTCTGAGAAGTCTGTTGGGAACAATATTTTCTTCATAGCTACTAATAATTTACTGTATATCAATATTTTATCTAAAGTTACGAAACTTCTTAAAATAAAGCATGACAATTGTCATTTTGATGCTTTATTTAATAAAAAAATAACACAAAAAGCATTGATTTTGAGAACTTGCAAGGTGGTAAGTTTTGCTTACTTTTGCATAAATTTTTTGTTATGATCCAAAACGATTCTATAGTTGCTTTAGCTACTCCTTCGGGAGCCGGTGCCATTGCCATAATTCGAATTTCTGGCGAAGATGCCATTGCAATTGGTCATACGGTTTTTCGATCTATAAAAAACAAAGATTTAAGACTGCAAAAAACGCATACGTTGCATTTGGGACATATTGTTGATGACAAAAAAACACTGGACGAAGTTTTGGTTTCAGTTTTTAAAGGCCCAAACTCTTATACTGGAGAGAATACAATTGAGATTTCGTGTCACGGTTCTACATATATCCAACAGCAAATTATTCAGTTATTGTTACGAAAAGGCTGTCGAATGGCCGACGCGGGCGAATTTACCCTTAGAGCTTTTCTGAATGGCAAACTCGATTTATCACAAGCCGAAGCTGTTGCTGATTTGATTTCCTCCGATAATGAAGCGTCACACCAAATTGCAATGCAGCAAATGCGTGGAGGTTTTTCGAACGAAATTGCCAAACTGCGTGAGGAACTATTAAATTTCGCCTCGCTTATTGAACTTGAATTGGACTTTGCCGAAGAAGATGTAGAATTTGCCGACAGAACCCAATTTCATGAATTATTGAACCGAATTGAGTTTGTACTGAAAAGATTAATCGATTCATTTGCTGTCGGAAATGTAATAAAAAATGGAATTCCAGTAGCTATTGTAGGCGAACCCAATGTTGGAAAATCAACTTTATTAAATGCTTTGTTGAATGAAGAACGCGCTATTGTTTCTGAAATTGCGGGTACAACCCGTGATACAATTGAAGACGAATTGGTGATTGGCGGAATAGGTTTCCGATTTATTGACACAGCCGGAATACGGGAAACAGCTGATGTAGTGGAAAGTATTGGGATTAAAAAAACATTCGAAAAAATAGAACAAGCACAGGTTGTCGTTTTCCTTTTTGACAGTTCCGAGTTTAAGATTTCTGGTTTAAAATTAAAAGTAGAATTAGAGAAAATTAAAAATCAGTTTCCCCTAAAACCTTTGGTTATAATCGGCAACAAAGCGGATAAACTAACTGAAATTGAAATACAAAATATCAAAGCGGAGATACCAGAAATTCTATTAATTTCGGCAAAAGAGAAACTAGGTGTTGAAGATCTTAAAAGTCAATTGCTATCGTTTGTCAACACAGGTGCTTTGCGCAATAACGAAACCATTGTTACCAACACCAGACATTACGATTCGTTGCTTAAAGCATTAGACGAAATTCAGAAAGTAAAATACGGTCTTGAAACCAATCTTTCTAGTGACCTTATGGCGCTCGATATAAAAGAGGCTTTGTACCAATTTGGGATGATTACTGGTCAGGTTACGAATGATGAATTGTTGGGGAATATCTTTGCAAATTTCTGTATCGGCAAATAAGTTTCACAAAACATCACAAAACAAAACAAAGAATCCCAGTTAAAATGTCATAAAACGGCATTTTAACTGGGATTCTTCTTTCTGTTAATTTAATTTTATTTACAGATAGTTTGTTCCTTTTTGTACCATTATTGTACCACGAAAAAAAAATCTGCATCAAGATTTTTTTTTGGTGAGATGATGACACAATCTGACACACATAGACACAATGGGACACAAAATTAGTCACATTATGAGTTCTAACATTGAGGTTATCAGAATTTGTGAGCACTGCAAAAAACAGTTCACAGCCAGAACAACTCGGACACGATATTGTTCACCCATTTGCAACAGTCGGGGTTATAAAGCACTAGTACGCAGCGGAAAAGTAGAAAAAAGCAATAACGAAACCTTTCAGCTATTAAACACAGATTTGGAAAAAATAAAGCCGCTTGAGTTTCTAAAAATTACTCAAGCCAGCCTTCTTTTCGGGATCAGCAGGAGTACCATTTACAGGTTAGTTAACAATGGATATCTCGACATTGCAAAGTTTGGCAAACGAACTGTTATCCGCAGATGCGACCTAGAAGCTTTCTTTGCTATTCCCATCCAGGATGTTACTTTGAAGACTGGACAGCAATTTCCTGGTTTTGACAATTGCTATACTATCACGCAAATTCAGCAGAAGTACAATATTTCTTCAGGAGCACTCTATCTATTGATTCAACGGCAGGGCATTGTAAAATATTCCGTTGGAAAATTCACCTGTGTAGCCAAACAGGATATTGATATAATTTTTAATGCTGTTGGAAGATGAAAAATATAAATGTTACATTAAGAAAAAGGACGCTGCCAAGTGGAAAGATTACATTATATCTTGATTTTTTCCCTCCAATCTATAACGCTAAAACTCGTGAATTTTCGCGCAGAGAGTATTTAGGTTTATATCTGGTTTCAAAACCAAAAAATAATATTGATAAAGCAATGAATTCAGAAAATTTGCACAAGGCCGAGGTGATTTGTGCAAATAGGCGTAATGAATTGAACAAGCAGCAAATCTATACACCATTTGAACAAGAGCGGCTTCGTCTGCAGGAAATAGGAAAAAAATCATTCCTGCAGTATATAAAACAGACAGCAGAAATCAAGACCGGCAATAACGCTGAAATCTGGAAATATGCAATTATCCATTTTGAAAAGTTTCTTAAGAACGAGGACATATTAATGGAGGAAATTGATGTAACAGTTGTTGAGGATTTCAGGGAATACATTTTGAAGGCAAAATGTTTAAAGAAAAAAGACCAGTTTTTGGCTCAAAACACTGCCCTATCCTATTTTAATAAGATCAAGGCCACCTTGCGAAAAGCTTACAAAAAAGGATTACTACAAACGGATGTTAATGCTGCGGTCGAAAGCATCAAGGAACAGGAGTCCCAAAGGAACTTCCTTACTATGGAAGAAGCTACAAGACTGTTTAGGACACCTTGTAAAAAAGAAATTGTCAAACGCGTCTGCATGTTTTCTCTGCTAACAGGAATACGCTATTCCGATGTTGCAAAACTTACATGGGCAGAAGTGCAGTATAGTAAAAGTGAAGGATATTACATAAGATTTAAGCAACAAAAAACGGACAGACCGGTAACCCTTCCTATTTCTCACGAAGCTTTCGAGCTCCTAGGTGAAAAAGAGGCGCTAAGTAAGAGAGTCTTTTATGATTTAAAAAAATGGGACGTAGACCGACTGCTACCTATTTGGGTTAAAGACGCATCAATTGAAAAACATATTACGTTTCACTGCTTTAGGCATACCTATGCAACATTGCAGATGGCGGCAGGTACCGACATATTTACGGTATCGAAAATGCTGGGACACAAAAGCATAAAGACAACGCAGATATATACAAAAATCATCGACGAGAAAAAAAGAGAAACAACTAATAAAATTTCATTTAAATAAGAAGTTTTCAATACTGGAAAATAGCAATTAAAACAAATAGTCATAAAAGATCGAGCAGCCCTAACTTTAAATATAAAAAAACATAAAAATGTGTGTTATTATGAACATAAATACTAGATTTTGTTCATAATAATGAACGTTTTAAACCATGAGCAGAAGGAAACAAACCATTTTTCCTAAGCATCAAATGACATTAGAGCAGTTGGGAGAAAACATAAAAGTAGCCCGGAAAAGAAGAAAGCTAACTGCTGTTCAGGTAGCAGAAAGAGCAGATATTGTTAGGACTCCTATATCAAATAGAAAAAGGTAATCCTAGCGTTGCTATTGGTGCTAATTTTAATGTGCTAAGAGTATTAGGACTTCAGGATGATTTTTTTAAACTCGCTGCAGATGATGAACTGGGAAGAAAACTCCATGATCTTGAACTCTTAAAATAATAGTATCATAACGAAAACCGTCAATTAAACTCTAAACATCAAAAACCAAAACCATGCCTAATGTCCACCAAAAAAACACGATATAAACCGTTAATTCTTAATATATTTTATTTTTATAATAACAATTGGCACACTCTTTTGAAAATATTTAAAAAATACTATAAATTCTAACTTTTGAAACTTTTCTGGTGTTTTAAAAAGAATAAAAGTTATATTTTACGTAAAAAGGTATTGCGAATAATATTTTTATATATTTGTTCACTATTTATTAAAACAAAAGCTCAAAAATAAGAATATCCTTATTATAAGCCCAAAAAATTAAAGGGTTAATAAATAAATGTCAACAGCAAACGTCCATAGCGAAAAATTATTGGTAAGTGAACTCAAAAATGGCAACGAAAAAGCTTTTCGTAAACTATACGATTTCTATTACCAAGATATCTATGGTTATAGCATCAGTCTTTTAAAATCAAAAGAACTTGCCGAAGAAAATGTTCAGGATGTTTTTTTGAAGGTGTGGTTGCATCGGGAAAATCTAAATCTAGATCAATCGTTTAAATCCTATCTTTTTACCATTGCCAGAAACCAGGCTTTTAATCTTTTGAATAAAGCCGCAAATGATGCGCTTTTGAAAGAGGAAGTTTTCTATACCAGTCAAAAATCACATGTTGAAGGAGATTATTCCATTCGGGAAGCCGATTGCAAAAAACTAAAAAAACAAGCCATAAAACAATTGCCACCCAAACGCAAACGCATTTTTAAAATGTCTAGAAAACAGGGAAAAACATACGAGGAAATAAGTCTCGAACTCGGAATTTCTGTCAGTACCGTCAAAACTCAAATGAGCAAAGCACTCGAATCCATGCGGCTATTTTTTGAGGTTCATGATGAATTTACTTAAATTTAGAAATCCATTCACAACATAATCACTCCTAGCGGGTGATTTTTTTTGCTTTTAATTCAAAAATATTTTTATATGTAAAATATTGAAAATCAAATATTTGTATTATTTTTTATTTTTTATTATGTTAAAATTAAAAAAATTACAACGTTTGAGTAGTACTCAACTGCCTTTCAACTGTATTATATAAAGAGCAAACAAAAATCGATTCACAATGAATGACAATTCGGAAATACAAGCATTACTTCATAAGTTTATTTTAAACCAATGTTCCGCCGAGGAAATCAATGAAGTAATTGACTATTGTCTAAAAAACAAGCTCACCACCGATTTTCCAACGGTTGAAGAAGTAAAAGCTTTATTGGACGAAGTTCCAGCAATGGACATCGCTACTGCCGACAAAATTTTCTCCAAAATTTTAGTTCAGGCCCAAGACATTGAAGAAACAGAGATGGAACCAAGAAAATTCCCATTCAAGAAATACATGGCTATTGCAGCCTCCATTATTGTATTGTTATCGATAGGTCTTACTTATAAAAACAGTTTAAATACTCCAAAAACAAATCCCGTTATCAACAGTAATGACATTACCCTGCAACTGGAAAATGGGGAAATTCAAGTTATTTCGGAAGGTAAAAAAAGTCAGGTTACCGATGCTGAAGGTCATGTGGTAGGAAACCAAGACGGAAACAAAATTGCTTACGATACGGAAACATCTATCGAAAAGCTAGTATACAATACTTTGAAAATCCCGAATGGCAAACGATTTGAATTGCAATTATCCGACGGAACTATTGTGCATTTAAATTCGGGTACTACTTTGAAATATCCTGTAAAATTCATCGCTGGCGAAAACCGACAAGTATTTCTGGACGGAGAAGCCTTTTTTGATGTGTCAAAAGACAAAAAACATCCTTTTGTTGTCAATGCCGACAAATTGAATGTTCGCGTTTTGGGAACTCACTTTAACGTTTCCAGCTATCCCGAAGATGATTTAACCGATGTGGTTCTGGTAGAAGGTTCTGTAGGTTTATATACTGCAAACGAAAAATTTGACGCTGATAAAAATACCATTCTAAAACCAGGTTATAAAGGAAGTTTCAATAAGTACAACAACCAGATCGATACCAAAGAAGTAAATACCGACATGTATACTTCCTGGATGAATGGAGGGCTAATGTTCCGTGATATGAGTTTTAATAATATCTGTAAAAAATTAGAGAGACGCTATGATGTAAGTATCATCATCAAAAACAACAAATTGGCCAATGAAAAATTCAATGCCAGTTTTGGAGACAAACCTTTAGAAAAAGTGTTAACCTATTTTCAAGATGTGTATGGATTCGAGTACACCACCAAAAACGATATAATAACTATTAAATAATCTTTAAAACCAAATAAAAAAATGAAAACCTGAATGCCCAAGAATAAAAAAATCGGAAAGAGCTGCGAACAATTTCCGATTGAATAAGTGATTGAACCTAACAGATTAAATACAATCAATTAACAAAATTATGAAAAAAAAATTAAAGAATGACGGAATGCAATTTTCGTTGTTCAAAATTGACCTAAAATTGAAACTAACTACGCTATTACTTTTAGTTGCTATTTTTAATTCCCGAGCCGATACTTATGCCCAAAAGACAAAAGTAAGCTTGGAATTGAACAATACCACCGTTGAAAAGGTTATTGAAACCATTGAACAAAAAACAGACTTCAAGTTTATTTACAAATTAAACGACATCGATTTAGATCGTGTGGTTTCTATTCATGTAAAAAATCAAAACATAACGGTCGTCTTAGATCAACTTTTTAAAGGTGTCCCAACAGAGATTATTGTCAGGGACACCCAAATTATGCTCAAAAAGCCAGTATTCATCCCATCCGAAAATTTACCTTTTCTGCAACAATCCATAAAAGGAAAAGTAATTGACGAAAATCGTATGCCAATGTCTGGCGCAACAGTTACTGAAAAAGACACCAAAAACAGTGTGCTTACAGGTTATGATGGAAGCTTTCAAATTACTGTACAAAGCAATACAGCCATGCTGGTTGTAACCTATATGGGTTATTTCTCAAAAACAGTTTCGGCAAGCCAAGAAAATATTACCATACAAATGGTACCAGAAACTACATCTCTAAAAGAAGTAGTGTTAGTGGGATACGGTTCTTTGGCCAAAAAAGATGTAACCGGTGCGGTATCTTCTATCGCTGCAAAAGACATGAACCAAGGTCCTATTGTAAATCCCTTGCAACTGATTACGGGTAAAATGGCTGGGGTAAGCATCAATCAAATAGGAAGCGAACCCGGATCTACACCAAGTGTTAGGATTCGAGGATTAACTTCTTTAATTGGAGGAAATGATCCACTGGTAGTAATCGATGGTGTACAAGGGAATCTTGATTTATTAAACCAGATACCACCGAGCGAAATTGCTTCTATGGACGTATTGAAAGATGCATCGGCTTCGGCAGTGTATGGATCCAGAGGTGCTGCAGGGGTAATTATTGTAAGTACCAAAAAGAGTAAGGCAGGCAAAACAACAGTAGAATATACAGGAACAACAGCTGTAGATTACATCCCAAATCCGCTTGAAGTTCTTAATGCAGATCAATGGTGGCAACAAGCCCAATTGGTTGGTGTACCGGCTTCGGCAAATCATGGTTCAAGCACCGACTGGTTTAATATTTTGACACAAAGAGGACTTACCCAAACACATGCTTTGGCCTTTGGTGGTGCAACAGATAAATTTAATTATAGAGCTTCTATCACTGCTATTTTACAACAAGGTGTGGTAATAAATTCGAGCAGTAATAAATACATTGGACGTATTCAAGCCACTCAATTGGCGATGGACGACAAGTTAAAATTGACTTTTAATCTGAATAGTGGCGTTATCAATACAGAGAATAGTATTCAAAGCATAGGAAGAGCAGCTTTTACTTCTAATTTGATTACGAATTCTTATTTTGTAAGCCCGACAAATCCTGTTTACAATACAGATGGCACTTACTTTACCGATCCAAATGTATTTCATTATTTAAATCCCTATGCTGCTGCAGAAACCGTTACCAATCAAACTGAAAATGACAATTTATTTGGCAGCTTAAGAGCCGATTTGGACATCATTAGTGGTCTTACTGCGGGTTGGTTTGGAAGCTGGAGAAACACCAATACTTCTAATGGTTTTTATCTTCCGGTAGAATCAACCGATGCAGGTGCTATTGACCAAAAAGGTTTTGCTGACATCTATAATAACAAACAAAACGAAAGATTGATGGACATAAGTCTTACTTACAAAAAAGTAATTGGCGACCATAGTCTTAATGCATTGGCATTGTACGAATGGCAAAATCAAACGTATCAAGGAAATGAAGCACATGCAAGAGGTTTTATAAATGATATTGCTACCTACAATGCATTGCAATTGGGCGACTTTTCGAATGCTAAACCAGGTGATGTTAAATCTTATAAAAATGACAGAACATTAATTTCCTTTTTAGGACGTGTGAATTACACCTATTTGAACCGTTATTTGGTTACAGGTAGTTTTAGGAGAGATGGTTCTTCTGTATTTGGAGAAAATAATAAATGGGGAAATTTCCCATCTGTATCTTTGGGATGGTCCATCGACAAAGAACCTTTTATGGCCAATCAAACTGTTTTCAATGAATTGAAATTGCGCGGAGGATATGGAGTAACAGGTAACCAACAAGGATTAGGACCACAAAATTCTCTTTCATTAGTAGGTGGTTCTGGAGTTACCTATTTTGGTGGTTCTCAAATTACCAATTATGGCATCATCCAAAATGCCAATCCAGATTTGCAATGGGAGACCAAAAAACAAACGGATATTGGTCTTGATTTTGCTCTTTTAGACCATAGACTTAGAGGTACTATTGATGCATACACAGCAACCACAGATAATTTATTGTTTAACTATACCGTTCCACAACCTCCTTATCCATTCGGAACCGTTATGGCCAATGTTGGAAGTATCTTGAACAAAGGTATAGAAGGCTCACTTAGTTATGATTTAATAAGTACCGAAAACACTACCCTTACTTTGGCCGGGAATGTTTCGTTTATGAGAAATGAGGTTTTAAATTTGAGCGGAAGCATAGACGGAGTACCATTGAACACAAATTATGTTGGATGGGGTGCACCAAATGCTTATTTAGTAAAAGGAAAACCCGTAGGTGCTTTTTATATCTTGGAACATACTGGGAAAGACAATGTCAATGCTGAGACAGTATTGGATCGTGATGGAAATGGAATTATCGATCAAGGGGCAACAAGTCCTGACAGAGCTTACGAAGGATCTGCGTTGCCTACCTATACATTTGCTTTCAATCCAACTTTTAGATATAAAAAGCTTGACGTTTCTATGCTTTGGAAGGGTTCTGGAGGAAATAAAATCTATAATAGTTTGAACAAAAGTTTAAGCTATCAAGAAAGTATTGGTAAATCAAATGTATTGACAAGTTCTATTCCACTAGGAATGTACACTACACAATATGTTTCAGACTTATGGCTTGAAGATGGTTCTTTTATACGATTTGATAATTTTACCTTGGGCTATAACTTTTTATTTACAGACGTTAAATACATAGAATCACTTCGTCTTACCCTTACCGGAAATAACTTAATGTTGTTTACTAAATATTCAGGAATGGATCCAGAAATCAATTTAAGTGGAGAAGGCACCAATTTTGGAAATGATATAGGTATATATCCTCGTACCAGAAGTTTTGGCCTAGGTTTAAGTGTTAAATTTAAATAGTAAATGAAAATGAAAATCAAAAATATAGTATTGATAGGAAGTTTAAGCCTCTTATCTTTTGCAAGCTGCACCAATTTAGATGAAAATGTATACGATAAATACCAATCCGAAGACTTTTATGGTACACCAGAAGGTGCAGATGTAGCGCTAGCAGGTGTTTATGCCCAAATTGGCGGTAACTGGGGTGGTGTTGGTTATGCCGGTGCAGATAATGGTTGGTATGACCTGAATGCGATGAGCAGCGATGAGCAAGTGATTCCACATAGAAATACAGGTGACTGGCAATTGGATTTTGCACAATTGTATAAACACGAATGGTTACCAACAAGTTTTATAGTAGGAAACACATGGAATTGGTTGTACAAATCGATCTTTAATGCCAACTTGGCTGTAGATCAATTGGAAAAAGCAAAAGCAGATCCTTCAAAAATTGCCGAAGCCAAAGTTTTGAGAGCTTTTTTCTACTATCTGTTAATAGACGATTATGGAAGTGTTCCTTTTTATACCCAAAACAATATCACTGTTGACAAAATTCCGCAGGCAAGTCGTACCGAAGTGTATAACTTTATTGTTGGAGAATTGAATGACAATGTTGAATTGCTTTCGGGTACAAAAGGAGGTAACTATTATGGCAGATTCAACAAATGGGCTGGTTATATGTTATTGGCCAAAGTTTATTTGAATGCTGGTGTGTACACAGGTACTCCTAAATGGGCAGAATGTCTTGCCACTTGCGAAAAAATAACACAAGGCGGTTTCTCTCTACATTCTGGAAGCGACAATGCTTCTAGTCCACTGGGCAATAAATATTATGAATTGTTTGGAGATGTACTTCCAGATGATGAAACTATTTTTGCTATTTATGCCACAGTAGATGTAGTTTCCCGTAATATTTTCACAGTTCGTAGTCTTGGAGGAGCCAACGCATTTGCTTTGTTTGGGTACAATGGATGGAATGGAACTATTGTTCCTTCAGATTATTTCTTGAAATATGCCGATGCCGATGTTCGTAAAAAACAATTTCTTGTGGGTGAACAAGCCGGAGGCATTAATTACACGCTTGAAGTTAGTTCTTTGGACAATCCTGGAGCGCCTCCGCAAGCTGGAGTTCGTGACACCAAGTTTTTTCCTGCTGGATTGAATAATGGAGGTGGAGCTTCTAATGATTTCCCGATTTACAGATATGCCGACGTACTCTTGATGACTGCCGAATGTAATGTTCGTCTTGGAAATGCCGGAGCTGCAAAACCATTTGTTGACGCTGTAAGACAACGTGCGGGACTAACTGCTCTTACTGCAGACCCAACACTTGTTGATGTGTACAATGAAAGAGCACTTGAATTGAACTGGGAAGGACACAGAAGACAAGACATGATTCGTTTTGATACTTTCTTATTGCCAAATCAATTTAAAGCGGCTTCTCAATCGTACAGAAAACTGTTCCCGATACCTACTTCTGCATTAGATGCAAATCCAGGTTTAAAACAAAATCCAGGTTACTAAAAAAGAACTATCATGAAAAAACATATATATAAGTTACTCGTACTTTGCGCTGTTGCTCTGTTTGGCGCATCCTGTGAAGACACTGCTGAACTAACCACTTTACAAGCCGTTAGTTTTACATCGGCTGTAGAAGCTTCACCAAGCACTATAGTGATTTCTGATGATAATGCATCAGAATCCGTGGTTACCCTTTCTTGGCCAGCGGTGGTATACCCTATTCAAGCTCCAGTTACCTATGCTTTGCAATTTGATATTCCTGCTGATACCACTGGAGAAAAAGCTTGGAATAAAGCCATCCGAATTATAGTTGGCGAAGACGTATTGAGCAAATCAATATTAGGAATAGACCTTAATAAAATGGCAATTACACTGGGTTTACCTATTGATGTAGCAGGGAAAATTGCTGTTCGTGTAGAGTCTACTATGGATCGCACCATTTATTCTGCGCCTGTAGTTTTGACCGTTACTCCTTATGAAAAACCCGTTGTTTTTGGTGCAATCTATATGCCTGGTAGCTATCAAGGAGAATGGAATGTAGATACAGCCGCAGCTCTTTCGGCCATAGACGCAGGAGTATACCAAGGATATGTGACCATTCCTGTCGGAACCGGTTTAGGATTCAAATTGAATCAGGAAAGAAATTGGGCTCAATTTTACGGGGCAGGAGCTTCCAATTTTGATTTGAAAAACATGAGCGACACTGATTTCCAAATGCCTGGAGCAGGTTCGTATCAGATTACAGCAAACCTTAAAACCTTAAAATGGAGTTCAGTCCCATACGCTTGGGGAATTGTAGGTGATGCTACACATGCCGCAACACCTGAAGATGCCAATTATGGATGGAATAATTCTATACCTATGAGTTATGACCATGTAAATAAGGTTTGGAAAATTACAGCCGATTTAATTCCCGGAAATGTAAAATTCAGACTTAATAATGCCTGGACAATAAACTACGGAGCAAAAAACAATACCGATGGAATAATGTACCTGGATAATTCAGGAGCTTATTATGTTGGAGAAGCGGGTACTTATGAAATCACATTCACGATAAATGATGTTAACCCGGCTGTTAATGGATATCCGGTAACTGCAACTTACACCGTTACAAAACTCTAATAAATAAATAGTCACGTCAAAATAAAAATGGTTTAATTGGTTAATTAATGTGCATTCCTCTTTATTGAAGGAAGAGGGATGCAACCATTTTTGAAGTGATCCTGATTATTATTTAAAAATCAAACAAATGAAATCGCCATAACAAATAGTTGGTGCAAACACCAATGAAGATCTGGCGATACAATATTCATTAAAAATAAATATTATCTACGTATGAAATTATATATCAACATCGTTTTTGCACTTATCTTTTCTTCGGTGCTAGCAGCCTGCAGTTCCTCTGATAATGAGTCAACTCCAGTATCGCCTTATCCACAATATGGAACACGGTTTGAAAAAATGCCTAAAAAAGAAGATGCCGTAATTTATCAAGTAAACATTCGTGCATTTAGTCAGGCAGGAAACTTAAAAGGAGTTCAGGATAAACTAACATATATTCAGGAACTTGGAGTAAATGTTATTTATTTAATGCCTATTTATCCAATAGGTGTTGTAAAAGGGGTAGGTTCTCCATATTGCGTTAAGGATTACAAAGCGGTGAATGCCGAATTTGGCACATTGGAAGATCTTCGCGTTTTGGTAGACGAAGCCCACAAAAAAAATATGGGGGTTGTCTTGGATTGGGTTGCCAACCATACCTCTTGGGATAATGCCTGGATAACTGCTCACCCAGAATATTATCAAAAAGATTCCAAAGGAAATATTATTATACCTCCCGGAACAAATTATAATGATGTAGCGCAATTGGATTTTACCAATCAGGACATGAGAACTGCCATGATTGACGCTATGTCTTACTGGGTTTACAATGCAAACATTGATGGTTTCCGTTGTGATTATGCCGATGCCGTTCCTAAAAGTTTTTGGTCTGATGCCATTACTTCATTACGAAAAATTAAAAACCAAAATTTCCTAATGCTTGCCGAAGGATCAAAAGTGAATCAGTTCTCAGCTGGTTTTGATTATACATTTGGCTTTGGTTATTTTGGTGCTTTGAAAAAAGTATTCAGCGAAGGAAAAGCGGCAACTACAATTCAAGATGCAAATGCGACAGAATATGCTACCAATTATGACAACTCACAACGAATTGTGAGATACACTACAAACCATGACGTCAATTTATCTGATGGTACGCCACTAGAATTGTTTGGCGGGAAAAAAGGATCTATAGCCACTTTTGTCGTAGCAGCTTATATGAAATCGGTTCCAATGATTTACAACGCTCAAGAAGTTGGTTACGCAAAAAGAATTGATTATTTCTCTCATACTCCTATTGATTGGAGTACAGCTGATCTGGATATGTTAGCAGAATACAAGAAAATTGTTGCTTTCAGAAATTCAAGTAATGCGATAAAAAGAGGAAATTTCAAAGGATACAGTAGCGATGCCGTAAGTGTATTCACTATGGAAACCGATACCGAAAAAGTGTTAGTTCTATCTAATTTAACCAGTAGTCCAGCAAAATATATTGTCCCTATACCTCTTAAAATTGCTTGGAAAAATGCTTTTGGTGGTGCTGCGGTAACTCTAACTTCAGAAATCACCTTACAACCGTATCAATATATGGTTTTGAAAAATTAGTCCCAAATTAGTTTTCCTATAGTTATTCAGAGTAGTAACTATACATAATTATGTCCAATCCAGCTCCACCTTCCAGATGTAAATCCGGATCGAAATGGAGCTCGATTGAGGCTATCTGTATCATTATATTTAGTACAGCAAAGCCACAAAGGCATCAAAGATTTAGTTCATATAACTTCTTGTTTACAAGTAATTGTATGGGTTTGTTTAAATTTTTAATACTTCGAAACTATTTGTCTTTGTGCGTCTTTGCTTTATTATTTTAATTCAAAAAAAACAAAAAAATGATTTTTAAATTTAATAAAAAACATCTCTATGCGTTATATCTATTTATTTGCCTTGTGCCCTTTTTGGTACAAGCGCAAGAAATAAATTCACCCAATAAAAATCTTATTTTAAAATTTGAGCTTGCCACAAATGGTGCGCCAACCTATCAATTATCCTATAAAGGTAAAGCGGTAATCAAGCCAAGTACTTTGGGATTGGAAGCAACAGATGTTCCTTCGTTTATGGATGGATTTTCGATCACAAATACCGAACAAAAATTGGTAGATGAATCCTGGAATCCTGTTTTGGGCGAAGAAAAAACCATTCGAAACAATTACAACGAGCTGGTAGTTACTTTGGCACAGGCCAAAAACAACAACCGTTACATCCGCATTCGTTTCCGTTTATTCAACGACGGATTGGGTTTTCGATATGAATTTCCAAAACAGGATGGTCTGAAATATTTTATAATCAAGGAAGAACACACCGAATTCCAATTGGCCGGAAATCATAAAATTTTCTGGATTCCAGGCGATTATGATACTAATGAATATGCGTACACCACTTCGAAAATCTCGGAAATTCCGTTGCTGATAAAAAAAGCCACGCCTTTTATGAATGCGCAACAACCCATCAAAGAATTGGCGGTGCAAACCCCTTCGATGATGAAATCCGATGATGGTCTTTATATCAATATTCACGAAGCTGCCTTGATCAATTATCCCTCCATGTCCTTGAATGTGGATGCTACAACTTTCAAAATGAGCAGTCATCTGACTCCCGATGCTGTTGGCAATAAAGGCTATATGCAAACGGATGCCCAAACGCCTTGGAGAACCATAGTCGTGAGTGATAAAGCAACTGAAATCTTAGCTTCCAAATTAATCCTAAACCTCAACGAACCTACTTCATACAAAGATGTTTCCTGGATAAAACCCGTGAAATACATCGGAATTTGGTGGGAATATTTTGTGGCAGGAAAAAGCACTTGGGCTTACGGAGTGGAGAATAACGTAAAATTAAACCAAGATTTTACCAAGCTTACGCCAAACGGAAAACACGGAGCGACGACTGAACATGCCAAAGAATATATTGATTTTGCTTTCGCAAATGGTTTTGACGCCATCCTTATTGAAGGTTGGAACATTGGTTGGGAAGATTGGATTGGCAATTGGAAAGAAGAAGTTTTTGATTTCACAACCGCTTATCCCGATTTTGATGTCAAAGCCGTTCAGGAGCACGCCGCCGCCAAAGGGGTAAAAATCATCATGCACCACGAGACTTCTGGTGCTGCCACCAATTACGAACGCCGTCTGGATCGCGCTTTTGAGTTCATGAATGCCAATGGATACGATGCTGTAAAAACAGGTTATGTGGGACAAATCATTCCGCGTGGCGAGCATCATGACGGGCAATGGATGGTCAATCATTACATACACGTAGCCGAGCGCGCCGCCGATTATAAAATCATGATTGACAGTCACGAAGCAGTTCGTCCTACCGGTTTAAATCGTACCTATCCTAACTGGGTCGCACAGGAATCTGCCAGAGGAACCGAGTTTGAAGCGATGGGTGGTTTAGCTCCTGAGCATACAACCATTTTGCCATTTACCCGATTGATGGGCGGACCAATGGATTTTACTCCAGGGATTTTCCAGACCGATCTTACCTATTACAAAACGGGTGGGAATCAAAGAGTAAATACCACTTTGGTCAAACAACTGGCGTATTATGTAACTATGTACAGCCCACTACAAATGGCGGCTGATATTCCAGATAATTACAACCGTTTCCCCGATGCTTTTCAGTTCATCAAAGACGTGGCGGTAGATTGGGACAACAGCTACATTCTAGAAGCAGAACCAGGAGATTATATTACTATTGCTCGTAAAGCCAAAGGAAAAGAGGCTTGGTTCGTAGGTGGCATCACCGATGAAAACTCCAGAACGGCAACTATTGCTTTCAATTATTTGCCTGCCGGAAAAAAATACATCGCCACTATTTATGGCGATGCCAAAGATGCTAGTTGGAACGAAAAGCCTCAAAGCTATGTTATTTCTAAAGTGATTGTAACTTCTAAAACCGTGCTCAAACAATACATTGCTCCCGGTGGAGGTATTGCCATTAGCATCAAAGAAGCAACCGACTCAGAAATGAAAGGATTGAAGAAAATATAAAACAAACCTTATTACAAAACAACTGTGTTTATAAAAGGGTTCATTAAACAGAAAAACAAACATTAATATTAACTAAAAAACCAAAAACTATGAAAAAGAAAATACTCTTTTTTATTCTTTGCCTTTTGACAATTAATTTTGCAAATGCAACAAAGCCGCCACTGACTTCAGTGGAATACAGAAATTCAGCTTTTCTAACAGTAAGTATCTTTGGGGATGCCACTCCTGGAGGTTGGGTTACCGATACAGATATGACAACCACTGATGGAACCACTTATACCATTAATGCCGTTGCATTGGTTCCTGGTGCATTAAAATTTAGAGGGAATCATTCTTGGGATTTGCCTTATAACTGGGGAGGGACAGCCTTTCCCTCAGGAACAGCAGTAGTTGATGCCAATGGAATTCCGGTACCAACTGCGGGTAATTATGATATTACTTTTAATATAACTACAGGGGTTTATTCTTTTGTGGTTTCCCAAGTAATAAGTATATTCGGAGATGCAACACCGGGAGGTTGGGTAACCGATACGGACATGAAAACCACAGACGGCACTATCTATACCCTTAAAAACATAGCATTAATTCCAGGGGCATTAAAATTTAGAGGGAACCATTCTTGGGATCTCCCATACAATTGGGGCGGAACTGCTTTCCCATCAGGAACTGCGGTAGTTGACGCCAATGGAATTCCTGTACCGACTGCGGGTAATTATGATATTACTTTTAACAAAATAACTGGAGCTTACTCCTTTACAGTTTCTCAAATAATTAGCATCTTTGGCGATGCCACTCCGGGAGGATGGGTGACTGATACCGATATGACCACTGCAGACGGTACAAATTATTCCCTTAAAGGAGTTTCGTTAATCGCTGGAGCATTAAAATTTAGGGGAGATCACGCCTGGACATTACCTTACAACTGGGGCGGAACAGCTTTTCCTTCAGGAACTGCAATAGTTGATGCGGGTGGTATTCCCGTTCCGACCGCTGGAAAATATGATATCTCTTTTAATAAAACATCTGCAGTTTATTCTTTTACTCCAACTGTTGTAACGTATCAGGTAATTAGTATAATTGGTGATGCAACACCGGGTTCTTGGGATACAGATACTGACATGGTCACAACTGATGGAATTATTTATACGTTAAATGCCGTTTCGTTAAAAGCTGGCGGATTAAAATTTAGAGGAGATCATGCTTGGACATTACCTTATAACTGGGGAGGAACGGCTTTCCCATCAGGAACAGTTGTTATTGATGCTGGTGGAATTCCTATTCCAAGTGATGGTATTTACAATATCACTTTTAATAAAACAACCGGGGTTTACAGTTTTACATTTCAAACCATCAGTATATTTGGAGATGCAACTCCTGGAGGTTGGGTAACTGATACCGATATGCTTACTTCGGATGGTATTCATTACCGTCTTAAAAATGTTTCATTAGTACCTGGCGCATTAAAATTTAGAGGTGATCACGCTTGGACATTGCCCTACAATTGGGGAGGAATAGACTTTCCAGCTGGAATAGCGGTAGTTGATGCCAATGGTATTCCGGTGCCAACTGCAGGAATTTACAATGTTACATTTAATAAAATAACTGCAGCTTATAGCATTCTTGTGCCATCTGCACCAAGTGATTTAAATTATACTACTCCTAATGTTTTTGTTGCCAATACAGCTATTACAAGCTTAGTACCAACTGTAGATGCAGGTCTTGGAAATATTGTTTATACTGTAAATCCAGTACTGCCACAAGGCCTGCAAATCGACGCTGTTACGGGTATTATCAGTGGTACGCCTACCAGCATTCAGACAGCAACAGTATATACAGTATCTGCAACGAATAGTTATGGCTTTTCTTCTAAAGCAGTTAGTATTGAAATACAAGGAGTGCCAACAGATTTAATGTATCCAAGTACTCTTAAACTTGAGATTAACCTGGTAATGGAAACGGTAACCCCAACGGTAACTACAAATCCATCGGCTACTTTTAGCATAACTCCTACTTTACCGATCGGAATGGTTTTAAATACTACAACTGGAGCACTGTCCGGAAGACCAGCAGTTGAGACAGCGGCCATAAATTATACCGTAAAAGCTACTAATTCAATTGGTGCAGCAACCAAAAGCATTACTATCGAAATATTTAATGAAGATCATGATTTTGATGGAATTTTGGATATAAATGACAACTGCCCTACAACCTACAATCAAAATCAATCGGATGTTGACCATGACGGTATTGGCGATGTTTGCGATTTGGACGAAATAAATGTATCCGAAGCATTTACTCCGAATGGAGATGGTATAAATGACACTTGGTTTATAAACAATTTAATCAATCATCCTAATTCTTCTGTTCGTGTTATAAACAACACAGGATCTGAAGTGTATTATTCCAACGATTACAAAAATAATTGGAATGGAGAATACAAAAACACAGGTACAACAGTCGCTGTAGGATCATACTTCTATCAAATTGATTTGGGTAATGATGGTTCTATTGACAAACAAGGGTGGATTTACATTACTAAATAATTTATAAATAAAAAGTAACATGAAAAAAATACAGTATATATTGGCAAGCGCACTACTCTTAATTTGTAGTTCAGTTTTTGCTCAACAAGAAGGCTCATTCGCCTTTTATCCCTATCAAATGAGTCTTGTCAATCCCGCTTATGTCGGGGTTGATGGTCAAACGATAATCACAACTTCCGTTCGAAATCAGTGGAGCGGAGTGGCAGATGCACCAAAAACTCAGGCACTTTCTTTTGGAATGCCTTTGGTAAACAACCTTGGATTTGGCGTTGCTGTTGTCAATTCGTCCACTTTTATAGAAAAACAAACCGTTGTAAATATTGATTTATCCTATACAGTAAAAATGAATGAAAACACCGATTTGTATTTTGGCGTAAATGCGGGAGCAAATGCATTTAATGTCAATACGGCAGGATTGGAAATGTATAATATGGAAGTAGATCCTGCTTTGGGTTCAATTCACACTTTTAAACCCAATTTTGGCGCAGGGGCATTATTAAAAAATGAGAAGTTTTATGTGTCTCTGTCGGCTCCGCAATTATTGACTATAGAAAGCGCAAAAAATGATAATGGATATGCAACTGTAGAAGACAACAGGCCTAGTTTTTACTTAGGCGGCGGCTATAATTTCAATTTAAATACAGAAGGAACATTGATTTTAAAACCTTCTCTATTGGCCAGATATGTTACTGATGCTCCTTTTACAACCGCTTTCAGTGCGCAGTTGCAAATACATAATAATTTTGAAGTGGGCGCATTATACAGAACAGACAATGCCTATGCTGCAACAGCAAATTTTATTCTTAAAGAAAAATTCATCATTGGATATGCGTATGAAATCAGCACCGTTCCAACAATGGCAAGTGTAAAAAACACCAATGAAATTTTATTACAATATAAATTTTAAAAAATCAATATTATCAGGCTGTCTATTCATTTTAGACAGCCTTTTTTTTAAAATCATTAATACCTACAATTACTATTGACAAAAACTACTATTAACGATGTAATCAAATAACCAAACTATAAATATTATGAATAAAACTACCAAATTACTAAACCGATGGTGTAGCCAAATTAATGATCGGCTACTTTCGATGAGCCAGACCATCATGCTGCTGCTGGTATTGTTTGCCAGTTCCCTTTATGCACAAGACCCTGCTCAGTATGGAACTCCATATACAGGAGTACCCGACCCAAGAGATGCCAATATTTATCAGGTGCATATTCGTCCGCACAGTGCAGCAGGGAATCTTGCTTCAGTCACTGCCGATTTAGACCGAATCAAATCACTCGGTATTAATGTTTTGTATCTGATGCCTATTTATCCGTATGGCACTGATCCACGAAGCACCAATTCCCCTTATTGTATAAAGGATTACAAATCGGTAGGCTCAGAATACGGAACCCTATCCGATATGCGCAACCTAGTAGATGCAGCTCACGCCAAAGGTATGGCCGTAATGTTGGACATTGCCGTAAACGGAACTTCGTGGGATCATCCTTGGACTATTTCTCATCCGGACTATTATATGAGAACGGGTACAACAATCAATCAATTGGCCAATTTTGGTGATATTGCAGCACTCGATCTTAACAATGCGGGGCTTCGTGCAGCGATGAAAGACGCCATGCGCTATTGGATTTTTGCAGCCAATATTGATGGATACCGTTGTGATTTTGCCAACAATCCGCCTCTTGATTTCTGGACAGAAATCATTGGAAATTTAAGAGGGATTACTTCTCATAATTTATTGATGCTTGCCGAAGGAGATCGTTTACAAAATTTCCAAGCCGGATTTGATTTGAATTTTGGAGATAAATGGTTTTATGACGCCTTAAAAAATGTGGCTGGTGGAGGACCTGTTTCTACACGATTCCAGACTACCAACGACATGGAATATACGTATGCCACAGGAAGCCAGCAAGAAGTAAGATGGACAGCAAACCACGACTCCGAAAACAATTCGGATACAGCGCCTTTTACCGTTTTCAAAAGTAACGCAGGTGTTGTTGCCAATTTCTTGGTTTCGGGATATATGAAAGGGGTTCCATTCTTGACCAGCGGACAGGAAGTAGCCTTCAACCAAGTTATTCCATGGCCTTATACAGGAGTAAAAATCAACTGGAGCAATACTGGTGCGACACCCGAATTTGCAAAAATACTTAACTATAGAAATAGCAGTACGGCCATTAGACGAGGTGTAATGACACCGTATGCCAGTGATGACATTTGCGCGTTTACCAAAACATTGGGTACAGAAAAAGTTATTGTAATGGCCAATCTTAGAAATGCTGCCAAAACTTTTGTAATACCAGCTGGTTTTGCGGGTACTTATAAAGATGCTTATACAGGAACTACAGTAACTTTGACATCGGGAGCTACGCAATCGTTTGCAGCGTATCAATATATAGTTTTGACCAATACAAATGTCGCAGTTGTTGCTGTTACGGGAGTAGCGGTTAGTCCAACCACTGCCACAGTCGCTATTGGATCTACACAACAACTTAGTGCAACACTAATACCAGCTAATGCTACCAATCAATCCGTAACTTGGACTTCTAGCAATACAGCCGTTGCAAGTGTAAATGCTACTGGTTTAGTTACGGGAGTTGCCGCAGGAACAAGCACCATTACAGTAACCACTGCAGATGGAAATAAAACAGCCACCGCTGCAATAACTGTAGCAATAATTCCTGTAACCAGCGTAAGTGTTTCACCAGTATCGGCAAGTCTTTATGCAGGCAATACACAACAACTTACTGCAACGGTTGCACCCGCAAATGCTACCAATAAAGCAGTTACTTGGAGTTCAAGCAATACAGCCGTTGCCACAGTAAATGCTTCCGGATTGGTTACTGCAGTTGCAGCAGGAACGGCCAATATTACCGTGACCACGCAAAATGGAAGTAAAACTGCCGTTGCTTCAATTACTGTAAATGCCAATGTTACTTTTACAGTTAATTTCTATAAACCTACTGCTTGGGGAACAGGCATCAAAATATACTGGTGGAGCGCTCTGCCTACTGGAATATTAGCTGATGGTTCATGGCCGGGTGTTGCTATGACTGATGCCGGTAATGGTTGGTATAGTTATACTTTTACTAATGTAACCTCAACGAATCTAATTTTCAATGATGGAACCAATCAAACGGTCAATCTAAACAGAACTAAAACAGGTTGGTACATGAATGACATTTGGTACGATACCAATCCAGGAACAAATATAGCCGTTACCGGAGTTACCTTAGCTCCAACAACTGCAACTTTAACGGTGGGCGGAACACAACAATTGACACCAACAGTTGCTCCTGCAACAGCGACCAATAAAACAGTAAGCTACAGTTCTAGCAATACAGCAACCGCTTCTGTAAACGCTACAGGTTTGATAAGTGCTTTAGCTTCGGGTACTGCAACAATTACGGTAACTACTCAAGATGGATCGAAAATTGCAACTTGTACTTTAACTGTAAACACAGCAAATGTAGCTGTAACAGGAGTGTCGCTTAGTCCAACTACAGCAACATTAACCGCTGGTGCAACCCAACAATTGACACCAACAATTGCTCCTGTAACAGCTACCAATAAAACAGTAAGCTACAGTTCAAGCAATACAGCAATTGCGTCTGTGAACTCAACAGGCTTAGTAACAGCAATAGCGGCCGGAACTGGAACAATTACGGTAACTACTCAGGATGGCTCCAAAATTGCAACTTGTGCTGTTACGGTAAATGCAGCAAATGTAGCCGTAACTGGAGTAACACTTAGTCCAACAACTGCAACATTAACTGCAGGTGGAACCCAACAATTGGCACCAACAATTGCTCCTGTAACAGCTACCAATAAAACAGTAAGCTACAGTTCAAGCAATGCAACAATCGCGTCTGTGAACGCAACAGGATTAGTAACAGCAATAGCGGCGGGAACTGCTACAATTACAGTAACCTCTCAGGATGGGGCTAAAACAGCGACTTGTGTAGTGACCGTAAATGCAGCCACCGCAGGAACTTATTATACCATTAAAAACAGATGGAAAGGAACTTATCTTTATGATGCTGGAGCCAATGTAGGATATGGTGTAACCATAGTAGACAATAGTTACAAATGGCAAAAAATTGCAATCGACGCCACCTATTTTGTACTTAAAAATGTAGCCACAGGAGAATTAATGCATATTGAAAATCAAACAGGATCTGTACAATGTAATGGTAATGATTCGACTTGGTGGAGTGCTCAATGGTCTAGTGACTATATTGATGGTACTTGGATTAGAATCAGAAACAGATGGCAATCAGGAAACATCATTCATGTCGAAAATCAAACAGGAGCTGCACAATATGCAAATGCCCAAGACGGTTGGTTTAGTGCCCAATGGCAACTGGAAACCACTTCAACAGCCAAGTTGGGAACTTCCAAAATAAGTGTTCAGGCCGAAAACAGATCAACTTCGGTGACTATTTACCCAAATCCTTCTACAGACAATGAATTTTATATAGTAGTACCCGAATTGAACGCCAATGATTTGGCAACAGTAACAATAACAGATCTGAATGGTAGAGTTGTACATGTAACACTTATAAAAGGTCCAGCAAAAATCAATCACAATTTACCTTCGGGTTTGTACCTTGTGACAATTCGTTCGAACGAAATTAACGTTACCAAAAAACTGATTGTAAAATAATTTAATAATTAAAAAAGGAAAGGGTGTATGAAAATAATTTTCATACACCCTTTTTTATAAAATAAATTCGACGAATACATTTATGGAGAACTTCATTTACGAATTTAGTTTCCTTATGACAAAGGGTTAGGTACTAGATTAATCCCTATTTTCGGGATTGCCACTCGAGATAGAACATGCGAAGCAATCCCGATAGCTATCGGGATCCAAATACAAAATCCACATTACATTATGCCAACTGTCCTATTTGTACCTCGCCATTTATTAATCATAGTAAAAACTGGGTCGTTAATCTTTTATAGAAAAATTCACCTATTAAGCCAAACAGGATATTGATATAATTTTTAATGCTGTTGGAAGATGCAAAATATAAATGTTACATTAAGAAAAAGGACGCTGCCAAGTGGGAAGATTACATTATATCTTGATTTTTTCCCTCCAATCTATAACGCTAAAACTCGAGAATTTTCGCGCATAGAGTATTTAGGTTTATATCTGGTTTCAAAACCAAAAAATAATATTGATAAAGCAATGAATTCAGAAAATTTGCACAAGGCCGAGGTAATTTGTGCAAATAGGCTTAATGAATTGAACAAGCAGCAAATCTATACACCATTTGAACAAGAGCGGCTTCGTCTGCAGGAAATAGGAAAAAAATCATTCCTGCAGTATATAAAACAGACAGCAGAAATCAAGACTGGCAATAACGCTGAAATCTGGAAATATGCAATTATCCATTTTGAAAAGTTTCTTAAGAACGAGGACATATTAATGCAGGAAATTGATGTAACAGTTGTTGAGGATTTCAGGGAATACATTTTGAAGGCAAAATGTTTAAAGAAAAAAGGCCAGTTTTTGGCTCAAAACACTGCCCTATCCTATTTTAATAAGATCAAGGCCACCTTGCGAAAAGCTTACAAAAAAGGATTACTACAAACGGATGTTAATGCTGCGGTCGAAAGCATCAAGGAACAGGAGTCCCAAAGGAACTTCCTTACTATGGAAGAAGCTACAAGACTGTTTAGGACACCTTGTAAAAAGGAGATTGTAAAGCGTATAAGCTTTTTTTCTCTGCTAACAGGCATGCGTTATTCAGACATATCAAAACTTACATGGGAAGAAGTGCAATACAGTGCGGATGAAGGTTATTATATAAGATTTAAGCAGCAGAAAACTGACAGGCCCTTGACCCTTCCAATTTCTGAGGAAGCGCTTGAATTCTTAGGGGAACAAAGAATGGAGCATGGGAAAATTTTTTTAAATTTAAAAAAATGGGATTTTGACCGTTTGATACCCATTTGGATTAAAGATGCAGCTATTGAGAAGCATATTACTTTTCACTGTTTTCGACATACTTATGCAACACTGCAGATGGCAGCTGGTACCGACATTTTTACGGTATCAAAAATGCTGGGGCACAAAAATATAAAGACCACTCAGATATATACGAAAATCATCGACGAGAAAAAAAGAGAAACAACTAATAAAATTTCATTTAAATAATAAATTTTTAATACTGGTAAAAAAATAATTCTTGGCTTTGACTTTAAGGCGTTTATTTCAGTCGCTTTAAAGTCAAAGGGAGGTGTTATTTTGATGCATTATTATTCACGTAATGACTGAGGAATCTTTTTAGACTTGCGTTTTTTCGTCTAAAATAGGTTTCTCATAAGTCAAACCTCTAGAGATGTTAAAGCTACATCGTAACCGATTCATTTCAGAGCTCAACGTGTAAAATAACAAATACCGTCAAAAGACCACTCACCGCTCGTGAATTGCACACGCTCGAAAAGATCTGTATTACCAATCATAAGACTCCAAACTGTTCAGGACATCTCCGTCTTTCAGTGCTATATGTTTTACTTGCGAATTGAACACACATAGAGCCAAACATACTTGGTATCGAAGTTACTCATTATGGTTATATGAGTATTTATGCAATAAAACAGATGCTGGAACACCTGTCAATCCACCCGACTGAGTCGTATACAAATACTACAGAGCAATCAATTGGACTGGAGATGAATAACTTGGGTAGCAGGCTGGGTAAGGTCAACTCTACCATTCCAGATGAAGCAATGTCTATCTGAATTTTTACTATTTTGATTTACTATTATATTCCTGATCCGTTACAAGATCAAACCAAATTGTTTCTCCTTTTTCTCTTCCTGTTATGGCTATTTGAATAAAATTTGAATCGTTGCTGGCACCATGCCAATGGGGAATGTTAGCTGGACATTTTACAACATCTCCCTTTCTAACAACAATTTTTTGATTCCCTTTTTCCTGATAATACCCGATGCCCTCAAGTACCAGTATAATTTGTCCTGAAGGATGACTGTGCCATTTGGTTCTTGCCCCTGCCTCAAAGGTTACGTTTCCAACTGCATTTTGATTAATACTATCTGCCTGAACCAAATTATTCAACCATACATTACCTGAAAAATTAGCGTTAGTAACTTTATCTCCTTTTGGAAAAATCAGAATTGCATCTACTTTTTCAGTATCCGAATGCTGTACTTTACCATTATTACATGATATTAACCCAATAGTTATACAGGTAATAAAAGCAAATAGTATTCCTTTTTCAAAAATTATTTTCTTCATGTTTTTTTTATTAAAGATTGGATTGATAAAAACCCACCAATTTATTAACAGCTTGTGATACATATTCAGGTTTCCAATAGGTCTGTATATGAGTAGCTCCTTCAATAATAAAAAGTTCCTTACTTTTGGCGTTGACTGCTTTAGGAAATGCTTCATCTGTCATATATTTTGTATCCGCTTTGCTTCCGGCTATCATTAAAAGGGGTTGATTGATTAAATCCATATTTGTAGCAGCATCCCAAGTCATTAAGTCCATTAGGCTGCTCATTGTATATAAAAAAGTGGAATTTGGGTGTGCATGAGTTCTATAATAGTACTCATATCCTTCGCGATAAAGATCAGTTTTAGTCTTAGCGATTTCTTCATCTGTTATAGTCGCTACTCCTGCATAAATCATTTTTCCACCATTGGCCTCTTGAGCACGGGCATCTGACGCTTTCTTTAAACGTTCCTGCACAGTTGCTAATTGGGAATTCTGAAAGCCATTACGCCTTACCTCACCTGAATTAAACATACTCAGCGTTGCAACGGCTTTAAAGCGTTTATCACTCTGCACTGCTTTTAAAGTATAACCACCTCCGCCGCAAATACCTAAAACACCTAAACGGTTTACATCTACTCCTGCGTACTGAGTAATAAAATCGGCCATACCACGGATGTCTTCTATGCGGTTTGCAGGTTTATCAGTATGCCGAGGCTCTCCACCACTTGCACCTTGATAGGCTGCATCGGCAGTAATAGTGATATAGCCCGCCTCAGCCAAACGTTGCGAATACAATCCGGCTGTTTGTTCCTTAATACCACCGTTAGGGTGTGCTACCACTATAGTAGGATATTTTTTTGAAACATCATAATTTGCCGGTGTATAGACATTGGCAGCGATTTCACTTCCATTGAGTTTATACTTTACAGGATGAATATTTACTTTTCCTTTCTCATTTTTGGTTATGGCTCCGTCATATACCAGAGTAAAAGGATTTTGCTCATATCTCTTTTGGATAGATTGTGCATTTGCCATGTTTATAATTAGTATTGTTGTTACAATGAATGCTATTTTTTTCATCCTTATTATTTTAAATTTTACTTTTTGCTTTTGAGTACTTCGTTCAAAACTTCCTGGGCAGCAATTGCTTCTTTATTTCCGACTGATGATTTTATAACTCCTATAAACTCCTGCAGCTGATTTGGACTCAACCCAACATTCAGGCATATTTTTAGATGAGAATTCAGCATAGGCTCCACACCGCCAATACTGCTGAGAACCGATATTGTAATAAGTTCCCTTTCGGAATAGGTCAAAACATCACGCTCAAAAACATCAGCAAAAAGATGCTCTTTCAGAAAAACATCCATCTCGGGCGCAAATGCTAGATAGCCCGATTTTGGACCCTCTTGTGATACTCCTGTAAGTTCTGTCAAAATTACTTTTCCGCGCTCATATTTACTGTTTTCCTCTTTTATTATTGATGCTTCGGTTCCTACAACATCATTAATCCCTTTGGCTTTGCGTTCCTCCAACACAACCATAAAAGTCTGCAGCCCCCGAATACTGCGTGGAAAACCACAATAAGCATATAAATGCACCAAACTTTCCTTGATCTGGTTTATTGTCAATCCGGCATCCAGTCCGCTATTGAGTTCCGTTTTAAGTCTGGTTAAATCTCCTTTGGCTGTAACTGCAGCAATTCTTATGATAGCTTGTTGTTTTTTATTCAGGTTTTCAACAGCTTCCGTCTGTGCATTCACAGTCGAAACATTTGCGATTATGACTACTAACATTATTAATTTTGAGAGTGCCCTCATTCCGAGTTTCTTATTTAATTAAACTTAATTTTTTCAACCAATTTTGAATTTCTACATCAACCTGTTTTTCCTTTTCGCCTTCCATTACAAATAAAATTCCATCTCTTTCTATCCCACCTTTGGTAGAAAATCCCTCCACAACTGTGCTTTTAGGACAAAGCTCTTTTACAGTTTGAAAACTGCTTCCAATTCCATAACCCGCATTGGTATTAAATGGGACAATTGTTTTTCCTTCTAAATTGTATTGCTTCAAAAAACTTTTCATAGGTGGTGGCAATTGCATTCCCCAGGTTGGAAACCCCACAAATACAACATCGTACTTTTTAATATTGGCAATTTTTGTTTTAAGCGGAGGCAGATATCCCGTTTCGTTTTCTTTTGCAACCTGACTCACTATCATTTTGTAGTCTCGAGGATATGGTTTTTCCAATTCAAGCTCCACTAATGTACCCCCAACCTTTTTATGAATAATCTCTGCTACAACTTTGGTATTTTTAGTTCGTGACAAGTAAACAATCAATACATTTTTATCCGTTAGGGATTCATCATTATCTGGAATTGTCTCTTGCGCTTTACTACAGCTTGAAAACATACAAACAAGTAAAGTTGTGATAAACCAAAATGTCGTTAACTTCTTCATTTTATATCTAAAATTACTTATCCAGCCCTTTTTCATTCAACCATTTAGACATAAGATCGGCAATTTGAATATTATTCAAATCTGAAAAGGGAAAATGGGTATTTCCTTTAATTCCAATTTCAGGAAGATGAATTACAGTAACATCCCCACCATACTTATTTACCTTATCTCTCCACAATTTTGCCATTTCAAGACGAACCCTCCAGCCATCCTGTCCTGGATTTTTAATAGGATCAGAAGGGATGTTGTCACCATAATAGATAATGATTGGAATTTTGGTAAGTTTCATAAAATCTGCCATTGAAATTCCAGATGCTTCAAGCGTACCGCCTGCACTAGGTTTTGGAGCAGGGACTTCACCTTCGGGGAAAAGGAATCCGCTTCCGGGTTCATAAGAGACTATGGCCTTTACGTTTTGATTTTGAATAGCTGTTAGCCAACCCATCCCACCTGAATGAGAATGTGTAACAAGAATAGCGGGGCCTATTTTAGTAAATAATGCGGATACTGCACTCGTCATAATAGGTATTTCGATTGGTCCAATACTGGGCGTCATTGATCTGAAATATTGATTGAGTGTCGCTGGATCTTTAGCGAATTGAACACCTTCAAAATAATTGGGATAAATACCAATTCTAAAAGTCCCAAACCATTGCTGCTCATCCGGAGTAGCAGTTATTGTTGCTGTTACCGTACTGCGTCCGGCATCACCTCTTCTTGGCTGATCTATTACATACACACCGAAACCTCTTCTTAAAAATATATTTTGATATCCTTCACGTCCGTCCGGAGTTGTTTCCCATGTTTTGGAAAACTGACCGATTCCGTGCCACATGACCAAAGGGAATTTTCTCACGGTAACTGGAATTTGATAAAAAACATAGGCATGATCCCCTCGCAATGTCTGTCCGGCTGGTGTCGGGTTGTATGGATCAAAAGTACCCTGATTCTCAATTATTGTACCTCCAACAGTAAAACTTCCCTGTTGTTCTATAATTAATGGTTTTTGTTTTTCCTGTGCTAAAATGGAGCCACTGGCCAGCATCAATAATAGACAGACACTATTCCGATAACTATAAATTTTGTTTTTCATCTTACTTTCTTTATTTCTATATAAAAATACTATTTTTTCTCATCTGCCTGTTCCATAACATCGAGTCGTGCTTTCCTATTGTCATCAATAATGCCCGCCGATCCATCTTGCCCAAACTCGAAAACCTCATTCTTTTTTGTGTTGTAAATAGTCCATTGCGGCAAACCTTTCGCATTTGGATTTCCAGTTTTGGCGAAGTTGACCCAATAGGCATTCATTATTTTTGCAACTTCTTTGTCTTTTGGAGAAATTGCAGAGCCATTGCTTTCAATCAGATTATCAAACACATACGGAATCTCAGATCCGTGAGAAGCTCCATATTTCATCCTTTCTTTCATGGATAAAGGCACGTATGAGAATAGATACAAATAAGCAGGTGTTCCTTTATCTGAAAGAGTTCTTGCTATAAAGCGAGCCGGTTCTGCCCAAACTTTATCTGTGTTGACAAGTGTGAGCATCATGCCGAAATCGCCTTTACCATCAGTATCATAGGCCTTGGAAAATGCATCTTTATGATTGTCAAAAATCAAAAGCAACTCTTCCTTCGAGCCAGCATTCACAAAGCCTCCCGGTACTTCTGCACTATTCGAACCAATAATTAACGGAACTTTATGTTGCCTCCCCGCTTTGTAGGAACTCTCAGCTGTTTCGGTGACTAATCGTCCATCAAGAATAGGTCCCGAATAAGTTGGTATCCCATTAACAGTTTCTTGTCCATCGTCAACAATTTCAGAAGCACTTAGTGATCGCAATTTATTTAGTACTTCAGCATCCGTACCTTCAATACCATATCTTTTGGCAAAATTAATTCCGATACTTTCAGCGGAAACAGGATAATATGGGTCAGCATTTTCTTTGTCAATCGGTCGAGCTGTAAGTACTCCATCTCGGCCTCCTCCAGATTCAATAATTGCCTTTTGAAATAATCCCTTGGCTGAGGGAATAGTCATTAACGAATGTACCGATACCCCACCTGCGGACTCTCCGAAGATAGTTACGTTCTTTGGGTCTCCACCAAAAGCAGCAATATTTTTCTGAATCCATTCTAATGCAGCAATCTGATCCATATAGGCATAGCTTCCTTTAAATTCATTTGGATTCTCTTTGCTTAAAGCAGGAAATGCAAAAAAACCTAAACGACCCAAACGATAATTGATGGAAACAAGTATTACCTCTTGTTTTGCAAATGCAGTTCCTGAAAGACCTGCACCGCTCCCAAACACAAATGCCCCGCCATGAATCCATACCATAACAGGTAATTTTGATTTTTTTGTTGCTGTGGCTGACTTCCATATATTCAGAAACAAGCAATCTTCAGAGGAACTTTTAGACATACCAGAACCTCTGGGCCAACCAGCCTGTGGGCAGTCTGCACAAAATTTACTAGCATCTCGTACTTCTTTCCATGGTATTACTGGCTGCGGTGGACGCCAGCGATTTACACCAACAGGTGGCGCTGCATATGGGATACCTTTGAAAACAGAAACACCATTTTCAATTATTCCGCGAACGGTTCCTGAGGCTGTATGGACCTCTGTAGGATCGATAGTCTTTTGTTGTGCATTTAAGTATAAAGTCATACAGAGCAAAATAATGCTAGCAAATAGTTTTTTCATATTTTATAATTTAATTATGGAATGACAAGATTAACTTTTAGCCCTTACTGATAATCTGCTCATTTGCCTACTCTATCCTGTAATTGCTGAGGGTAACGAGCACCAATAATTTCTATATTTTTAAGTGCTGAGTCGATATTGTCCAATTCTTCTTTACTTAAATAAATTTCTACTCCTCCAATGTTTTCCTCTAAGCGATATAATTTAGTTGTACCAGGAATTGGTACAATACAAGGTTTTTGGGCCAGCAACCATGCTAAAGCAATTTGAGATGGCGGGCAATTTTTTCGACTGCAATTGATTTTACTAAATCTACTAATGTCTGATTGGCTTTTCTATTTTCTTCTGAAAATCTTGGTACAATATTTCGAAAATCCGAAGCTTCAAATTTTGTTTCTTCATTTATGGCTCCTGTCAAAAAACCTTTACCCAACGGACTAAAAGGCACAAATCCAATTCCCAGTTCTGCTAAAGTTGGGATAATTTCTTGTTCCGGTTCCCTATAGAATAATGAATATTCGCTTTGCAATGCTGCTACTGGCTGAACTTTATGGGCTCTGCGAATGGTTTCTACACCAGCTTCCGAAAGGCCAAAATGCTTTACCTTTCCCGCTTGGATCAGTTCCTTAACTGTTCCGGCAACTTCTTCGATAGGCACATTTGGGTCAACCCTATGCTGATAAAGCAAATCGATACAGTCTGTTTTCAATCTTTTTAGCGAAGCTTCAACCACTGCTTTTATCCTAGCCGGGCTGCTGTCTAAACCTTTGGTAGAATCCCCGTCCTGAAAGCCAAATTTGGTGGCAATGACTGCTTCTCTGCGAAATGGTTCCAATGCCTCTCCTACTATTTCTTCGTTTGTAAAGGGACCGTAGCATTCTGCTGTATCAAAAAAAGTGATGCCTTTTTCAAATGCCTCCCTGATTAGCGCAATGGCTTCTTTCTTTTCAGTCGGCTTGCCATATCCAAAGCTTAACCCCATACAGCCTAATCCTAATGCGGATACTTCAAGTCCGTTATTTCCTAAAATTCTCTTTTCCATTTTCTTAATTTTTTAAACATTTAGAATTACTTCTTTCACCGAACGTGAATCCAGTAGTACTGTAAATTTCTCCTGTTAGATTTGTTTATTACCTAATTTTCATTCGGATAAACATTTAATGTGGTGCGTCATTAGGAGTAAGTACTTTGGTAAATGATAATGATCCTAAGATCCATTTATTTTTCTCTTTTATATATACTTCAGTCACAATAAATGGATTGGTAACTTCATTACCTCCAACGACAGCTAGTAATGTAATTCTGTTTAGAAGTATAGCCGTATTCCCAATGATATTTACTGACACTTCATGAATATCTGCTTTCTTGTAATGAATTCCTCCACTTTTAATGACATTGATTTCTTGGGTTTTTCCCCAACTTCCTCCCATGTGGACAAAAACAGATTTATCATCAAACAAAGGTGTAAGTTTATCGACATTTTTATCAGCCATCCATTGCCATTTGTCTTTAGAGAGCTGAATAACTTCTTGTTCCTCTTTTGCATAATTTGGAACTATATTACTTGTTTTATTTTCTTGAGCTGATGAATATTGCACACTTGCCATTACAAACAGTCCTATAATAAACTTCTTCATATTATATAGTTTAGGGTTAAATTGTATTTAATAATTTTAATATTACTTCTTTAGCGGAGCTTCAATATCAGAAAAAGCTTGGACAAATGAAGGTAAACGCTCTCCCAAAATTGGAATAGCATCCAACTGTTTATTGAATTCCATTAATTCAGCGGCAGTAAATTTTACATTTTCAGCTCCAATATTTTCGATCATATGTGCCATCTGCGTAGTTCCTGGAATTGGCACAATCCAAGGCTTTTGAGCCAATAGCCAGGCCAACGCAATTTGGGCAGGCGTGGCTTGTTTTTGTTTACTCCATTTTTTTAATAAATCTACAAGTGCCAAATTTCTGGACAGATTCTCTGGTGAGAAACGAGTCTCATTGCCACGGATATCCCCTGCAGCAAAACGCGTATCAGCATCGATGGCTCCCGTTAGAAAACCAACTCCAAGCGGACTCCAAGGAACGAATCCTATACCTAATTCTTCGCAAAGCGGTATGATTTCCTTTTCCGGGCCACGACACAACATTGAATATTCATTTTGAATGGCCGTAATGGGATGAATTTTATGTGCTCTTCTTACGGTTTGAGATCCTGGCTCAGACAATCCGTAATGCAATATTTTACCTTCTTTTATCAAATCCTGAATAGCTCCAACTACATCTTCGATAGGAACTTGCGGGTCTACACGGTGCTGATACAATAAATCTATTCTGTCGGTACGAAGTCTTTTAAGCATTCCCTCCACTACTATTTTGATGTGTTCCGGACGGCTGTTCAATCCAGGCAATCGCTTACCTGTTTCCTGGTCAATATTCCATCCAAACTTCGTTTCGATTACTATTTTATTTCGAAAAGGGGCTACACCTTCTCCAAGAATTTTTTCCACTTCAAAAGGACCGTAAGCCTCGGCAGCATCAAATAGTGTTACTCCTTTATCAAATGCCGTCCGAATGATATTGAGCATTTCCGGGCGAGAGGGAACTGTAGTCTGGTAAGTTCGGCTCATGTTCTGAACACCCAGCCCTATACTGGAAACTTCAAGCGAGGTACCAAGTTTGCGCTTGCCAGGAACGGGCTGTAATAAGTTGTCATTATGAAAAGGTTTAATTTCCGAGTTTGAGGATAAAGCAAAAGAAGATAAAGGTACTAATGCACCTCCAGCAATTGCAAGTCCTGCAGTTTTTAATAGATTTCGACGATTCATAATTCAATTTTTAATTAGATAAAAGTTTTAATAATTATAAGTCCAGTTTTCTTTCACTCAACCATTTTGCCATATTTGGATCCCGGTGGTCAAAAAACAAACTTGCTTTTTTGTCCAGAGTCTGAATTTTCTTCATATCCTGTGCCGAAAGCATAAAATCAAAAACATTGAGATTCTCAAGCATTCTTTCTTTACGAACTGATTTTGGAATAGCAACAATATTTCTTTGAATCAACCAACGAAGAATAATTTGTGCAACACTTTTATCATGTTTATTGGCAATACCCATCAATAAATTATTGTCAAAAATGTTATTTTTCCCTTCAGCAAAAGGGCCCCAGGATTGAATTTGCACATGGTTCTGTTCTAAAAAATTTTGAGATGCGAGCTGTTGATGAAACGGATGCGTTTCGATCTGGTTAATCGCAGGTGTGAAACCACTATTTACAATAAGATCTATTAATCTATCGGGATGAAAATTGGCTACACCAATGGCTCTAATCTTTCCTTGTTCATGTAATTCTTGCATGGCCTTCCATGAACCAAATACATCGCCATACGGTTGATGAATCAGATACAAATCCAGATAATCCAGCTGCAACTTGTCTAAAGATTTTTGAAAAGCAGCCTTTGTTTGCTCATATCCCGCATCCTGTACCCAGAGCTTGGTTGTGATAAATAACTCTTCCCGGGCAATGCCACATTTTTTTATTGCATTTCCAACAGCAGTTTCATTTTGGTATGATGCAGCTGTATCTATTAAACGATACCCAGTTTCAACAGCATCCAGTACAGCTTGCTCACATTCCGCTGCATCTGGTATTTGAAAAACGCCGAAACCTAAAATTGGCATTTCAACACCATTATTTAATTTAATATTGAACATATTACAATCACTTTAAAGTTTTAAATTATTCTTTTACAGCAAATTTCAGAACTAAATACGAGGGCAATGGTATACGGATTACTGAATCTCCTACCAAGATTACTGATTATAAACAAACAGCTATTTAAACTAATCTTAAATACCTAAATTTGTGTAATAAACAACAAAAGACATGGAACAAGTATTTAACTTTGAGACCATTAACGACTACAACGTTTTTAACAATCATGAGACATTACATCCTTTAGTAAGTGTGATTGATTTTTCTAAAGCAAATCCAAGGACTGGTTCCAAAATGAACTTTGGGCTTTTTTGCATAGTTTTGAAACAAGTGAACTGTGGAGACCTAAAATATGGCCGTAATTATTACGATTATCAGGAAGGAACCTTAGTGTTTATTTCGCCAGGCCAGACAATTGACGTAGAAAACAAAACAGATTTTTATCAACCGATGGGGTATGGATTGGTTTTCCACCCTGACTTAATTCGGGGTACTTCGCTTGCAAAAAGTATTAATGATTACAATTTTTTCAGCTATAACACCAGTGAAGCTCTTCATTTATCCGAAAAAGAAAAACAGCTTGTCTTTGACTGCTTCGCAAAAATCGAAGCTGAATTAAAACAATCTATTGATAAGCACAGCAAAAAACTTATTGCTTCCAATATTGAGCTGTTTTTGAATTATTGTGAAAGATTCTATGACCGTCAATTTATCACCAGAGATACTACCAACAAAGGAATTCTTGAAAAATTCGAAGAATTGTTAAATGGTTACTTTTCTTCTGATAAACCTAATATTTTGGGATTGCCTTCTGTTGCTTATTACGCAGCAGAGCTTAATCTATCTGCCAACTATTTTGGAGACCTGATTAAGAAAGAAACAGGAAAATCTGCTCAGGAGTACATCCAAAATAAAATCATTGACGTGGCGAAAAATAAAATATTTGACTCCTCCAAAACAATTAATGAAGTCGCTTATGAACTGGGATTTAAATATCCGCAGCACTTTACTCGTTTCTTTAAACAGCATGTTGGTAATACACCTAATGAGTATAGGAGCTTGAATTGATTAAAGCACTTATACTATTTTACAAAAAGAAGGCAGTTTCAAATTAAAAACTGCCTTCTGCTTCTATAGTAGTATTAAACAATTATAAAGGGGTATAATTAAATTTTTTAAAAGTTACACTTCCCTTGCCAATTGAACAAAGAGCAATTCTAAGGCCTAAAAAGCCACTCAGCGCATTATGGTTATAAGAAGAAACTTCAGCTGAATTCTCTGTTTTAAGCCACTGCTTGCCATCAAGACTGTAGAACATATCCACATTATTGTTTATATTTTTAAGTCGAAGGTACACATGTCTTTTATGCACTTTTTTTTCTGTTTCAAATTGCCATCCCCTAAGATTTGACAATATGTTTTCCTGATCAGCCAAAATTCCCGAGTAGTAGCTTCCGTTATAGAAGAGTACCAGTCCACCTACTGCATTACCTTCAATTTCCATCTCTACGTCAGCAGTATAGGAATGACCTGAGGGTACACAAACTAAAGGTGAGCTGTCACCTACTCCGTTTCCTTTACCTTTAATTGTAAGACTGTTATTAGCTACTTTAAAACGAGAATTTTCTACCCCTTGAAAAAATTTCCATTGTGGCTTAAGAGTACTGCCGGAAAAGTCATCGCTTTGCGAAAAACGAGCCACTTCGGTTCCTATAGGTTTTGTAATGGGCTTATCAGTCTGGATAGTATCAGGTACTTTATACCATCCATCTTTAGTCCACTCCACTGGCTGTAAAAGAGTTTGGCGCCCTAAATTATAGAACCCTTTTTCATAGGCATGTAGCACCATCCACCATTTGCCGTTATAATCTTCAAATACCGTACTGTGACCTTTCGACCACCAGCGTTCATCGCTGCTTTGAGTCCTCACTACCGGATTGTACGGAGAATTTTCCCATGGACCGAATGGGGTTTTAGAACGTGCTGAAATAACCATATGACTTGTTGAAGGTCCTGCGGTGCCGCCCTCGGCGACAGTTAGGTAATAATAGTCGCCTCTTTTAAAGAGTTTTGGCCCTTCCATACAAAAACATTCAATAGACCATTCTCTTGGAATTGCCCAGCCATCATAAGCATGTTTTACTGCTCCGGTTGTTGCCAGACCATTTTTGCATAAACCAATATAATCACCATTGCTGAAATACAAAAAGCGGTCACCTTTGTCATCTGTAACATGACCAGGGTCAATATTGCCAATTTTAAGGTCTATGGGATCGCTCCAAGGGCCTGCAATATTATCAGCAGTAACTACAAAGTTGGTTTTATTGGCTGGGAAATAAATGTAATATTTGCTATTGTATTTTACCAGATCAGGCGCCCATACATCCCCAACATATTTTTGCAGTGCACTAACAACAGGTGTCCAATTGATTAAATCCTGTGAATGCCATATTGTAAGTCCTGGATAGTAATCAAAAGATGAATGTACTATGTAATAATCCTTGCCTTCTCTCAGTAAACTAGGATCTGGGTAATCCCCTCCGAAGATAGGATTTTGATAGGTTGACTTATTGGTTGATTGCGGCTGGTTTTGTGCTGAGATTTTAATTGCACAAAACAATATGATCATCAAAAATAATAACTTTTTTTTCATTGGTTAAAGTATATAGATAGAAACACAAATATACAATTTGCAGGTAACTTATAGTCTATTTAACCATAAGAATTCATACTGTAACTACATCTAATATTATCAATCAATAACTCCATCAGCAGCAGTTTAAGAAAAAATTTTAAACATCGATTTATAGATCTTGTCATAATTGATGAAATTTTCTGATCTATTAGCACTATTTCCTAATCTCTTCGCTGCTTCCCCCTCCTTTTTGTATTCAAAGAACCTGTATGCTTTTGTCTTATTTCAGGAGCAAAGGTAATTCCGTGTTCTTAACGCAATAGCAAGGCCGGGTCCTGCGGATTTGCCAAAAAATCTCCACCCCTCCGGGTTGTATTTTTTGTCAAAGCCTTGCCATTGCTAAACACTAACCTTTTTATGCTCATGAAACAAAACATAGCATACTCCGGCTCTTTAGACGAATAAAAAAAATGTCAGCAATGAAAAATAAAATATTAAAAATGGTAATGATGAAACAAAACAGCACCTCCTCTCATTGCCAAATAAATAAAATTTAAAAAAAATTAATTCACTAAAAAAAGAGAAATCATGAACATTATCGGAAGAGTGACAAAAGATGCGGAGGTACGCACATTGTCTAACAGCAAACAGGTAGTAAACTTTTCAGTAGCAACCAACGACAACTACCGAAATAAAGCGGGCGAACGTATAGAGCAGACAACCTACTTCGACTGCGCTTACTGGATTAGCCCAAAGGTGGCAGGTATACTCACCAAAGGCACTCTTGTGGAACTCACAGGTAGGGTTAGCGCAAGAGCGTGGACAGGCAATAATGGAGAAGCACACGCAGGTCTGAACTTCAACACCTCGCAAATCAAAACGCATGGCGGCGGTAAAAAATTGGAAACGGTACAGGCTACCACAGGAACAACTTCTGACAAGCCAGAGAACGACCTCCCATTTTAACAACTAGCATCAACCTTTTTTAAACTTTTAAATCATTATATCATGGCACATAATATCAATTTCAACGAGAAAACAGGAAACTATTCATTCTTTAGCGTAAACCAAAAAGCTTGGCACGGTTTGGGGCAGATTGTAGAGCAATACCCAACAAGTGAAGAAGCCATAAAACACGCAGGCTTAGACTATGAAGTCATCAAAACACCTTTATATACCAAAGGTTCGGGCATTATTGAAACGGCAAATGGTATAGAGATAGGCAGTAACGAACTGTACGTTCCCAACTACTTTGCTAATATCCGCACCGATAACAATGCCGTATTGGGTGTGGTAGGCAAAGATTATCACATCGTACAAAACCGTGAAGCGTTCAATTTCTTTGATGCTATTGTAGGCGGTGACGAGGGTATTCTCTACGAAACCGCAGGAGCATTGGGACAAGGCGAACGCATATTCATTACAGCCAAACTGCCCGATTATATCCGTGTGGGCAATGGCGATGATGTAACAGAAAAGTACATTTTCCTAACCACTTCGCACGATGGCAGCGGAAGCATAACAGCAGCCTTCACCCCTATCCGCATTGTTTGCCAAAATACCCTTAACGCCTCGCTTCGTAATATGAGCAACGTGGTACGCATCAAACATACTTCGGGAGCAAAACAGCATTTGGAAAATGCCCACAAACTTATGGGCTTGGCGGATACCTTAAGCACACAGTTAGAGGGAATATTTAATGAATGGACTAAGGTAAGAGTTACAGACAGAGAAGTAAAAAAGCTAATCCAATTAGCACTTTGCCCTAACAAGGAAACATTGGATTTGCTCAAAAAGGGTGCGGAAGATGAAGTTTCCACCGTGTTCAAAAATGTGGTGCAAGATGCCTTTGCATACGCTATGACAAGCGATACCCAACAAATGGACACAACCAAAGGCACATTGTTTGGGGCGTATAATGCTGTGACAGGCTACTACCAAAATGTACGCAGTTACAAGGATGATGAAGCCAAGTTGCAAAGTATTGTAATGGGTGGAACGGCTCAACTCAAATCACAGAAAGCATTTGAATTATGTACTGCCTTTTCAATAGACGGTGCGGAAATCTTAAATCTCAATTAATAATTACAGGCGACTGCCTGCACAGGTGGTCGCCTATTTAAAAATCGCAATCATGACAAAGGAAAATAAGGACAAAAACGAATTTGCAGACTACCTTTTTAACCAATTTGTAGAAGCAGAACGCAGAGACAAACAAGATTGGTCGCTGAATTATTGGAACGTTTTAAACCAATATGCAGAGATTGAGCTGTCTGAGGAGGAACACTCTGAAAAAAGATTATACGTATTTAAACTTGATATTATAATTAGGGAAGCTATGACAGGCTGGAACACACACCTATTGATACTGCGTGGAAAAGAAGCCGAGCAGGATTACAGGGAGAGAATGGAAAAATATGAAGAACGCTTACGTGCCATTGGACATGACGAAGCTACAATTAAACAAATGTTAGACTATAAAATCAAACTAAATTATGGAAACGACTAATTTTTTCAATCAGATAGCCCAAATGGGCATTACAGGAGATTTACAGCTAACTATTTCAAAGGGTATAGCAAACAACTTTATTGTTTCTATAATACTTTTAAATGAGCAATGTGGAGATAACGCAAAACAACTGATACCACCACTTAATCTTAGGGGAACGGCAGAAGAATTGGACGAGGGATTTTTTCAGCAGATAACAGCTCCTTTGCAAACCGCTTCAGGTTTAATGGTAAATATGGAAGCCTTTATGAAACAATTGGAAGAAGCTAAAAAGCAATCGGCAATGGAAAAGGAAAAAGGCGAAAAAGAGAAAAAGGAACAGGAAGCCAAAGACAAGAAATTTAAAGAGGGAATGGCAAAAGCGGATGAATTGGAAAAAGAAGGCAAATTCCGTGATGCGTGGATGAAAGTACCCGAAATGACGGAGTTCCCCGAAAAGGCTGACGAGATACGAAAACGCAAATCGGAACTATCAGACAAGTTTTCTTCAACAGGTCTGTTTGCAACAGAGCAACCTAATGTTTAATACAAAATCCAAGAGTTATGTTATTAGCAACACAGTTAGAAAGAGTATTTATACTTAAAGATAAAGGACAGGACATCAGACTGACCGACCCCGAACCAGGTTGGAGTGTGGAAGCGGTATTGAATTTTTACGCCAATACGTATCCCATACTAACCACGGCAAAAGTATCTGCCCCAATTATCCGTGATGATAGGATAGAATACAAATTGGAAAGCGTAATGGGGACAAAAGGTTAAACCAAAAATCAAAAACGATGAACTATGCAACGCAATATCCTATCGGGAACTATAAGCATACCCCAGCAGAAAATACAGCGGCAACTGCACCAGCAATTAAGCGAGTTCGCCCATTGGATGCAGAGAGCCAAAGATGCAAACGAGGTTCGGAAAGACAAACAGAAATCCGTACCAATAGCGATGCTACCAATGGTTTTCTAAAGTGTACGTTTCTGCCTAAACTGAAAGCAGTGCAATCCGTACAGGCTTGTAAGAGAACTGCAAAAACGGAGAGGGATTTTTACAAGTCCCTTTCACAACTTGCAGAACATTATGGCATCAATCCGTTACAAACACAGGATTATGGCTCCCCCTACAATATGGCTTTGGCTATGTGGGATGCTGAAACCAAATTAAAACAAATCAATGTAAATTGGGATAATTTACGTTTGGTACAGGATAGTAAGAAAACATTTTTCACAAGCGAAGAACGATACAGTACAGGCACAACCCTGTACTATATTCCAATTGTACCACTCTTTCAAATGCTCCATGACCCAAAGCGCAAAAAAAACGCTCAATTACTTGTTTCGGTTTGCAGTTATCTGTACCATATTGTTGACATACCCTATTACAGACAGGAAAACAGCTATCTGTATTGGATGTACGAAATGATGAACGATTGGATAGAACAAGATGATTATACAGATGAAACAGATAGCTATATTGCAGAGATTGCAAGAGCCGAATGGATAGGCGAACGAATAGAACAAAAACTGTTCAACCGTATCAATTTACAAGTTTTTGAACAGCGTTTAAACCATTTTAAAAGCAGTGATACATTCGACCAAGAGTGTCAAAAAGTGGCTTGCGATGCCCTTGCCCTTTATGCACAATATCCACACGAGAGCATTTTCCGAAACGCACCAAGACCCCAAGAAGACCCCTATAATGATGAAAACGACTCCGAAACCGTTGGAATGGAAAAATACATCTCCTTTATAGCAGATACCACAGGTTGGTTGTATGAGAGACTTGCCGACAGTATTAACAATGAGTTTAACGAGTATGGAGCAATGGAAGAACCAACCATTTGCAAATGCTTTGACGGAAGCAACATTACACAAACCAATCTTGATTTTGAGAACCGCCTGTTTGCTCTTTTGAACGAACTATGCACGCTACTGTATGACTATAAAACGACAAGAAAATGAACAATGTAAACGACATAACCGAGAATTTTGGAACGCTTTACCACCCAAAATCCGCATTGGTTTTTTACCAAACTAAAGAAACGAATACCGATATGTACGTGGAGCATTTTGATATGGACAAAAACGGAAATCCTATCAATGCCCATCCACTAACCGTAAATGAAGCTAAAATATTGGCGAAGGCTTTACAATCCGATAAAGAAAAAGATAAAGCCTTTTTAAAGCCAAAAGGGATTTTGCCGACCAATATACTGCATATCAATCCGAGCGAAAAAGGCACGGTACTTTGGTACACCAAAGCACAGGAACAACAATTATATTTTGTGAACGGTTTAGGAATACCCAACGGCAAAGCGTATGTACCGCCAATGCTTTGGTATGCCAGCAAAAACAGCCTTGCGGTATTTGCTCTTGCAACCGACAGAAGACCAACAGAAAATACAGTATTGTATTATGCTCCTTTCTTCAATATTTATGAAGATGGCAAAGTATGTATGGGAACTGTAAGCATAGATATTAAAAATTCCGCTTCTGTGGAGGAATTTGCAACTACTTGGGAAAACTACTTTTTCAACAGCTATTTTAGTCATTTATTAGTAAAACAAAATCCCATAAAAGGGAATTGCGTAAGCCTTTGGAAAAAACTGATTGAAACAAACGAAGTCTTTCCCAAAGATGTATTAAAAAAGAACAACAAAACCCTTAAAAATATTTTGTGATGAATACCGAGATACCAAAAGTACATTTTACAGACAATTATCTGATAAGTCCAACCAATCCCATTACCCTAAACCTAATCGGTGCAGGTGGCACAGGCTCAAAGGTTTTGACCGCTTTAATGGAAATGAACCATAGTTTAATCGAATTGGGACACGCAGGATTGAACGTCCGTTTGTGGGATGATGATATTGTGACTAATGCCAATTTAGGAAGACAGCGGTTTGCTGAAAGTGAAACAGGCCTGTACAAATCCATTGCCCTCATCAACCGTGCAAACCGCTTTTCAGGTACAAATTGGAAAGCCGAAACCGCAAAGTTTGAAAAGGACCGTTTGGGCAGAATACCCGAAAATGCACAGGCGACTTTATACATTACCTGCGTGGACAATGTACAGGCGAGGTTTGGTGTTGCTGAAATACTGAAAGAAATATGCAACCGCAGACACCACAGGGACATACCTAAATATTGGCTGGATTTTGGAAACAGCCAGCATACAGGGCAAGTGTTACTGTCTACCATAGGAAACATTCATCAACCCAATTCGGAGAAATACGAAACGGTGGCAAGCCTGCCAATGATTACGGAAGAATTTGGAGAAATATTGAAGCAGTCCGAACAGGACGACGACACGCCGAGCTGCAGTTTAGCGGAAGCATTGGAGAAACAGGATTTGTTTATCAATTCCTCTTTGACCCAAATGGGCTGTTCGCTTTTATGGAGCTTGTTTCGGCATGGTATGACACCGTACAGGGGATTTTTTCACAATCTGAAGGACTTTCGCACCCACCCCATAAAAGTCGCCTAATAGCCATAATCGGGCGCAAAAAGACACTCCCTCCTATGGTCGGGACAGTCTTTTTGCGTCAAATCAGTGCAACCACTTTGGTAAAATATATGTCAATCCATAAATTTCTCTAATATATTTTACCAAACAGGCTGCAATCTAATTTCAAAGGGATATTCATTATCCCTTTCGTTGTTTTAGAGGACTTCTTTTCTTTCCAAATCAGCGACCTAAGAAAAGAAGCAAAAGAACGCCGCTTGGTTAGAGTTGGATTTTAATCTTTTACTGTTTAAGGTTTTATTTCTTAAATTTATTAACCAAAAAAAGTTATATATGAATTACCAAATGTTCCTATGCCCATGACAGATAATTAGATTCTAAACATCTAAAAAATAATATTTTAGATGTTTTTATTAAAAGTAGGTATTTAGCTATTTACTATACATCTTTTAGCCAATTTTTTTTGCTAGTTTAAATATTAGCGGTACGCAGACTGCTCTGTTTTCGCTTCTTGCTGTTGTTTTTCCTTATCCTTTTCAGACTGCTCTGTTTTCACTTCTTGCTGTTGTTTTTCCTTATCCTTTTTCATCCTTGAATATGACCACAGCGTAAGAATAGCAAGTACAATTAAGCCATATGCAAGCCACTTACATATTCGTTCCAAAAAGCGGACAAACACAGATGCCTCAAAGCTCGAAAAACATTCCAAACTAGCCACATTACGTCTGTAAAACTTTCTGCGGCTTACCCAGTAGATAAGTCCTATACCTATAACAAGGGGTATAATACCCAGTAACAATTGAGAAGTAACTGCATCCATAATTATAAAGATTATAATCCAAGTAAATTAAAACAAAATCATCTTATGAGAAAAGTTGAAAATCAAAAAACCGACTTGCATAAATGCAGGTCGGTTTTCATTTATTCCATTGTAACTTTAGTCACTGCTGTTAAACTCAAAGCTCAACTGCTTTTCGTTCCCAAAATTATCCGAAATCCATACTTCAAAGGATTGGGAGACGGTGGATTTCGAAGTATAATACAACCTGAATTGTTTCGTTGGTAATTGGTACAAATCGTTGGGCAGATACGGCAGCTCATTATAATACTGCAAAGTCCCTTGTCCATCAAACTGAAAGTAGCGAAGATAGTATTGCGTGTTAGTATAACTATAGGTTGGTTCTATCTTTAGCCTGATCTCTAAGGTATTGCCATTGACAATTTCTTTAGGTATGGGCATCACCTTTACCTCAAAAGGGAAATCATTTTGTATTTCAAGTTCGTCTTTGCTGCAGGATGTAACGGAACTTATCAGGATTGCCAGCAATACATATATTCGCAGCAATCCTATTCTGAATTTATTGAAAAATGCTATCATTGTTTTATATTTTATAAGTTAATCCTTAATCCCAGACCTACTGAAGGCCGGAGCTGTTCCAGATCCGTACCACACAAAACTTTTGTGCGTCCTTGAAGAATCAGTACAAAATAGTCAGAAAGGTATGTTTCAAAAGACAGTCGTCCGCCTGCACCATAGATAAAATTGTCTTCAGTCAGTATTTTTGCCCCATCATACAACCAAGCTTCTCCACGGTTAATGCTTTCATAACCCACCACACCTGTTATAGCTAAATTCAGGCTAATGTTCTTACGGGCATCGCCCAGCAGGAAAAAACTGTAACCACCTTCTGCTGTGTAGGTTTCCCGTGGTAAGCGGAAGTCTTTGTACACATCATACTGCTTCGTATATTCCAAAGCCCAAACCTGATAATTACCGTTTTTAGCATTCACGGTCATACCCACATTGAGGTAGTAGTTCCTACCAAGATGGTCATCGGACAAGATTCCCGCGTTTACTTCCAGTCCTTTCTGATTAGGCAGCATGCGTTGCGCCTGGGTGATAGTCATGCCTATTAATGCAAACACCATCGTATAGATATACATTTTCATTTTTCTATTATTACTTTTAATAAATTATTAAAATTTCAGGTGCATATCGTTAATCAAACGAGCCTTTATCAAATCCGAATTTTCTATCTGTAGCGTTTGTTTTCTGCCACCGTTCTTCTCGAAAACCTCAATCAGTAACATCTTGTCATCGGCAATGGTAAATTGATCCAGCAGGAACACATTCTGCTCCGTTGTCTTTCCGCCAATCTCGCCCAGTGGCTTGTAAGTACGCAGTGGTATCATTGGTCTTTCCTGTATCACGGTTCGCTTAGCAATCTTTTTATCCACCACTTTGAAATTGATAAAATCAATCTGGAAAGGAACATTGGTACGGTTTGCGAGTTCGGTATGGAAATAATATTTACCATTATGGATATAAATTCCTTTCAGAATAAACTGTATGCCAAAACTTTTCGCCCCAATATGCTTTACAATGCGCTTATCATTTTTGTAAATGGTTTCCAATAACAAACCTGCCAGAGATGGTGAGTTATTTCCCAACTCTTCAAAAAGAACATCGTTTCCGCTGGCCTTGTCTATAGTTTTTTGCATCGCCTGCAAGTCATAACTTAACGTCTGTGGGCAGGAACTGTAATTCACATTGAAGCTGTAAAATCGGCCGTCATTTGTAATCACTGAAAAATTGGTTTCTGGTTCAAACTCCCTTACCAATGCTTTTACACGAAGTACATTTTCCGCATCTTCAGCTTTTCCCGCAATCAGGTATTCACTACCCAGATCCACATAGCGGATAGCGGTTGGGAAAATCAGATGCGAAGTCTTGTCATAAGTAACTTCCATACAGTAGGGTTCTATCTTGCCCAAAGCAAGAGGAGTTTTTGCGCTGTCTTGTGCAAAAGAGGATACGGCAAAGCCGATGATCAGGGCAAATGCCCACAAGGTTCTAAAATGATTTTTCATTGTTTAATTCTATTTATGTTTTACATTATTTTTTGGAGACAAGAAACAGTTGATGACCTGCCTTTAAGGTAACTTTCGGTGTCTTCACTTTTTTGGAGAAATAGCCCGAAATGCCCTGTACTAAACCACGGCTCAAATCAGCGGCAACCTGTTGTCCTGCTGATTGGGTAAGCATCAGGCTTGTTCCGGATTGCTGGCTCATATTCCCTGCCATTTCGCTAAGGGCATTCATTTCGGGCGAAAAAGGCACGTACAAACCCTGCTGACCGTCCAGATCATAAATAGTAATATCAACCGGGATGATGTTTCCGTTCAATTCTATGGAAGTTACCTGCATCTGTAAACGTCCTCCCTCAAGTTTTGCGTTAGCCGTTAAAATTGTTCCTTGGGGAATGGCCTGATTAGGCGTTTGGGCGGATTCCAGTAACCGCAATTGTACTCCGCTTTCACTGATAATAGTTTGTGTTTCCTGTACACAGGCTTTGATACTGTTTTTGGGTTGTACCACTTGCTCTAATGTACCAGCTGTATAAAAACGGCTGTTCTTGTTCTGGCCCCAATCAGCTAAAAAAACACTATCGCTAGGCTCACGATACAAGGCGGATATGGTGTTCTTTCTTGTAGTTGTGAATGCCACAAACTGCTCTTTTTGAGTAGAAGGTGAAGACTTAGAAACAGGACCATTGGCAGGCACTGCTTCTCCCCTATTTGTAACTGAAGGAAGATATTTTGCAGCCATCTGATAGGATTTCTCCATCATTTCCAATTGGTCATCTACCGTTACTTTGGCTGGATCATCTTTCTCAGCCAGTTTTCCCTTTACTTCTTCCAATTGCTTACGGAGTTCCTTCGTTTCAGAATTATCGTCCTTATAGAAAGAACCTAATGTGCTTTGCACGTTGCGGTAACTGTTCAAAGCGCGATTACTGTCTTTTTCAGATCTGTTGGCACTACTATAGCTTTCTTCCTCTTCAGGCAACTCGCCTCCCTCCTCTCCTTTTTCGTCTTCATTCCAGTAATCAGAAAGAGATGTGAGATCGTTCCGTTTTTCCTGATTCTTACGTTCCAGCATTTCCTCTTCGTATGCCTTACCCTTATCATCAGGCATTCCTGCACCCGTAGCCTGAGGCACGACTTCGTTCAGTCCGATTTTCTCGATTTCCTTTTTCTCGGAAGAGGGTTTAAAAATCAGGTACATACAGCAGAGGAACACAACACCCATCAAACCGAATATAAGAGGTTTTTTAAGCTTTTTGACTTTGTTCCTGGTACTGTCTTGCAAGACATCATCGATTGCTGATGGGTTACCTTCCGTTACCCGAACAACCGTTTTTTTGTTCTCATTTAATTTCATACATCTTATTTTTTAAAATTGTTGTTAATGTATCCTGCAATTTTGTAGGACTTTCATTTTTTTTGTGGATGGGGTTCTCGATATGCTCAATGCCTATATCGTTGCGGGACTTTGAAGTTTCATACCATACTTTGCCAATGATCCCCGCGGTAAGTAGCAGATAGCCCACAAAGAAGTACAGCAGGCATTGATGCTGTTTTTGTATGGGCAATACCCGCCAACGTTCATCCAGCTTGTCAAAGTACCTGTCCATAGTTGTTCTTAATTTTTTCATAGCCTTCTAATTTCTTTTTGTTATAGCTTGAAACGCTTTAGACTTTTTTCTGCCTCTTGCTTCGGCTCTTCACTAACCAAAGCGATTGAAGCAATTGCTTTGGGTACAGTTAGTATAGAAAGCTCTGTCAAAGTTGATTTTTTCATCAGTTGTCCGAAACCATCTTTTTTTGCTACCTCCATTCTGTTGAGAGAGAATTTGCCGTTCAGGTATTCTATCCACATATTGCATTCTACACGAGGCTTATCTTCTCCCGACCATTGCAGATAGCTTGTCAGCAACAATTCCTGCTTAGGCAAATTGTCGGCATCTTTTTGGCAACTTTCGAGGTATTCACAGATACTGTCTTTTAGGTTTCCGGGATACGCGCCCTGCGTGTGGAAATAACCGCTATATCCTTTTTCGGTAAGGGTTATAGCGAAGGTGTTTAAATCTGAAAATGTTTCCATACGATTATTTTTAGCGTTCGATAACTTCAATGTCCTTGTTTTCGACCACCGAAAATTTTTCTATATTAAAGCCCTGCGGGTTATTGTCCGAACGGACGGAATTGACCAGATAGCAGGAAGTAATCAGATTACGTTTGGTCACATTGCTGGAACGGATGATGAACTGTTTGGCATAGGTGCGGACCGCATAAGGATAGGTGTCAAAATTGCCGACCACACTATCCACTTCGATACGTTGCTGCACATTACCTGATATAATGCGGTTGTAGTATCCCTTTTCCGAAAGGTCTTTGTAATAATCAAAGGCACTTTTATCGGCAAGATTAAACGCCCGTCTCATATTACTTTCGATAGCATTCTTATCGGGAGCCAGCGTAAAGAACAATTCATGAAAGTGTCTTACGTGTTCCCTCGCTTCGACCGGACGGTTGATGGAGGCATCCTGTGCAAGTGCCAGCATCAATGATTTGCCATTGTCCAGCACATAGATCTTTTGGCGTTGTTCTTCTGCAAAGTGGTAGGATTGCCATACGGCATATGCTGCAACACTGGTGCAGAGAACAGCAAATACAAGGGCATACAACCTGATTTGGCGAAAACTGTTTTCGATATTTCTTAGCGTTTTAAATTCCATTTTTTCTGATTAATCGTTTTACATTATTTAAGTAGCTGACCTCCGATATTTCCTGCTGCAGAACCAACTCCGGCACCGGCAATATTTCCTGATTTCATTGCCGTTTGATTGACATTACGGGTAAAATTCCCTGCACCGCCAGCCTGAATAATCCAGCCTGTCACGGTTGGAACGGTAAAGTATCCGACAATGCCTATAATCATAAAGATGATATACACAGTGTTTGACGTGTCGGGAATGAATGTCGGATCAGACAACATGGCGATATCCCGTTCTAATATCAGGGATTGTATCCTTGCCAGCATGGAGCTGAACAAATCTGAAACAGGAAGCCACAAGTAAACACTTATGTATCGTGTGAACCACTGTGTGAGCGTGGACTGAAAGCCATCCCACACCGAAATGGCGAAGGCTATTGGTCCCAGTATGGAAAGGACAATCAGAAAAAACGTCCGTATGGTATCAATTACCAGTGCTGCCGCCTGAAAAAGTACTTCCAGCAGATTGCGGAACCATTCCTTCAACGCTTTCTCTATCCTGTATTCCTGCCTGTCCATATACATTCCTGCCATTGTTCCGATCTCGGAAGGCGACCAGCCGAGTTCGTCCAGTTTTTTGTCGAAGACCTCATCAGAAGCCAAATAGGCGGTTTCGGGATTTCTAACCATTGCTTCATATTCCAATTGGTCTTTTTGCTGCTGCAATTTATTCAGGTCCAGCACCTGGTCTTCGAGTATCGCATGAGTTCCCGTGACAACAGGGCTTAGTACTGCGTTGATGGTTCCCAACACGATAGTCGGAAAAAACATAATGCAAAGTCCCAAGGCAAATGGGCGTAATAATGGATACATATCTATAGGCTCAGCACGGCTTAAGGCCCCCCAAACCTTTAATGAAACATAGAACAGGGCACCCAAGCCAGCTAGGCCTTTCGCCACCGCCGCCATATCCCAGGCGAGCGGCATCATATCGTCATACAGCGAACGCAGGACTTCATGAAGGTTATTCCATTCCATGGCTTACCAGTATTTTTGGTTGGATGTCCCATAAAGTTCCAGCACTCTTTTGGAATCGTCTTTTTTCTTCGCTCTGAGGTAGCTGACCGAAATGTTCTTGTTGGTGTAATAGCGGACAAGGCTGTGGTACTCTTTTACCTCTTTATACACTCGGTCGATAATATCCATACGCTCTTTGTCATTTAATGAAAGCTTGGTAGAAGATACTATCTGCTTCAATTCCTTCAGCAGCTCCGTACTTTCATTTAGCAGTGCTGAATAACCATTGCCGATAGCTGCCAGTTCCTGAGGTGTGAAATTGGGATCATTCATCATCTTACCGAAATTGGTAACATACATCTCGGAAACATCACCTACCAGTAAGACCGTCTGCTGCACCTTGCGCGCATCTTTCACTAGATTATTGACCGCCTGAAGCTTGTCGTAATATTCTTTACCCTGTTTGTATACCTTCTCTACTTCCTTGAAATTTTTGATAACATTCGATACAGTGGATGAAGTCTGTACGATTTCATTGGCACTGTTCAGAATGCCCGAAGCCAGGTTAAAGGGATCGGTAACTACAAATTGAGCTTTTGCGGAGGGTGCGACAGCCAACATTACTGCTGCACACACCATTAAAATTAATTTTTTCATGATTTCTAATTTTTAATTGTTACTAACTATTGATTGGATTGGTCACGCCGAGCGATGGCGATGTGCTTTATGGCGAGTTCCACATTGCCGCCCAATTCTGCGGCAAGTTGCATGACTTCCATTTTTTCGGTTTCTTCAGTGGTATAGGCGAGATACTCTTCAATGCTGACTTCTGTGGCATATACCGCCGAATGGATTCCACCCAAGCCTATCCATACCTCCTTGTAAAGTCGCGAGGGATCGTTGTTCATATTAATGGAAAGCACCTGCGCCTTCTCCTTGTCTGTAAGTCCGAGCATAGCCTGTATATCATCAAACTTGTTCATGTACTTGCGCTGGTCCAGCAGAATTTTACAATCGGAATTGTTGATGATACTTTCCTTGACGATGGGCGACTGGATGATATCATCGACTTCCTGTGTTACCACGATGGCTTCACCGAAAAACTTCCTAACCGTTTTGAAGAGATACTTTATATATTCTGCCATTCCTTCCTTGGCAATCGCCTTCCAAGCCTCTTCAATAAGGATGAGTTTGCGGATACCCTTTAGCCTGCGCATCTTGTTGATGAACACCTCCATAATGATGATGGTCACGATAGGAAAAAGGATTTTGTGCTCTTTGATGGCATCAATTTCAAACACGATGAAGCGTTTGGAAAGCAGGTCTAACTGTTTATCGGAATTGAGTAAGTAATCGTACTCCCCTCCTTTATAGTACGGTTCCAGTACATTCAAAAAATTAGCGATGTCGAAGTCTTTTTCTCGTACCTTTTTTTCTTCCAATACTTTCCAGTAATCGATGAGTACATAATCATAAAAATCATTGAAGGAAGGCTGGGATTCAGCCTGTTTGATTCTTTCAATATAACCACTTACCGCATTGGACAATGCCACTTCTTCGGAACGGGTTGGTGGTTCATCATCCCTCTTCCATAGTGTCAGAATCAGTGTTTTGATACTTTCTCTTTTTTCTATATCATATACACCATCATCGGTATAAAAAGGATTAAAAGCAATGGGATTGTCTTCTGTGTAGGTGAAATAAACCCCATCTTCTCCTTTGGTTTTTCCTTTGATAAGTTCGCACAACCCTTGATACGAGTTACCGGTATCCACAAGCAGGACATGTGCACCTTGTTCATAGTATTGCCGAACCATGTGGTTGGTGAAAAAAGATTTACCACTCCCCGAAGGACCGAGTATAAACTTGTTTCGGTTGGTAATAATCCCTCGTTTCATAGGCAGGTCTGAAATGTCCAAATGGATGGGTTTTCCGGTTAGACGGTCTGCCATCTTAATACCAAATGGCGATGGCGAATTGTGATAGTTAGTTTCTTCGGTGAAGAAGCATAAAGCTGGTTCAATGAACGTATAAAAGCTTTCTTCACTTGGAAAATCTCCCGAATTTCCCGGTATACCCGCCCAGAAGAGTGTAGCCACATCGGTTGTATTATGACGGGGTTTGCATTCCATCAATGCCAAAGCACTACCGCTGTCGTTCTTTAGCTGTTTAAGCTCACCAGGATCATCCGACCAAGCCATGATGTTAAAGTGTGCCCTGATGGATGACAGTCCAAAACTGTGTGCTTCGTTCAGATAGAGTTCTATCCATTCTTTATTAATTTGATTGGCACGGCTGTAACGAGCCAGTGAGTGCATATTCCTTGCCGACTTCTCAAACTTTTCCAGGTTATCTTCGCTGTTATCCAAAAACAGATATTGGTTGTAAATGTGATTGCAGTTTAGTAACAATCCAACTGGAGCAGCGAACGACAAACGGCAATCGCTCCGGTCGGTAGATAGTTTTTCGTAACGGGTATCTGCTGATACTGCTGAGGGCAAGTCGTCCGTATCGGATAAGGTGTGCAGGCACAATCTTTTGTTGCCGACACGTACCTCTTCTCCTCCGAGTGCGATGTCCTGCATCGGTGTTCCGGCCTCCCTTGAAAGTGTAAGGTATTGTTCCAGTAGACCCTGCTTTTCTTCCGTGCCAATAATATCATCTTCGGTCAGGCGCTGCAGTTTTATAAAGCCACTGTCATTAATGATACGTTCAAACTGCGTTACCGCCTCCATAAAGCGCTGGATCGCTTCGGAATCCCTGATTTCCTTCGGTATCAATGTACCTTTGCAAAGCGAAGAGAAATTGCTTTGCATCCTCATGCGTTCTTTACTGGTTTTTGTCAGGAACAGGTAGCAATAATGGTTCAGGAAAGGACGTTCGTTAAAATGCTGCTGGTAGGATTTACCCAAAAAACTCAAACTATCCCCCGCAATGTCTGGGGCATAGTTTTCCTTGATGTACCAGTCTTGCTTATGGATTACTGTATAATCGGGCAAAGTCTTGATGGCTTTGTGCCAAGCGGAATGAATGGCTTCATATTCAGCGGATGCTACCGTGAACAGTTCGGGCAACCGCACTTCAAAACAAGCGGTGATGTCTGCATCTTTTGACAGAATACAATTATTTTCCACTGCCAGTAAAGGAAACTTATTTTCCAGCGTAGTGATCTTGGCTGCATTTCTCATACGGCATTCGATTTAGAGATGAACTTTAAATAACGATGTACCGGCTTGCGGCAGATGATGTATCGTGGGTGTCTTTTTCTTGCCCCTATTTTCATCAGCCCATGTTCCTCATACTTTTTGTTCAGTGAAAAGGTTTGCCATACAATCAGCGAAGCGCCGCCTGTTCCGAGGAACAGGCAGACATAGGAGTTTACGCCAGCTATATATAGTATCATGACTAGGATCAGTGTACCAAGCAGTCCGCCTGCGAAAATGAACAGGTATTGCGCTTTCAGTCCTTTAAATTCTACCGTCCTTCCGATGCCTTTGTTGATATTGTAATTCATAAGGCAAGGGATTAAAGGAAGAAGGAACGCAAAATGGTAGCCGCAACAATCAAGAAGATACAGGCACCAAACCAACTTGCTGCAGTCTTGCTTGTGTCGGGGTCACCACTGCTGAATTTTCCGTACACTTTAACACCTCCAATGAGACCTACCACGGCTCCAATAGCGTAGATGAGTTGTGTGGCAGGATCGAAATAGGACGTAACCATTTGAGTGGCTTCGGTGATACCAGCTGAACCGTCTCCTTGTGCGATCGCTCCCAAACCTGTCAGCATTACCATTGTTGCCAGCAGGGCTTTTTTTCTTTGTTTTTCCATGATTAAAACATATTAAATTGTTATGTCTTCCCGCACCTTGCGGGCTTCAGGGAACAAAGGTCTTATGGAAAAGGAGGTGTTATATCAAAGTGGCAGTGTGAGGAATAGTTTGGACACAAGTGGCATTTACAAATAACATTTTAATATCATAGTGCTCTAAAATAATTATGTAGCTAATGTGTTCACTGAGATCAACAAGCATTTAAATTTACACTTGATATGATTTTACATTCATTATCTTAGCGCGGTCAATAAATTTAATGATAATAAAAATGATGGGAATTATAGTTAAGTATTCGGAATTCTTTGGACAAGCCGCTCTTGCTGACTCGATCTCATTATTAAATTCTATACCAAAGGAAGAATTAATTACCACCTTTTCAGCTATTAGTGCACATTTGAATCCAATAAACGAAATCACAGCGTGACGACTCTAGAAAGACACAGTCGGTATGCATAAGAGTGATCTTTCTTGATACTAAAACTCTCTCCGCAATTCCTTTTGCGCCCAAATTCTTAGTCAGTACTCTCAATTTCCCGAAGAATATGCACTATTTACCAGGAGTGCTTGTCTCTATGCCATTTAAGAAGTATTGGCAAAAAATGATTTTACCTTAAAAACGCCTGAATATAATTTTGATTTACGTGAAAGGATTTTTAAATACCTTTTCGACCAAGTGCGCCACGATCTTGCCACGAAATAAAAACATCAATTTATAACTATGACAATTTGTTATAAATGAGTGCCATAGTTCTATTTTGAAATCAAATTTCAATAATTCTTTTTGATAAAAAAATAAAATAAACAGTCTTAACTTTTTTCTAGCAAAAAGGTATCTTTCCATTTATATTTATTATGATAACTGCAATTCTATGACTTCTATACTATTACTGGTTCCATTGATATATTCTGGAAATATCAGGAAACATTTAGATAAGGTTTTGTGTAATAAGTAAGCTTCAATAGCTTGTTAAAGGGAATAGGCTTGTAATGTTTTTCTTGCCCATTTTCCCCAGTCTTTCAAAGCATCCAAAAGTATTTTGTTTAGTCCTTTATTGTCAGTAGGTTTACCATTAATTGGCGGGGCTAAATCTTTGTCAGAAACTGGAATTTCTGTAACTTTTGTAGCAAACCATGTCATATTTTCGTGTGGCATAGCCAATCCCAAAATTGTTCCGGGTAATCCTGTAAAAGATTCTGGGCCACCAGCAAATGGAATTTGAATAGTGTAATAGGCAACAACATAAACAGAATCGAGAACTATAGCATTTGCTCTGCGGCATTCATAACCTGCAATTTCTCTTGTTTCATCGGTAATTTTCCAATCAATTTTGCGTAAACTGTCTTTAACTAAGTATAAATCATCGTAAACGTTTTTTTGGGTAATGCTGGTTTGGGTATCTAGATCTGTGGCGATAACATTTTTTAAATTAGCCATTGCATCGTCAGCAATCCAACTGTTGCTTGCTGATTGATTTGTTTCAACCCATTTGTATAAACTCTTGTTTTTTGAAAAACTGAGAATGCTTTTTGTAGTTTTAAATTGTGGATTGGTTTTTTTATAACTTTCAAAAGCAGCTTGATAATAACTATCAGTTTCTCCTTTTATTTTTTTTGTAATCAAAGCATACATATTCGATTTTTTCTCAAATTCGATTATGCCATTTTGTACAAAGTGGTTATTTTGTGCAAAAGTATTGCAGCTGGTCAATACAATTATTAAAATTAAGATGCGGTTTATTATTGTTTTCATGGTTTTAGTTTTGTTTAATTTCTCCTCCGCCCATTTTGCTGAAATCCCAGCTTACAGAGAACATAAAGTATCTTTGGATAGTGGTATAAGTACTTTGGTTGATATTTCCATTTAATGCAAAACGATTAAATCCTACATTTTGATTCAAAAGATCTCTTCCCGTTATAGAAACTCTTAAATTATCTGATTTTAAAAATTTTTTTGTGATAGAGGCATTCCAAATAAAACGTTCAAAAGTTTCCGGAATCACTTGCGTTTTTCCATTATATTGGTAATTACCATCTGTGCTGATTTCTAGTTTGAAAGGTAATTGTATACTGGACCAGAAATTTCCATTAAAACCCCAGCCATTACTATGACTATTTTCGTTGATGCTTGCATCAGCAACATTGTAAGTAGGTCCGAAGCTAGTATTAAAATTATATTTTTTTTCTTTATTCTTTGATAAGTTTAAATTAAAAGAATAAATTGAATTTTTAGTTTGATTCAGTTGTGTATTGATGTAATTATAGTTTAAATTTTTGTTGGCGCTTAAGCCAATTCCTGCTGTCATGTCTATGGCTTTGATTGTTTTGCCAAAATTACCGTTTAAATTATAACTTGTTGCAGCTTTGTTTTTTAGGTTTACAAATTGTGATATACTTTGTCCTCTATCATTTGTAACCACATTACTTATTATTGGATCTAGCGTGAAATTATACGATCCATTAACCGAAAAATATTGATTGCTAAGTACTTTATACGAATAATAATTTCCCCTAAAATTATTTTTAAAAGATGGATCTAAATTTGGATTACCCACAATCGTATTTAATTGGTTTTGATTATTTGCTATCGGCTGTATTTGATCTAGTGTCGGCTGATCGGTGTTTCCGTTATACGATAGACGCAGTACTTCTCTTTGTTTAAAATTATATTGATAGCTTATCTGAGGCATGTAGTTGACAAATTTTTGCTTAAAAGAACTATCTGTATAAACATCATATTGTTTAAAGTTTACACCGCTAAATTTAGAACCAAAAGAAAAAACAGTTTTATTTTTTTTGTAATTAAAAATCGCTCCAAGCTGGTTTATCGTTTGGTCTAATTCATAATTATTACTAAAGATGGGATCCAAAACATTATAATCGCCATTTGAAGACTGATTAAAAGATTTACGATCAGCTTTTCCGCTGCTAGCGCTGAATCCATAATTAAGAATTGCTGTTAGACTTTTGGATAGGGGTTCGGTATAGATTAAATTTGATTTAAAAGCTGTATTGCTAATATTATTGACTTTATTTTGATCGACTACTTTGGTACTATCTGGACTAATTACCGATGTTGTATAAAATTCAGCTCTAGAATTTAAATATCCATCACTTTTGCTATCTGTACTTGATTGGTTTAAATTAAGAGAAAATGTTCGGCCCGTTTTTTTAAGTCTTTTGGTTAATAAAAAATTCATATTGAATATTTTATCATCAACATCGTTTGTAGTTGTCTGTTTCGAATTATTCAATTGGTTACCTTGTTCGTCGGTACCTTTTCGCATTTCTGCATCACTTGAATTACTATTTTTAAATAATCCATCTACATTTAATTTTAAAGTTAAAGTAGTATCAATTTTAATTTCATAAGCGAGGTCAAGTTTATTTTTAGTCATGTTTTTCTCAAAAACCTTGTCTGCAGTATTATAAATACTGGTTGAACTTAAATTTTGCTGGTTAATATCAGTGCGATTTCCTGAAAGTTTGATATCGCCAATTTTATAATTTACATTGATAGACTCTTTATCGTTGTTCCATTTATTGTCAAAATGTATTCCGCCGGTTTGAGCTACTGGAATTCCTTCACCATTAAATTGTCCATCCCAACTTTCAAATTCATCATTTCCATTGTTTGAAAAATTAATACCGCCGTCATCAGTTACTTGATAACTGCTTTGGCCATATTTATCTTTATCTCCCCATCCTAATCCTACTTGTCCTGTGTTGCCTACGATGCCATAAGCTGCTATTTTTTTCTTATCCCAAAACTTATTAAACATGGCTTGCCCTTTGTAAAAATTATCAGTTCCTTCTCCTAGTTCTACTTTCCCGAAATGACCATTCTTTTTGTCTTCTTTAAGTTTAACATTTAGAGTTTTGGTTTTCTGACCATCATCAATTCCTGTAAAAGCGGCTTGGTCACTTTTTTTGTCGTACAATTGTACTTTATCAACCATGTCCGCACGTAAATTTTTTGTAACTAAAGTGGGATCATCACCAAAAAATTCTTCACCATCAACCAAAACTTTGGTTACAGTTTCGCCTTGAGCGGTAATTTTTCCGTCCTTATCAATTTGTATTCCTGGGAATTGTTTTATCAGATCTTCCACTTTTGCATTAGGTTCTATTTTAAATGCTTTTGGATCAAATTCTAACGTATCTCCTTTGATTTTCATGGCGGCTCTATTGCCTTTTATAATTACTTCGGATAGTAATCTTCCTTTATCAGCCAAATTAATTTTACCATAATCTTGGATTAACTTTGTGGAATCAACAGAAAATTGATCTACAAAATCAGCATATTTGGGATAAGTAACCAGTAAAATAAATTTACCGGCCTTAATATTATTCAACTCAAAATAACCATTTTCTTTGGCTCGGGTAAATTTTACTAAAATGGAATCTTGTGCTCTTAACAAAGAGACTGATGCATTCGTTAAAGTAGAATTGTTTATGGTATCTGTTACATATCCTTTAACTGTGCCTGATATTTGTGCCTGTAAAGTATTTGATAAAAAAAGAAAGCAACATAATGATAATAGAATTGTTTGTCTCATTAATTGGTTGTGGTTTTTTGAAAAGAGGCATTATAGTTCGATTCTATTTTTGAGAAATAGAAATAAAATGCTCTTGTTGTGTAATTTGTTTTTTAAGTATGCACGATTGTAGACTCTAAAATAGAAATTGAAATAGCACCCTTTGATACAGGATTGCTGAAGTATAGTGACATGATTTTATAAAATTCATAATTTTTTTTGCGAGGTTTTGATTGTTAGCGGTGTAAATTTTAACGATTTTAATTAATGATTGTTACTATAATAGTAAATATAAATATGGTTCAAAAATAGATAAAAATACTACAATATTAATAAAGACTTTACTTTTATTATCATGATTAATTATTTATTTTTAGAATCATTTTTTTGTAATATTTTCAATGTTAAGCTGATCTTAAATTCTTGAATGGAGGTTCATCTACGTTGATTACGATTTCGTCCTGATTATCTGCAGAGTGCTGCTGGAACTACTACTATTATAGTTGGCTATGTTTTTCCATTTGATCTATAAAATTACATAGTATGATAATGGACATCCAAACAAAAAGTAGAACTAAGGTAAAAAGTATATTTTTACTACAAAAAATAATGATCCTTGATGGAGTTCGAACCGAAATTGCCCTCAAATACTGACTTTGTGAAATAGAAAAAATTTCGAAAGGATTTTCGAAACATAAAAAAAGCCTGAGGATCTATGTTCTCAGGCTTTTGTTTTTTTATAGTGACCATGGAGAGATTTGAACCTATTAATTTTATTTACAACTTATTCACACAAAATCTCCAATATCAAAATCCTCCCAATCATTTTTCAGCAAAAAAGAAGAACCGGAATTAGTTTCAGAAGAAAGACAACCATCCAATAGCTCAGCTATTTTACGAGAAGCACTTTCCATAGAATTTTCCAGTAGGCTGAATAATTCGGTTCCCTGTATTTTCTGAACTATGGCAACCGCTGTTTCCTTTTGAGATGGCTCCAAATTTTCTTTTTGCAGCAACATCCCCACAGAGCTTAGTTCTTCAAAGGTAACCCCTTGGGCAAAACCGTTATTTCCATCAGATATTCCATACTTGTTCCATTCTTCTTCCTCTTCCTCAAAATCAGGTATATTTCCAAAAACTTCTTCCAGCTCTTCCTGCGGAATTTGCATATCAACATCTTCATCGTCGATTTCAAAATCAAAATTATCATTTTCCTGCTCCTGCTCTTTAATTAGGCTTTTAGTGACGCCCTTTGGCACTGATAGACTTCTCATAGGTTTGGGTTGCCCCATAATATCGGGTAGGTTCGGATTAATTTTTTCCTGCATTGTTTTTTCCTCCGCCCTTTTCATGATAACAATCTTATCCTGTAACAGCAAAACAATAATTAGGAGCAGGCATATAACGATTACTGTTTCCATAATTATAAGATAGGTTTGTATTTAGCGTTGTAACTTGTGGTAATCTGCTCTCCAAATTCCTGAAAATGATATTCGAGAAGATTGTCCAGGTAGGCGTAAATGGTAATCTTGTCCTCCCCTATTACCTGAACAATCCGAGAGAGTTTCTCATGAAAGTCCGGTCGGATATATACCGTTTTGCCATCACGGGCATTGGTGTCAGGCCTTTTGAAAAATATACTTTCGTAATCCTGATCATTTACTTTTTTGCCTTTGTTCCGTTCCTTCAATAAAGTCTTTTCCTGCAATGGTTTTATCGGAGTTTCGGGTTCTTCCTGTGGAAGTTGTAATCCCTCCTTCTTTATTCCCTCTACCATCAAATTCATCATTAACTCTTCGTTGATTTCTGGAATTGCTTTTTTCTTATTGTCTTTTTCCATGCTATTACAATTGAACGATTCTTAAAAATTCCGTCATGAACTGGTCTAAGCGGCAAGCATTCATCAACCGTTCATCGGGAGGTATTAAAGTTGACCGAAAAACAGTTTTGGCACCCGCTTCACTCTCCTTGCGGAAACGTGTGCTGTTCATAATCTGACATTGCATCAGACTTAAGCCCAACTCATCAATCAATTTATTATAAACATCGTACAGGGGCGAGCGTTCACGACCATCTACCTGATTCCAAAACAGATTAATGGTTTCAATGGAGGTTTCTCCTTTTTTCATAATAACATCCTTCATCAGCTGGGTAAAAATGAGCGTACTTTCCATAACTACACGATCAGCTACAATAGGCGTGAAAATATGGTGCATCCCCGCCAGAGCTTTCAAAATACCGGGAGTGTTTACTGTTCCCGGAAGGTCAAAAAAGATAAAATCAATTGGAACGGAATTGGATTCTAAAAAATCATGCGCAGCCTCCAATACACCTTCAGCTTTATGCTGAATGATCGGATAAGCTTTTTTGTTAATTGTCGTAAATTGTTTGAATGCCGCTCTTTTTAAAAACTCATTTTCCATCACCATAGCCAAATCACGAGTCTTCATTTTCATTAAACTATGTTGTGGAAAGTCGGCATCAAATACTGCGACATTGTAGCCCAAACGATAATGCAGCGTACTGGCCGCAAGAGCTGTAAAGGTGGTTTTGCCTACACCTCCCTTTTGGGAAGAAAAAGCAATGAATACTGTTTTGTGTTCTGTTTTCATTTTTAACTGTATTTAATTATTTACTTAGATCACTGCACATGTACATATTTATATACGATTGTTGATATGTATGTAATGCTTTAGAAAGCTATGCACCCATTCAAGCAGCTATTGCTCTGCTTGAATACTGACATATGTAGGTCTATCTTTAGATAGCTATACCTATAGCTTTGTATCATCAGACCTATCTATGTACAAACCCAAGTCTGTAAATTGGCACTTATGCAACTATGTAATTTTATAACCTCATCTGCATTTATCAACATCCATACGCTTGTATATACATAAGCGGTCGCATACCTAATTGAGGAATTACGTACCAACATAGTTACCTGATTACATCCGCTGGCAGATACAAAGAAATGCAGATATATACGTCCTTATATTAAGGTGGAACCCATTAGCCTTCATTGGCACAATTTGGCACTGGCACACAGTGCAGTACTCTTGTAAAGAGATATTTACTTTGCAATGTGATTTTTACTAATGAATTTATGCAAAAGCATTTCGAAAGATTAGGTTATAAAGTGAACGGCCCAAAGCCGTTTTTCCCTGCTTCATTTAATCCGTCCCGCAGGGCGGATTTTTGTGTTCGCCAGAACACGGCAAGTTGTGTTTTGAGGCACTCGAAACCGAGTTCGTGCCTCAAAACAACTTGCCCTGCTGGGGGCTGAAAACCCTTCCGAAGTCAGGCTTTTTTGCTGGAGTTAAAAATGGAATAATGATGAAAGAAAACAATATTAGAAAACAGAATAAAGGCGGACGAATACCAAAGAGTGATCCGAGTATTCACCGCCACGTTTTTCGTCTTACGGAAGAAGAGAATGCAAAATTTTTATCCCTTTTTGAAGCGTCGGGAATGACCAATAAAGCGAAATTCATCATTTGCGTACTGTTTGGAAAGGAGATTAAAACAATCAAAATTGACAAAGGGATGTTGGATTTTTATATGCGGTTGACTTCTTATCATAGTCAGTTCCGCTCCATTGGCGTGAATTACAACCAGATTGTAAAGCTATTGTACCGTAATTTTTCAGAAAAAAAGGCGGCCGCATACCTCTACAAATTGGAAAAACAGACGGCTGAATTGGCTGTATTGTGTCAAAAAATCATTCAGATCGCAGAAGAATTTGAAGCAAATCATTTGAAAAAATAGTATTGAAATGATAGCCAAAATCGGAAGAGGGAGCAATTTATATGGAGCTTTGGCTTACAATCAGCTCAAAGTGGAAAAAGAAAATGGACAAATTCTTTTTACAAACAGAATTATAGAAACACATCACGGGAATTATTCGGTTGCACAATTAGCCCAATCTTTCGAACCTTATCTGATAGCCAACCGTAATACTGAAAAGCCGACCTTGCATATTTCTCTCAATCCCGATCCCAAGGATAATATAAATGATGAAAAGTTCAAACTGATGGCCCAAGAGTATATGCAGGAGATGGGTTACGGAGAACAGCCTTTTGTAGTATTCAAACACACAGATATTGATCGCACCCATGTCCATATTGTATCGGTCTGCGTGGATGAAGATGGCAAAAAGATTTCGGATAAATTCGAAAAAAGACGATCTATGAGCGTATGTCGTGAACTTGAAAACAAATACGGACTGCAATCCGCTACGGAGAAAGGACATCGACAGAATGACAAGATTTTCCGTCCCATAAATTACCAAACAGGAGATATAAAAAGCCAGATTGCCTCGGTTGTCCGTTATCTGCCAAAATATTATCAGTTCCAGACTTTGGGTGAATACAATGCCTTGCTTTCCCTGTTCAATATTACCACTGAAAAAGTGGAGAGCGAGTTTCATGGAAAAATGCAGCACGGTTTATTATATATTCCTTTAAAAGAAAATGGAGAACGAGCCGGACATCCTCTCAAGGCATCCCTATTCGGTAAAGGTGCAGGACTGCCGGCTTTGGATTTGCATAGTGCGAAATGCAAAGAAACCTTAAAAGACAGCGGAGCAAAAACCATCCTTAAAACTGCCATTACTATTGCAGTGCAATCAACAGACAATGAAAAGGATTTTAAAAAGCTGTTAGCAGAACAGGGCATCAATACAGTAGTTCGTAAAAATGAAACAGGGCGCCTATATGGCATCACTTTTATTGACCATAATTCCAAAACAGTTTGGAACGGCTCCCGTTTGGGTGCAGCATTTGCCGCCAATCCTTTTAATGATTATTGGAACCATAACATTAAACCGTTTATAAAAGAATCTGAAGAACACCAGTCTAAATATTTTCAGCAAAACACTGCAAATGATCTACCGGCAGAAAAGCTCCACGAATTGTTCGACTTTCTGAATAAAGAAACCACCACTTTCAATTCAGAGGAAACTCATATCATAGAAAGCTTGGGAGGATTGTTCCCCGAAGCACTGGGCGAAGATTACGAGGAACAGTATTTTGCTAAAAAAATGAAGAAGAAAAGAAACCGCAAAAGAGATCACAAATAACAGACAGCCAAGTACTGCCACTGACCGCCATCAACTGCCGCTTTTCCAAAGACAGTCTTTCAGCCTTTATATTCACGCCCGAACATTAAATATTTTAAAATGCAGGGAGAAGACGATTTGAGAGGTTTAGCCAAGATAATGGCATTTATGAGGGCAGTAAGTATTCTTTTAATACTAATGCATCTTTATTGGTATTGCTATGGTTTCTTTTTGGAACGTGGTTGGACATTGAAAATTATCAATAAAATATTAAGTAATTTCCAACGGACCGCTGGTCTATTTTCACATACTCTTTACACAAAAGTTTTTTCAATACTATTGCTGGCCTTAAGCTGTCTGGGAAGCAAAGGCGTGAAAAATGAAAAAATAACCTGGTCTAAAATTTATGTGGCTTTAGGCATTGGCTTTGTGCTGTTTTTTCTAAACACTCCATTATTAAAACTAGCGCCGATTATAGGAACATTCTTTTATATCCTCACACTTGCTGTGGGATACATAGCCTTGCTGATGGCAGGCGTATGGATACACCGCCTGTTGAACCATAACCTCATGGATGATGTTTTCAACAGCGAGAACGAAAGTTTTATGCAGGAAACCATACTAATGGAAAATGAATATTCAGTTAACCTGCCCACCAAATTCTGGTACAATAAAAAACAACATAACGGTTGGATCAATATCGTCAATCCTTTCAGGGCAACGATTGTGTTGGGAACTCCTGGATCAGGCAAGAGCTATGCCATTGTAAACAACTACATCAAGCAACATATTGAAAAGGGTTTTTCGATGTACATCTACGATTTCAAGTTTGATGACCTTTCCACGATTGCCTACAACCATTTGCTAAAGCATGCGGACAACTATAAGGTAAAACCCAAATTTTATGTCATCAATTTTGACGACCCAAGAAAAAGCCATCGTTGCAATCCCCTCAATCCCGATTTCATGACGGATATTTCGGATGCTTACGAAGCGGCTTATACCATTATGCTCAACCTAAACAGGAGCTGGATACAGAAACAGGGAGATTTCTTTGTAGAAAGCCCGATTATCCTATTAGCGGCTATTATATGGTTTCTTAAAATCTATGAAAACGGCAAATACTGTACGTTTCCTCACGCCATTGAATTACTAAATAAAAAGTATTCCGACGTGTTTACTATTCTGACTTCCTATTCTGATCTGGAAAATTACCTATCCCCTTTTATGGATGCCTGGCAAGGCGGAGCGCAAGACCAGTTACAAGGGCAGATAGCCTCGGCAAAAATTCCTCTGTCAAGAATGATCTCACCGCAATTGTATTGGGTTATGACAGGCGATGATTTTTCATTGGACATCAATAATCCTAAAGAGCCTAAAATATTATGCGTAGGAAACAATCCAGATCGACAAAATATCTACTCTGCTGCGCTGGGATTGTACAATTCACGTATTGTAAAACTCATTAATAAAAAAGGACAGTTGAAAAGTTCGGTTATCATAGACGAGCTGCCTACTATTTACTTTCGTGGATTAGACAACCTGATTGCAACTGCCAGAAGTAATAAAGTGGCAGTATGTTTGGGCTTTCAGGATTATTCGCAATTAACCAGAGATTATGGAGATAAAGAGAGTAAAGTAATTCAAAATACGGTAGGTAATATTTTTAGTGGTCAGGTTGTTGGCGAAACTGCTAAAAACTTATCAGAGCGCTTCGGGAAAGTATTGCAGAAAAGACAGAGTATAAGCATCAACCGCAACGATACATCTACCTCAATATCTACTCAATTGGATAGCCTGATACCAGCTTCCAAAATATCCACATTGACACAAGGTGTTTTTGTCGGTGCTGTGTCGGACAATTTTGATGAACGTATTGAGCAGAAAATCTTCCATGCTGAAATTGTAGTGGATAATGAAAAGGTTGCTGCCGAAACCAAAGCCTATCACAAAATACCTGAAATTTTATCTTTTCTAGATGCGCAAGGTGATGATAAGATGAAGCATGAAATTGAAGCCAATTACAAACAGATCAAACATGAGGTTGTCTTAGTTATTGAAAGTGAATTGGAACGTATCAAGAATGACCCCGACTTACAACATTTGGTGCAAAAGGGATAATTAATAAAAAACATCCATAAATGTAATCTCTCATTTGTCTAAAGTGCAACATTCCTTTTAAAAAACACCAAAGATCTTTTTTGAGTATCTCAATTTTGATTTTTTTTCTTGTTTGTTCTGCTTTCAAGCTGCACATGGTCATAATCAAAAAGCTATTCTCTCGGTTAATTCTAACACAAAGTTCGGTTCATGGTTGCGGTTCGCTACAAAAAATTCCCCCATAAATGCCAGGTGTGCACCTGACTTTATTGCGTTGCTTTTTGCGCTCGCTTCCCATAAACCGGTATTGGTGCTATTATTAATCTTAAAATATAGTACCATGAAAAATTCAGCAAAATCTCCAAATTGGCAAATCGTTTCAGAAATTGAATTGAGCTACAAAACAAAAGTAAAAGCTGCCGATCGGCCGAAAATTACCTCTTCACTAGCTGCTTATAATATAGCACTGCAACTTTGGAATCAAAATACTTTAGAATACTTTGAAGAATTCAAAATCCTATTGCTAAACAACAGCAATAAAGTTCTTGGTGCCTATGAAGTTTCCTCAGGTGGCATCACAGGAACTGTGGTGGACATTAGAATTATATTCACCGCAGCCTTAAAAAGTAACGCTACAGGCATTATCATGATACACAATCATCCCTCAGGTACACTAATTGCCAGTCAAGCCGATATAGCAATTACCCAAAAGGTTAAGGAAGCTGGTAAACTATTGGAAATCGCTCTCTTAGACCACCTGATTATAACTCCGGAAAGTTATTTTTCCTTTGCAGATGATGGGGCTTTATAGCCTCATCATTTTTACTTCCAATACTAATTCCATGATGCTTGCCATTTCATTCAAATGCAACTGAATTTATGATAGGTTTCGTATATTTGAATCGAAAAAGGTATTGGTGACCCTCGTAATTTTCTAGTCTTATTATTTTATGAAAATAAATGAATTAACCAATTTTTTCCAATTCCAGACTTTATCTTTTAACCAAATAACACAATGACGAGAATACTATTTTTTTTAATGGTTCTTTTAAATTTCAACAGTTATTCCCAAGCAATAGTAAAAGAATTATATGAATATGATGTAAATGACAATTTAATTAAAAAAGATGAAAATTTAAAGTTTTGGCTAGATAATTTGAGCAATAACGTCTATTATGTCGGTCATAATTTTTCTCAAAGTTATAAGCATGATCAAACTTTCACTAAATTTAATTTAATTAAAAAAGGCACTAAAAATAGTGTCGAAAGTAAGGATACGATATTAATTACAATACCTAAGTCTCCTTTAAAACTTTCATTTCAAACAATTGAAAAGACTGCCAGAGGAAATGTCACTCAAGATATTTTAGTAGAATATAACTTGCCATTTTATTCATTTAATCATGGTGCGTTTGATCCAAATACTTTTCAATATAAAACTTTGGATTACTTTTTACTTGGATTAAAAGCATATCGAATAAACAATGGACAACTTATTGCCAATGTGCTAAATAGAATGGTGGATGATAATTACCAAAACAAAATGTCTAAATTTGACATTCTAATAAATGACATCAATAAAAGTAAAAAATACAATGTTCCCTTGCTGTTGGAAAAGGAACAAAATATTGAAGGTGTCATTTGGGCTCTTGGTAAAGTATCAAATGACATTCCAACATTAATGTATGATGTATACATCCATAACAAGAAGAGTGAAGAGAAATCTTGGGCCAATATGCAAGAGTTTTTTAATTTTAATAATGACAATATTAAAAAATATTTAAATGATCAAATAAATGATTATTTAATCCTAAAAATGGAAAAGCCTGAATTATTGTTATTTCCTAGGGATTGGATTAAGGAAAAGCAGAATGTTACCGCTCCAAAAAGCACGCCCAATAGTTTACATTTTAATAGAGTCACATTTAGAAAGAATCAATCTGAACATTGCTTTGAGATAACTTTTGAAATAACGAATGCAGAGCAAGTACAATGGTGTTTCGGATTTAAAGAAGGCTATGTTGCCAAGAAAGGAAAAACAGGAATAACAAAAGCCACACTGGAAAATCCTATATTGATTACTCCTGAAGAAGTTAAAATTTATGTTTACACAGATAGAATAAAAGGTGTGTTAACAGGCTCGGAATATGAAAAAATTGAACTTTTTAATTCCAAACTAAGTTTTAACTGATCTATATAGTTCAATAACTTAACTTAGATTTCAGTTTGGATCGACCAATCAAAACTGGATTATTTATTTGAATATTTAAATTTTTCAAATTCAAAAGAGCTTTCCGTTTTATCGTTCAATACAATATAGGCATCGAATTTCTTTCCGGATTTACTTTTCATTCCTTTAATGAGAGAAGTTCTCCCTTTTTTGACAAGACTTTCAATATCGGCTATACCAATTTGCACACCACACACATTTCGGAATTGAACCCAATTACAAACCTCATCAGGACATTTGACAATTTTATCCCTAATAATAAGTTGCCTATTTTTGCATTTGGGACATTCAAGCATGGCCAGATTTTCTTGTGCAATGGCAGTGTGCAACAATTCATTGGTAATGGATCTAGCATAGTTTTCCATTTCTTTTTGGAAAGTATCTGCATTGCTTTCGTTGTCTTCAATTTTCTGCAAAGTCAACTCCCATTGGGCGGTCATCGCTACATCCGCAATCTTTTTATCTTTAATAAGTTCATATACCTGCAATCCTTTTCCGGTAGGTATCAGGGATTTATTTTCCCTTTGAATATAGTTACGGCTAAACAGGGTTTCAATAATTGCGGCTCTTGTGGCAGGTGTACCAATACCTATATTTTGTAATGCTTTTCGCTCCTCTTTATTTTCAATCTCCTTTCCAGCGGTTTCCATAGCCGATAAAAGTCCTGCTTCGGTAAAAAGCACAGGTGCTTTGGTTTTCTTTTCTAGAATTAAGGCGTCCTTGATTTTCAACTCATCACCTTTTTTGAATTCAGGCAGTTCCTGAACAGATTCGGTGTCATCATCTGAGAAACTACCTTTGATAAAACGCCAGCCGGGTTCCAGTATCTTACATCCTTTGAGGGCAAAATCATAATGCAAAGCCTGTAAAGTAATATCGGTTATCTCTTTTGTACAAGCTTGTGAAATGGCTTCCAGTAATCGAAAGGCAATCATATTGTAAACGGCATTTTCCTTTGCAGGTAATGCCGAAGGAATTTTGTCCGTAATGAGCAGACCATGATGATCTGTAACACGAAGGTCATTCAGGATACGTTTATTGCAATACCCCCATTTCACTTTTGCTATTGCTTGCTTGAAATCTCCCATTTCCTGCAAAGCCCTAATAAGGTTAGGAATCTCTGTCCACATATCTTCAGGAATGTATTTACTACCAGTACGAGGATAGGTAATAAATTTCTTTTCATACAGGCTTTGGGCAATAGTCAAGGTTTCTTCAGCAGACAGGTTCAATTTTTTGTTGGCTTCTTTTTGCAAGCCTGTCAGATCAAACAACAAAGGCGGTTGTTCCGTCACAGTTTTGATTTCTACAGATGTAACTCTAGCGATATTGCCGTTTCTTGCGATAGACTTTAACGCACTTTCTGCCCCCTTTTTATCTTCCCATTTGTTTATGGAAAGGCTTTTAAAGTCCATGAACTCTTTTGTATGGGACAACTGCAGCTGCCAGTATTGCTGCACCGAAAAATTTTTGTTTTCCAAATAACGCCTGCATATTAAAGCAAGTGTAGGTGTCTGCACTCTTCCAAGCGAATAGATGCCGTTGCCTGCAGCAATGGAGAGTGCCTGCGAAGCATTGATACCCACTAGCCAGTCAGCTCGGCTCCTACCCTGCGCTGCCAGATATAATCCGTCAAAATCACTTCCGGGTTTCAGATTATCAAAGCCCAGTTTTATAGCTTTTTCGGTAAGCGAACTAATCCATAGACGCTCAAATGGTTTATTGCATTTTAAGTATTCGTAGATGTAACGAAATATGAGTTCGCCCTCACGTCCAGCATCGGTTGCCACAATAATTTTTTCACTACTGCCAATGACCTGTTCAATTACTCTCAGTTGCTTTAATGCACCTGAATCGACGGTATAGCCCTTGTCTTTTTTTACTTTGCGTACCGTCAGGAAAAAGGGATTGGGTAATATTGGCAGGGATGATTTCTGAAATCCGGAAATGCCATAATCTTCCGGCATACCCAACCCCACTAAATGTCCAAAAGCCCACGTAACAAAATAACCGTTACCAGTCAAATACCCATCCATTTTTTCGGAGGCTCCCAACAGGTTGGCTATTTCTCTGGCTACGCTTGGTTTTTCTGCAATAACTACTTTCATGGCACATTACATTTTACGTCCTTTGGATCTGGCAGGTTCTTTGGCTGGTTCCTGTTGCTCCTGCTGTTCCTTGCTATCGGGATTTTTTTGCCCTGATTTTAACGGCTCTTTGAGATTTTTGGTCGCTTCATTGGTTTTGCCGTCAGAATTGACCGCTGTCTGCGTTTTATGAGCTTCAGTGGGTTTTGCCTGTTCTTTGATTTTGTTCGGATTTTGGAAAGAGAAATCTGTTTTATTGGTTTCCTTGTTGAAAGTGATATACCCATTATATTCCTTCCCTTTCTTATCTACCAATCCACTGACATAGACAGTCTGTCCATCTTTGAACTTTTGGTATTGCTCGTTATCCAGCTCTTTGTCTCTAAATGTTTTCGGAGCTTCCTTAGATGGGTATTGCTGATTGTCTTGCCCCTTTTTATTAGAGTTACCCCTGTCAAAGAGGAACTCTACAAAACGTTTATCAGCATTGAATTGTACGGTAGCATCAAATGGGGTGCCATTCTTAGAGACCATCCCTTCTAAATAAAGTGGCTTGCCTTCTAGTAAGGTTTGCTTTTGCTCTTGATTCAGTTTTATGCCTTTGATTTCGTCAGGGATTTTGATGAAATCTGCTTTTAGTGCTACTAGCTCATTGGTCAGCCTATCCACGCTGACAATGGACGGAATACTCTCATCCGTTTTTGGATTGATTAGATTGACCACTCGACCCATATTGCCAGTCTGGAGTAGATTTTCTTTATCTTCTTTAGTGAACTCATGTCCGAAAAAAGGAAATTTCAGGTTAGGTTCTTTTCGGATACCATGAATTGCTACCACAACCGACCCATCATCATGTTGTTGCAAAGACAGCCGTGCATCCATACGGGTAACCGCTGTTCCTACATTAAAACTTACAGGTACAAGTTCATTGGTTTTAAACCCTCTCAATAAAGGATCAAGGAGATTCATCTTTTCCAGTTTTTCTTTGTTCAGTCCGAAATTATTCATTGTTTTCCAGTCAATTTGTTCTGATTTGTAGCGATACTCACTTGTTTCCGATGGTGTCTGTGTTGTTTTCATACTATTTTTATTTTCTTGTTTATAATCTTGTTGTGATTCCGTTTTAAGCTCGAATTGTTTCATCAGTTGTTCCACTTCGGGAGTTGGTTTATCGATCAGTTTTTGCATTTCCTTTGCCATATCAATAGCCAATGGTGCAGCAACTTTGAAAAAAGAAAAATTGGTAGGGTCCTTCAACTGGCTGAAGAAATTGGAGAAGAAGTTGGAAAAGAAATCACCCTGCTTATCCACACGCATAAACTGGTTTTGGTTTTTCTTTGTAGGGTCAATAGTTTCCAGCTTACCATTTTCGTCAATGTCCTTTACAGCCTGAATTTTATTTTTATTTTTATCCAGCACCAATAATATCTCGGATAATTGTTCAGGAGATCGTGGTTTATCTAAAGTTGGTTCGTTCATATTTTGAGATTTTTAAGTTTGACACCGAAATTAGAAGAGGCTTTCGCTTTTTTTCACTAATTGTCATTCATTGGCACCATTTATCATCCATTGGCTTTTCCTTTGGACATGGGAACAGTAAAACTTTCTCTGACGAACTGATGAACATCTGAAAGCTTATAATAAATTTTTCCACTAATTGTGTAATAGGGCAGCTTGCCAGAAGAGCGGTAACGCTGCAAGGATCGCGCACTTATCTTCAGCATCTGCAAAATATCCTGATTGTCCAGCAGCTCTTCTCCATCAATAATAGCAAGTTGGTTTTTATCTCCGTTTATTAATTCCATAAGGATATCAAACCGCTCCATGATTCGCTCCATCCAAGCCATAAATTCTATTCTATCCACATTCATAATCAATATTTTAGGTTCAATACGCAGTAGGTAGCAATTCGTTCAGGTAGTGGTACCTTTTAATATGCTTTTACAAAATTCAGTTGCTTTTGTTGGATTTTATCCCAATGGCTTTCGTAGTACTGAAAAAGTTTAACATTTAAAATTCGTAAAGCCTTGGTTTTACTAGAAAATAATTCTCTAAAAAATGAATGCACTTATGATTTCTGTTTAAGATTGATACTGGTCAGTCTATTTAGCGGTAATTATTGGGTTTATCTCAACAACCTTCGTAGTACGAAAAAAATTAACAATTAAAATTCATGAAAAATTTAATTTTTACTATGAATTATTCTTTTGATTGATTCTAGCATAAAAAAAGCAGTATATCCTTTTAAATGTGGATGTACTGCTTGTAGACTTTCGTAGTTACGACTTTACTCTTGGTCTTCTCTGGACATTTTTTGTTGTAGATTTAAGGTTAATTCTTCTAAAAATTTTGTCTTACTACTTTTACGGGCTTTGATTTCGGTGTAGGTTTTATAGATGTTATCTAATTTGATGTTGAAAAAATCTTCAAATGATGCTGTTATCGTATTAATATCTGCCGCACCATAATTAATCGCACCATTAGAAAACAAGGCATAAATTAATTCTGTTAAAGCTGTTTTTGGCCCTGTCCATAACAATACTTTGTGTTTTTTTTCTTCAAATATTTCAGAATCATCCACTTTCAGTCTTTTGAGTGCTTGCCGGATGTAATGAATGAATCGGTACATCGCTTTTACTTTTGCCCAAAGCATGTCTTGCGATGTTGAAAATTCCGGAAATTGGTAGTAATCGGTCATGGGGGTAAAGGGAAAATTATCCCGATGGTTTCTGGTAAAAAATTGATGGTCTAGGTAACAATATCCTTGTTCCATATAATGCACAAAATCGGCATTTCTGTAAAAGAATTTATTGATTTTCCGCAATTCTTTCTGAAGAAATTGAACTTTATAGGTTTTACCCGCCTTAGGCATTCTTAGTTCACAGGAACGTACTTCTGTAAAATAAATCAATAAACTCATAGGAACGGGCTTGATGTTTTTGAAAAAATCAATCTCTTCCGGAACAGTGTTAAAATCATTTTTATCCACTATCTCTTTCAAGTTCGTTAATGTTTTATTACACAATACAATTCCATTGCAAGCCTTATTTTGCATCGTTTCGTCTGCCTCTAAAATTTCATTGCAGATAGCATTAAATGATTCAATCGCTTTTTCAAACATTGTTTTCAATATTAGTTATCAATATGCTTTCATTCTTTTACAATTGATTTGTAATCATTTTGCAAAGTATTCATAAGTTCCATTGCATAATTATCTCTTGCCTGAACATAGGCTACTTTTGGAATTATCCGAGCTCCTAATTTTCTTTTTTCAAAGGAAGCAGACACGCCAAAGTCTATTTTTTGAAACTTCAGTGCATTGGCTCTTTTTATGGTTTGAAACAACAATTGCCTGTAGAGTTGGTATTCTTTTGCCCATTTATAATCCATCCCTATTAATTCCGGAACATAGGTGTGATTGTTGTTTTTGTAACAAAACATGATTCCGACAAATGAATTTTCGGAATCTGCTTTCAATGCTAATACTATGAACTCCCAGTTAGGATTTTCGTTCATGTTTTCAAAAATATCTTGAGTATATCGGAATGTATTAATAGCGTAATTATTATCTTTTACATTATTGTAGAGTTGGTATGCTCTTGCTATTTCCGATTTACTTAATTTATCCTTTATTGTAACATCAAAGTACTTCTCATAAGGTTCTATTTCTTTATTGAAATGTTTACGGGAACGAGATGATAGTCCATTTACAAACTCTTCATTAGAATTCCATGTTTGATTTTGCACTACACAGGATTCCGGCATATCTATTTTGAAATAACCCTGGTCCAATATCGTTTTGTTATATTTATTCTCTTCTTCAAAATCCCTTAACACCAACATATCAGCATTTAATATATTGTATTTTTCTTCTATATTATCCAATAAAAGTTTTATTGCTTTTTCGGCTAAAGGATGTTCTTGATTGATGAAACAATGTTTTCCTTCTGTAAATAGCGATCCCATACTGAATACTTTTGAGGTAAGGTATAAAGGATTGGTCTTTCTTATTTCTTCCAAATACTTAGATACCGATTCAGTTGCCAACATATCGTCTTTCCAAAGACCATAGGTAAAAAAGGTCATTAGGATTATATTGCCGGTGCTGTCTTTAATGATGTAATAGTAAAAATCCCATTGATTAGTTGGGTCTGGATGCTGGCTGAATGTTTTTTCTAAATAAAGCATTCCTTCCCAATCGAAAATATTTTGTTTCCCCATATATTGGTTCCATTCTGATTTTTCTATCTCCTGTATCGTATTTTTTTCTTCGATAAAAAGCTCCTGCTCTTTTGATTCTGAAATCTTTACAGTTTTTCTGCTCTCTATTCCAAAAGCCTGTTTGATTTTGTTTTCGGTATTATTTGTTTCTTCCAAAGCTTTGGGGAAGTGATATTCCATCGCTTCGGCTAAGGCAGTAATGTCCTGTTGTTGGTTGTGACTGGATAACGTTATTCTTATTCCCGTATTCTTGATTGGTACAGCGGGATAAATTCCTAAATTCAGAAAAAAACCTTCCTTGAATAATCGTTGAACAAAATTATAAGCCGTTGCGGGTGTACCCATTCCCAAAAAGAAAACTGGTGAATCATTTTTTGAAATTATTGGAAGGTCTCCCTTTGATAACAATTGGTTAAAATAGCCGATTTTATCAGCTAAGCCTTTTTGTTTCAATCCAATTTCAGGAGATAAATGGATGTCTGCAGAGGCGATTGCAGCTGCTACGGATGCAGGTTCTAACTGAGCAGAAAAGGTTAACGGTCCACCGAAATTTTTAATTTTTTCTCGCAGTTTTTGATTCTTGCAAAACACTGTTGCTCCGCTGGCTCCAAAGGTTTTACTTAGTGTGCTGACAATAATGCAATTTTCAGGTAGTTCATTGATAGCCTCAAAAATAAAGCCAGTTCCGTTTTTGCCTTTCCAACTCATCCCATGAACATCGTCAAAATAAAGGTTCAGTTGTGCATATTTTTGAGTCAAAGCCAATAATTCCGGAATTGGTGCATAATCACCGAACATGGAATATACACCATCAGCCATGTACCAAATTTTGTTGCATTTGGAGCTTAGTTGTTTAATTTTATCCTCCAACATGTCCAAATTACTATGTCTAATCATTTCAACTGGAATTCCTCGCAGTTTTAAAAGTTGACACGCATTTTGAACACTCCAGTGTACTTGATGGTCCATTATTACAGCATCTTCGTCTCTAATAAGTGTTGGGATAACTGCTAAATGCCCTAACGTGCTGTTCTTGGTTATAATGGGTGGAATACCATACATTTTTTCGATTTTACGCTCTAGTTCGCTGTATAGTGGATGTGAAATATAGGATTTTGAAAGGGGGAATTGCGTACCATAATTATGTATGGCAGCTATTGCTGCCTCTTTCAATCGTATATCTTGCTCGAGTCCCAAATACCCTGTTGTCCCAAAATGAAACATTCCTTTTCCCTTAATCTGGATTGTCCTGCCTGTTAAAACTTGGTCTTCTGCATATAAATGCAAAACACCTTCCTTTTTTGCCCCAGATAAAACCTCATCTACTGTATCGATGAAGTTGTTGTGTTTAATTTTTGCCATTTTATTGTTGTTTTAATCGTTGGTGAAAAATAGATTTATAAAAGTCATTATAAAAAATGAAAGTTATTTCATCTACTTCTTTAATACTCCCAAATTGACAAGTCATATTCCCGAATTGACAACAAATACTACAAAAAGCAACAAATAATCCCAAATCGACAACTGCACTATTAATAAATGTTTATATTTTTGTTAAATTATAACACTTTAATTCATAGAACATGATTGCAGCACATGATTTTTATGAGAATGACTATGCCCGGTTTTGGATTACCGATGGCATTCTCTTTTGTGAATATAAACCCAATACTACTATTGATCTGAAGGTAGCACAGTGTGTTGTATCCGATAGAATTGATTTTCAAAATGAAAGGTCTTACCCTATTTTGTGTGATATTCGAGGTATCGTTGCCACTGAGAAAGCTGGAAGAGATCATTTGGCACAATCGGGCTCCATATTGACACAAGCAGTAGCACTTATTGTACACGAAAAAATTTCATTAATTATTAGTACTTTTTATGTAGAGATAAGTAAACCTTCTGTACCTACACAAATTTTCACAACAGAAGACGAGGCTTTGCTTTATCTGAAAGTGTTTGTTTAAAATTTAGTTTATAGAAAGAGAAATTAAGAGTTGAACCTTATGAAAAAAGTATACAACGAAGAGCGTATTGTTACCATTCATCAAATGTTATTTGAGATGGCACGTGGTAATTTTAACAGTCGCATTCCCTTAAGTTCCAATGATGAAGAATTGGAAACGCTAGTTGTTTTAATTAATATGGTTGCGGAAGAAATGAAAGAGTCGATTTTTAATGTCGGCTATGTTAATGCCCATAAGACGCTTCAATTTATAGCTCAAAGTGCATTTGTTTTGGATGCCTCTTTTTTTATCAAAAGTTTTACTCCAGAAGTCACTTCCTTTTTAGGTTATTCGGAATCGGAGTTGATCAATTTGCCTTTATCAGGCATTATTACTGCAGCTTCTTTTGAACAACTTTACGACGAACTCGATGTAAATGTTTCATTGCCTACAACTATTGCATTGGATTTTACACCCAAAGAACATTTACCTGTTTCTGTTTCATGTACTATTGGAAAGTTAGTTAATAGTTCGGAAATCATATTAAATCTTGTTACTCCTACACGTCAAGATTCCTACAGGCCTTTAGCATACGAAAATGAAAACGAAAAACATAATAAAACCCGAAAGGCAGACGCCCTTTTGATTCAGAAACTTTATGACTATATATTAGCACATCTTGAAGAACCGTTGCCGTCTTTAAAAGTGCTTTCATCTGAATTTGGCACTAATGAACATAAATTAAAAGATGGATTCCGTCATTTTTTTAAGACCAGTATTTACCAGTTTTATAATGAGGAGCGTTTGAAAAGAGCTTATTTTATGATTGAGCATACAGGAATTCCTTTAAAGAATATTTCGGCCATGAATGGTTTTAACAATTATCCCAATTTTTCAAAATCCTTTAAAAAAAGATTTGGTTTTTCACCGTACGAATTGAAGCGCAATGAAACTGGTATAACATCTCTATTAGAAGATTAAATTTTAGTCTTTAAATTATAATCCGTTTTGGTTAAATTTTGCTCCCAATAAGACAAGTGTTTTGGTTTTTGAATTCAGAATTTTGCTTTGTAGAACTGAAATCTATAAAGCTATGAGATTGAATATCAAAATACAAAACCTGTTTATAGAGTGTACTGGTTTAATCTACATTATACTTTTTGTTTATGCAGCAGGTAGCAAAATATTAGATTTTCAAAACTTCCAGGCCCAGTTAGGACAATCCCCACTTTTAAGTCCATTTGCCGATTTAGTTTCTTATATCGTAATTTGTATCGAACTGATTATTGCTGTTTTATTGAGTATTCCCAGACTTAGATATTTTGCTTTATGGGCAGCAGTAGCCTTGATGGGTATGTTCACCACTTATATTGTCATCATACTCCATTTCAGTTATTTTGTTCCTTGTTCGTGTGGTGGCATCCTGGAGAAACTAGGATGGAAAGAACATCTGATTTTTAACATAGCGTTTTTGCTTTTGGCTATAGTCGCTATTCTAATGCAATCCTTCAGCAAACGTACTCTTGTTCGGCTATCGATTTTAGTTTTAGGAAGTGTTTTGGTCATTACAGCATTGTTTCTTTTTTCGGAAGACATCATGCAAAAAGAAAACCCTTTTATCAGACGATTTCCTCAAGCAACGGCGGCCAAAGTGGCAAGTATTGATTTGAGAAATTTATCGTACTACGTTGCCGGTACCGACAAAAACAAAATCTATTTAGCCAATCGTCTGGCTCCTCTTGAGGTTCTTGAAATAGATTCCAATTTAAAAAACAAAAAGAAATACACCATAGAGCTGGATCGTGAGAATTTCAATTTTAAGGCAGTAGAGATCCAGGTCTGCCCACCTTATTTCTATGTCACTGATGGAACGGTACCAGTCATTTACAGAGGTTTGATTTCCGAATGGAAAGCGTCAGTTATCATGGTGAATACATTTTATTTTTCAGACATTGTTTTCATCAATCCGGAGCACTGGGCTTTTCGGACGCAAAAATCGGATACCAAAGAAAACATCATCGGAATCGCCACCAGCTATGACAGTTTAAAAATCAAATACAGCCCACGGGTATTGCAAAAGCAAATGGACGGAATTTTTGACACCGATGGGACACTGCAATATAGCGCAACACTGCACAAATTAATTTACACCTACTATTACCGCAACCAATACAGTATTACCGACGAAAATCTTACCGTCGAGCACCGTGCCAATACCATTGATACCACGACCAAAGCAAAACTGAAGATTGTCAAAATAAAGCAATCGGGGGATATCAAATTGGCGGCACCACCGTATATGGTCAATCGTCATACAACAGTGCGGGGCAACTTACTTTTTGTCAATTCACAGTTAAGGGGCAAATATGAAGAGATTGATGTCTGGAAGTATGCCGCTGTAGTAGACGTTTATGATCTGTCAAAACGAATTTATCTTTTAAGCTTTTACGTGTATGATGAAGAAGCAGGGCGAATGAAAAACTTTTTCGCTGCCGACTCTGCCCTGTATGTCATTTCGGGGCACTATTTACTCAAATACGGTTACGGAAAAAGAATTCAGTCCAAAATTAAAGAACACAAACAATAACAAAAAGAGATACCGGCCGGTAACAGGAGTAACGATCGAAAACCTGTAGAAAAGAGTAGATCAAATTCTATTAATTTAAATTTTAGCATTATGAAAACAAGCATTTTAAGAGCGTTTGTGTTGCCTATGGCAGCATTTGCTCTAGCAAGTGCAGGTGCTGTAAGTACCAACACTTCAAATGTAAGCAAAGCCGATGTTTTGATTCCGGCTTTTATTCACAGTCCGACAGCGAACGACTGTCTGAAAGTTCCTGATGTGAATTGTAGCCCAGGTGCGGGACCCGCCTGTCTTAGCAGTGGCGTTACAGCTTATGGCGGAAGCCAAACCTCCTGTAACCAACAATTGCACCGCAATTAGGACCATCATTTTTCAATGAAAGGTAATGCAGTTTCTTTTTACGAAACTGCATTATTTTTTTTGCTTATTCCTTATTCTGCTGAAGTTTCTTTTGATATTGCTTTGGATTCAGCTTCCCCTTTCAGCCAATAATCAAACCATGCCATCATCCGTCTGCTGAGATCCTTTTGATTGTCCGCATTCTCCATTGAATGGTCTTCGTCAGGATAAATCAACATCTCGGTGGCAACCCCCAATTTTCGGAGTGCCAGATAATAGCTTATGCTTTGATTCCAGGGAATGATCCTATCATTTTTGCCTGCCCACAGCAGCAGGGGTGTTCTCACGTTTTCGGCATGCATAATCGGAGAGTTGCTGACGTAGGCTTCTTTGTCTTCATACAGTGATTTTCCGATGCGGAACTGCTGGTTTTCAAATCGCCACATATCGGTCTGAAAACTGCCATTCCTGCTGATATTAAAGTAATAGGAAATAATGTCACTCACTCCGGCTCCGGAAACGGCGGCTGCAAAAATGTTGGTCTGTGATAGAATAAAATTGGTTTCATACCCGCCGAAAGAATGCCCATACAGCCCTATTCTGTGTTTGTCCACCACACCCTTTTCGACAACGGCATGGACTCCGGCAGTTACACAAGCAACGGCCGAGCTTCCCGGATTGCCCATCTGATAAATGATATCGGGCAGCAATACCAAATAACCATTTAGCGTATAATTAGTGACATTAAAACCTTCGGGATTCAGCAAACTGGGATTGACATACTGGTACAGTTCATCGGACATCACATCATAGATGTGCACCACCATCGGGTATTTTTTTTCGGGATCATAATCGGAGGGATAAAACAGTGCTGCCTTTAATTTTTGCCCTTTGGCATTGCTGTAATAAAGCAATTCCGATTTCCCATAGGAATACCCCTTTTGCTTGCTGTTTGACTCAAACAGGACTTTGGAAACGGTCCCGTTCTTTTTCCGGAACTCCAGTCGTGGCGGCTGGTTAAAAGTTTGATTCCTGAAAATATAATTGCTGTTTTTGCTCTTTCGGATTTCATCGATTTTACTGGGGCCGTATACCAGCGGTTTTGCTCCCGTATGACTGTTGTAAATAAAATAGCCTGTTGACCAATCGTTAGTGTTTGTTGCTTCAAGCAGCAGGTCTTTTGAAAGGTTAAAAATGGTGGGTTTCCTTCCGTCAAAGTTGCCCTGCGATCGCCAGTCGTATTCCATGGGAGCGATCCTGTACACCACATTATTCTCCCGGCCCCTGGTCAGTCGGGTGCATTGTGAACCGTCGGTGGCCACCAGCCAGATATCATGGGCATCATACAATAAAACATTCCTGCCGTCACAGCTCCAGCCCGGATTGCCATAGGCTCCAAATTGGTGGGGAGCATCGGCCGTACTGCTATTGTCCCAGCGGGTGGTTGCAGTTTTAGTTAGGTTGGTATGTGTTTTTGCTTCTGGATCATAGAGCCACCAATTGCTCTCACGGTAGTAGAGTATTTTATTGCTGTACGGGTCAAATCCCATTTGGTTCAAATCAACAGTTTGCTTTTTCAGCAGCAGCTCTTTGGATCCGTCTTTTAGACGGGTCAGATAAAAATCGGCTTCCTCATAATATTTGGATTGCAGGCCATAGGCAAAGGTATTGTACGATAGTGCATAGTCCTGTTGCCCACTCAGCATCATTTGTGGCAAATCATCATTGTTGATTTGGAAACACGAGTTAATTTCAGGATACCACACCACCACTTTGGGGATGTCCCCCTCGGCCTGCTGCCGCTGCCGGTCTATGTACAGCCATCTGTCGGTACCTTTCCAGATTTCAGGTGTATTTGGATTTTTTATGGCCTCCTTCTTTTTGGTCACCCTAAAGAATACTTTTGTCCCGTCATCCGAAATAACAAATGGGATTCTTTTGAAAATTTCCATGGTCTTTGCTTCCACTTTGGCAGCATAGTCCAGAGAGAATACCTTTTTGTCGGCCATTCGGTAATAATTCACTACTGTAGCATTCGATACGGAATCTGTTTCCTTTAGGAAAGCCATCGCTTTGGATCCTTTATCCCACGTCAGGTTAAAAAAACGGGTATTGGTTGCCGTTGACACCAGCTTGCGCGAATACGGTGTAAAATGGATAATCCCCACTTCATGATGTCCCGACTGACTGCTGGCATACACCAGCGCCTCGCTGTTGGCATCCAAAACATATTCGGTGACCCCTGCTATGCTGTCAATGACGGTCCCGTTTGAATTCCGAACCTTCATCCCGCTTTTTTGTCCATATCCCTTATCGAAGGTGACAATATACTGCCCATCCTTTGCCAGTGCATACCGCCTGACCTGATGGTATACCGAAATTTTGCCTTTCCGCAGCTGCAGCACCTTCAATTGCGATTCCGGGGCTAGAAAAGCAAAGAGTTGCTCTCCCCCAAACTGCCCGTCAATCCCTTTTGGGAAAGCATAGCTTTTGCTTTGATCGGTCCGCTGCACAAATAGGGTATCGCTGTGGTTTTCATAGCGCATCGCATAACTCGCCCATTTTCCGTCGTCGGAAAGGGCGTTTACCTCCAGTGTTCCCCACCTCTGGTAATCATCCTCCGTTACTGGCTTCTTTTGTTGTGCCTGCCCAACATAAGGGCAGGACAGCAACAATAAAAGAAATGCCAACACCAGGCTCGAACATTCGAAGTCCATTTTTATTTTGAATAGCATCATAGCGTTTGGCATTAATTAATAGCCCGGATTTTGCGGATTCAAATTCGGATTGGAATTCAGTTCGAGCGCAGGCAAAGGCCATAGGGCATCGGTGGTATTCCATCCCACTTTGGATGTGGATAAAGTTTGATCCAGTTTTCCAGTTCGTTTCAAATCAAAAAAACGTTGCCCAAATTCAGTAAACAGTTCAAAGCGTCTTTGCTCCAGAATATCCGCTACAATCTCCACTTCAGTCACAGCGGTGGTTGGGGCAAGCCCGGCCGTGGTGCGAATCAGGTTCAGATCTTCCTTGGCACCGATCAGCTCGCCCTGATACGCCCTGGCTTCGGCGCGGATCAGGTATTGCTCCGCCAACCTCAACACTATGGAATATTCAACCGAACTTACAGTGGGATACTGCTCTTTGTATTTGGAGGCATGGTACCAGATCGAAACTCCGTCGGTCACTTCGGTGACCCAATGGGCTTTTCTCTGGTCACCCGCTTCAAAGGCATGCACCAATTCGGGTTGGAGTCCCACTATGTTGGGTGGCCCCGAAATAAAAATGTACAGGCTTCCCTCAATTGTATTACTGTCGGGAGTGTTGGGCATAAATTGCCAGATCGTGGTACTGCTGTCCTTAAGGAATATTTTATCCAGATCGCTCTCCCAGACATACAGTGGGTTATTGATCACGGCCGAAGCGGCATTAGAGGCTTCCGCATACAAGCCCATATACAGGTAAACGCGTGCCAACAGAGCACTGGCCGTACTGCGGTTGGGACGGATGCGTCCGGGCGCAACGTAATCTTCCGCCAGCAATCCAACCGCTTTGTTCAGGTCCGTTACAATCAGCCCATACACTTCGTTGACTGGCAGTCGGGTGACTTTGCTGTTCTGCGTGTAATCCGTCGTGGTGATATACGGTACGGCGCCATAGAGATTCACCAGATAAAAATGAAGCAAGGCCCTAACAAAAAGGGCTTCCCCCTGGAACTGATTTTTGTCCGCTGCCGCGATGGCAGTCGAATTTTCCAAACCCTCCATCACCGCATTGGCACTATAGATCTGGTTGTAGCTTTTGTTCCAGATATCGCCGACCCCCGATTCCCCGGCAAACAGCGAATTGGTATAAAAATAACTGGGGGAATAGGGATAGTAATAATCCAGTTCATCGGCGTAGAGTCCCAGACTGCACGAACCGCCGCTAGAACTGCCGTTCAGCACACCCCCATCCCTCATTTTGGCATACAGCCCCGCCATCGCGGCATTGACCGTTCCGGTATCTTCAAATACAGTCTGGGCGGTCAATTGCGAGGCGGGAAGGTCCACTTCGACAAAACTGTCACAGCTCCCCAGTGTCAAACAAAGGGCAAGCAGCAAGCGATTAGGGGTAGTCAAAGCTTTGGCACTTTTGCCAAGCCGCTTTTTAAAAACAGTACGTATCTTTATCATAACTATAGGTATTAAGGTTAAAAAGTAAGTGTTACCCCTGCCGTGACTACTTTTAGCGGAGGCAGGTAGGCAGTGTATTTAAATTCGGGATCACCTCCCTTATAGGGCGTGAAGGTCAGTAGGTTCTGCCCTAGTAGCGATAGCCTGCAATGCACCCCTTTGCTTGTTGGCAACGGCACATCATAACTCAACGCAATGTTTTTCAGGCGTATAAACGACGCATCCACAATGGATTCATTACTGTCCAGATAATTATAGTAGGCATTGACGGCCTCCCCATTCTCGCCCGACGTATTCATCTGATACGGAACCTGATCCCCCGGCTGCTGCCAGGCATGAACCATATCAGTATGCTGGTTGAAATTGCTGCCCCCCGGAACACTCGGATTGTAATCATAATTCTGTTGCTTGACAAACTGGAACAAAAAATCCAACTGCCAGTTGTGGTACTGCAGCTGATTTTGCAGGCCACCAAAATACTGCGGACTAAGATCTACAACCGTTTTTTTGTCATCCGCTGCCGTAATCATTCCGTCCCTATTGACGTCCTCCACCTCATAGAGTCCCGTTTGCGGGTTCACGCCATTGAACTGATACACCTTGACAATGCTGGTCGATTCCCCAATCACGTATTTGTTGGCATACGTTGAGCCCTCGAGTCCGGGAAAGGAAAGCAGCTTGTTCTCCAAAAAGGAGATATTGAAATTGGTGGACCATTTAAAACGATCGGTTTCTATGTTTAAAGTCCGCAGCGTAAATTCAAAACCCGAATTTTGCACCGTGGCATTCAGGTTGGCGTTGATCGAACTGAATCCTGTCGTCCCCGGCAGCGGGATCCCCACCAGCTGGTTGGAGGACCGGTTGCGGTACCACGCAGCAGTCAGGAAAATACGATCGGCAAAGAAACCCATATCGAGCGCGGCTTCGAGTTTTTGATTGGTTTCCCAACTGAAATCCGGATTGTACAGCCGTGTGGGGTCTACCCCAATCACGCCATTGTAGTTCAGTCCCGAAGAGGAATAGGTATCCATATATTGGTAATCGCCAATCTGGTCGTTGCCCGAACCCCCGTAACTGACCCGCAGTTTCCCAAAGCTCAAAAGCGTGCTTTCTTTCAGGAAATTTTCTCTGGAGAATAGCCATGCCGTACCAATAGCCCCAAAAGTGGCAAATTGTTTTCCGGGACCAAAACGGCTCGAACCGTCCCTCCTGCCGGTGAGATTGACGATGTATTTTTGGTTCAAGCTGTAATTAAGTCTCCCAAAAAAGGCTTGGTATTTATAGACCGTTTCATCGCTGGCAAAAATGGATTTCTGCGTGGCCGATGCCAGATCGGTAATCTGGCTGTTGCTGGCAAATCCCCTTCCAAACTGATAGAGTCGTGAGGTCGTTTGCTGTTGCGCTGTTGCACCCAGCAGGATATCAATTTTGCTGTTTTCAAAATCACGGTACCAGCGCAGCTGCGGTTCCACAATCCAGGATTGCCTTCCTGTCGTGTTCGCATACATCGCCGAGCGGTCACTGCCCAGATGATAGGCGGGATCGTACATGGTCGAAGGCAGCAAACGCTGTTCTGCATTGTTCAGGTCGGTAAGTCCTAGATTGGCCTTCAGCTCCCATTCAGGGGCAATCTGATAACTCAGCACGGTATTGGCGACCAGGTCATTGGTTTTGGCCGTGGTGATGCCGCGCAGTGCCGCCAGCGGATTCTGAAAGGTGCTGTTCTCAAAATTCAGGTTGCCATCGGCATCATATAGCGCGGGTGCATTGGGCGCCAGATTCCGCGCCGTACGGCTCACGTCCTCCTGTGGCTGTAAATTGTTTTGGGTGGTATACCCAGTCGAGAACGTAAGCTTAAACTTCTTGTCGGCAGTGCTGTGGTTCATGCTGAAACGCACCGTGGCCTTGTCGTACTTGAAATCCCCCGGCACTACCGTGGTTTCTGTATAGTAATTGCCACTTAATAGGTATTGGGTCAAATCCGACCCACCCGATACCGATGCCTGAGCATTGGTAATCACGGCAGTGCCGCCCAGCAGTTCCTGCTGCCAGTCGGTGTATCGGTTGGGGTCCCACGTCCCGTTGATGTCGTACGCCCAGTCAGGATAGGCCGTAACACCGTCATTGGCATAACCCTGTCTTCGCATCTCCAGATACTGCTGTGTATCCATCAGGTCGATCATTTTGGTGACTTTCCCAAACCCCGAAGAGGCCATAACCGTCACCGTGGTTTTTCCCGCCTTGCCTTTTTTGGTGGTCAGCAACACCACGCCATTGGCACCACGAGAGCCATAAATAGCGGTGGCATCGGCATCCTTGAGCACCTCGATACTTTCGATATCATTGGGATTGATGCTGTTCAGCGGACTTGTTGGCGTGGGCATCCCGTTGTTGGTATCACTGTATCCGATGGTTTCCGACGAAAAGGGCACCCCGTCAATAATATACAGCGGTTCGTTTCCTTCTGTCCGCAGGCTGTTCATCCCGCGTATGTTGACCTGAAAACCACTTCCAGGCGTTCCCGCATCCTGGGTGACGCTGACGCCCGCCATTCGTCCCTGCATCGTGGCTAGTATATTGGTCACGGGTTGTTTGTCGATATCTTTTGAAGTAATTTTGGAGATACTACCAGTACGCTCGCTGTTTTTTACCGAGTAGTAACCCGCATTGATCTTGACCTCCTGCAGTTTGGTGGTATTCTCCTGCAGGCTGATGTTGATGGTGCTTCGCCCCTGCACATACACCGTTTGGGTCCGGTATCCCATATAGGTAAAAACTAAAATAGCATCGGGCATTGCAGCAAACGAGTAATGACCACTATAATCCGACACAGCCGCAGTACCCGATTTTCCTTGTCTCGAAATGCTTACGCCGGCCAAAGGACTGTTACCATCGGTGACAACACCTTGTATTTGATGTTGTTGGGTTGTGGCAATGGGTATCCGAAGAAGATTTTTGGCTGTAACAGGTAAAAAAGACAGCATCGCTCCCATAAAAAACAAGAAACAAAAAGCCTTTCCACCCCTGGATAATGAAAAATTATTCATAATATTGGGTTGGTTAAGTGAAACGTTAGTTTTATTAGCTACGGTCCTCTATTCGTCCGCCAAGAAGAGTTAGAGGGCCATTTTTTTGTTAGTCAAAAGACTTAAGTCTTAAAGTCGAAAGTTTGATGGATGACTGAAAGAGTGGATGCAATTTTTTTATTTCATAGGCATTTTATTTAAAGGTTTATTAAATAGGAAAGCCAACTGCCGTTGCCTGTTGCAGCCAGACGGTGGCAGTGCCTTTCCCGACTAATTCAGTAAGCTAATTGTATTGCGAAACTTAAAAAGAAGCGTTGCTAAGAATAAAAGCTGGAGTTTTTACCTAAAATAAAAGGCATAAAAAAATGGCATGGGACTCAGCTTATTGACTTTGAGGTACTGGTATACCCTGCAACAATAAGTGAGCCCACGCCATAGGACGTGAGCATCTTACTTATTATCTCGTTGCAAAAATTACCAGTTTTCAAAGTCGAGATTCTAAGCGAATGCTTCAATATTTTGATATGAAGAATCGCAAATTTAATATTATTTGATAGTAATATCATGACAAATATATAAAAAATAAGAACATACATGTTGTTGTGTTGTTATTTTTTTCTGTGTCAATTTGAAATTGTTATGAAAGAGATAAAAAATAATGAATTATTGGCAGCAATGCGAAAGGTTTTTAAAGAACTGAGAGCTGAAACTAATTTATCACAGGGTGCAGTTGTTGCTGATATTTTTGATGCAAAGAATATAACAATTAATATGGCACGAATAGAAACTGGAGACGGAGATATTTCATCAAGTACAATATTTCTATTATGTGAATATTATAAAATAAGTATTTCAATTTTTTTTAAAAGAGTTGAAGAATTTGACAAAAAATTAAAAATAAATGACCAAAAATAAGATTTGACCTAAATCCAATACCACCCAAAAGATGCTGTAAAGCATCTTTTTTTGTTTTATAACAATTTTAAAATACTTATCAAATCGGGATTAAAAGTTGTCAATTCGGGAGTAATTGATTTAATGATAAAAGTGCAACTTTCTAGACGTTCTATATTTGAGGTATGGAATGGTATGAAATCATAGGGTTTGCTCTGTTGTGGCTTGTTGGACTTTACCTTAGAGGGAAGTTTTATGAGCGATTGAGGAATCGGTATTATAATGGGAGTTGGAGGAAAAGGAAATAGGGAGATTCTGTATGCATTTTTTAAATAAAATTCTTTTTTGTTTATTTAAATTTAAAAAAACACTGTAATAGTTTAGTATGTAATTCGCGAATTACACACTAAACTATTTTTTTGGGGACAGAAATTAATCGTGAAGAGCTTAATACTACCTAATCTACGAATTAATTTGAAGTGTTCAATTCCGGAATTGAACACTATATCATGCGATGTAAATCTAACATGATTCTTATTTTGAGTTTAAATCTATAGTGCTTAATCACTTTGTCTACTACAAATTATTTCTTTTTCTAAAAATCAATAAATTTCTTGTTTCAACTAGCTTTAAAAAACCAAAATTAACTAAAAAAGCATAAATTATAGGAAAATAAATATAATAGTCATGCAAATATCACCAAAAGTGGGTATTGTATGTTTAAATAAAATGTAGCAATTTAGCAAAAATATTTTGTTATAAAAATGTTAAAAACAAAAATTATCACAAATCATTATTCTTAATAACTTTACTAAAAATGAATAAATACTTTACTTTATTATTATTCTTATGCGGGATTTGGTGTCATTCCCAACAGTTATCATTTGGCTACGATAATGCAGGAAATCAAAAGAGCCGCAGTCTTTGTATAATAGGATGCATAGGTAAAAAAAGTGATGTTAAGCCTAAAGAGATAGAAGCGTTAGTTCCTGATGATTTGCAAAAATTCTTTCCTGAAGATGATATTTCTTATTATCCCAATCCAGTGCGAGAAGAGTTATACTTAAAATGGGAACTTGTCGATGGTAACCATGTCAAAGTTTTGCAAGTTTATAATTTTAATGGTCAGTTGTTAAGATCCTATTCACAATCAGATCAAAATAACTCACAAACAATTCCTTTTCAAATATACCCTGTAGGAGCCTACCTTATTGTTTTAGAATATAGTAGTGGAGATCAAAAAACTATTAAAATCATCAAACAATAATTTAGTATGAAGAAATTTTACTATACACTTACAATTTTCGCATATAGTTTATATATTACTGCACAAACAACTGCTCCGACTGGAACTTCCAATGAAGTTGGTATAACCGAAGGACAACTTTCTGTCTCGCTTTCTGGAGGTGCTACTTATGCTGTTCCTATAGCCGTGCCACCAGGTATTAATGGTATCGTTCCACAAGTTAGTTTAGTTTATAATAGCCAAGGCGGAAATGGTATGGCTGGATATGGCTGGAATATTTCAGGGGTATCAACAATTACAAGAATTTCTGCTACCAAGTTTCATGACGAGACTATTGATGCCGTCGATTTTAATAGTTTAGATCGTTTTGCATTTGACGGACAGCGATTGATTGCGAAAAGCGGCACTTATGGTGCAAATTTAACAACCTATGAAACAGAAAATTTTTCTAATATAAAAATTACTTCTTATGGTGTACACCCCAGCGGTGCAAATTATGGTCCAGCTTATTTTATAGTTGAATATCCTGATGGATCCAAAGCTCAATATGGTAATTCTACCGATTCTAGATCCATTACAGATTGGGCAATTATGTATTGGGAGAATCCGCAAGGAGTTCGTATAAGTTATAGTTATATATTGGCCAATAATAATTTGAGTATTGAATATATTAAATACGGCGCTACCACTACAAATACACCAATCAACCAAGTAAAATTTGTTTACAGACCAAGACAAAGACCTGAACAAGCTTATATTGGAGGGCAAAGTGTCATTAGAAATAATATACTAAGTGAAATCCAAGTAACTGGCAATGGTGGAGTTGGTTTTAGATATTATGTTCTGAAGCAGGATCCTACTTCTCTATTGTATGAAAGATTGACTAGTATTACCGAAAAAAGCAGTACGGGTATTAGTTATAATCCTACTGTTTTTACTTATGGTGTAGCAAATGATTCAATAACATACACCAATATATTTTCAAATACAAGTACGGAAGATATCTCTCTGTATAATAATGCAACTGTTTCCGGAGATTTTGACGGGGATGGTTCTATGGATTTTATATCATATCCAATTACTGGCACACAAACCAAATCGAAATTTAGACTTTATCCCAATCTAAATAATGGAGTGAATTCAAACACAAGTGTTTCATACACCAGTGGCCTATTTGAAGATATTTTTGCATCGTCTCTAATAAAAGGAGACATAAATACGGGTTATAAGTTAATGCAAAAGCAAGGTTGGACACTAATTAAAAAAAGTGGATTGGCTACTATATTTTCAAACTATAGTTCTGAAATAGCTAATCCAATTTATTTTCAATACGAAAAGAATTATCAATTTCCGCAAGCTGTATATGGATATCCAAAAGTTTGTGGGGATTATTCTACATGGACAAATGTTTATTATGATATTCCTAAAAGTTATGTAAATGGTGATTTTAATGGTGATGGATTAACAGATGTAACAGTTATAGAAAAAGAAATTAACTACAATCCCAGTAGCTGTAGTAGTTTTGGTATACGTAGTGGAGGAAATAGTTATTTTGTTAACTTGGACAAAAGGATAACAAACAATTCTGTTGTTTCGTCTGGAACTATTATAAGCTCTTCATTTAGTAAATTCATGGTTGCCGATTTTAATGGCGATGGTAAGTCTGATATTTTTGTTTTTGATACAGGAAAAGTACAAGTTTATTCATTAAATGATGCAAACCAATTTGTCTTGCTTACTACTAGGCAAGATTTAGAAATAACACTAAATGATAAAGTTATTCTAATTGGGGATTATAATGGTGATGGTAAGTCCGATTTTTTAATGCCAAAATATGCTTCAAAAAATGACGGTCATACAGAATGGTACAAATATACCTCAAACGGAATCGATTTTATAAAAGAAGAACAAAATTATCCAGGTACAACATATCCTCCAAATACAGCTAATTTTGTCTATAGATATATTCCCATGGATTATGATAATGATGGGAAAACAGATTTAATTTCACTTTCTAATTATTCTCCAAATGCACAAACAAACTATGGTTCTGCGCGGCTTGCTGTTAATTATAATAAAAATGGAACTTTTAATTATAACGAGACCCTAAATGTAACAACTGTAACAGCAGTTGATTTAGTCAATTTAGACCCTTATGCAATTCCGATTTTTTACAATTCGAATCAACCAAATAAGAAATTAGAAATAGCTTGTGTTCGAAAAAATGTAATTGTCTATTTTCAGTCGAAAAGGGATTTTAGTGTAGAATCTAACTTAAAAAGTATAACAACTGGTAATGGTGTCAAAGAAACTATTACTTACAGTCCTTTAGTCAAAGATCCCTGTACTTATAATTGTCATCCTCTATATTTAGCGAATGAGGGAATTGAAAATTATCCCAATGTAGACATATCAGTCGCACCAGGTTTTCAAGTTGTATCTATGTTAGAAAAAGAAAGTAATTCAGTCAAAAAAAAGCAATTATATGCTTATAATGGAGCTGTATCTAATATGGAAGGTTTGGGCTTTCAAGGATTTAGATCAACGATGAGTACTAATTGGCATGATGATACAAAAATAATTATATCAAATATTTCTAAATTTGATATGACCAAAAGAGGAGCCAATTCTGAGAACTATTCTGTTCTTTAT